>NZ_JBBOOK010000001.1:947631-1263508 GCF_038003045.1 Sporosarcina sp. FSL W7-1349
TTTCAATTCTTCCAGATTGAAGTAGCCGTTACCGACATCCTCTTTCTTTTCGCCTGATGATAACGTACCTCCGACCGGCGTCGTGCGGTGATCCAGTACGACCTGGAGCGGTGCCCCGGCAGCATACTTAGCCCACTGGTCGGACGGGAACGATACATCCGTCAAGTTATCTTCCATAAGGGACTGGATGTCCATCAGCCATAGCTCCATCGTCAACAAATCGGACTCCACACTCGCTAACGCATCCGTTTGGGTCGAATCAAACATGTTCAAATCGGCAATTGTTCGGTCCCGGCGTTTTTTTGCCGTATCCACCCCGCTTCGGACATCGCTGTCATCCAAATTCGGCAGGGCGACAATATCGGCGACTTTGGCCATGATGGCATTCGCTTCATCGGTCAACCCCGATGTCACTTGGGAAATTTCCGTCAGACCTTCCTCTACATCCCCTTCCAAGAAACTCTCTTGGATATAGCCGTCAGGATTTGATTCCAACGTCTCCAACGCCGCTTCCATCTGGTTTAGCACGCAATGGAAATTGCTTTTGAAAAGCTGCATGAATTGTAAGAGCGGCAAATGGCAATCCTGGTAAAAGGCGCGGATGGCATTCCCGCCTTCCCCTTTCAGTGCATCGTCCATGCCGACCAACTTCTGGATCGTCGTATCGATTTGCTGGATTTCCCCTTCCAGCCGATCCAGCATAGCTATGTTTTGTTGCAGACCGTCTGTGAAAGTGCTCACCTTCAGGATCTTCATTTAATCATGCTCCTTTGATCGAATGCGACGGCGGCACCTGCAATCCCCTTGCCGACATGTTCGTCCGATGTGCGGATGAATTCTACCGACTTCTCCGTCGTTTCCATGTTTTTGAGCAATAACGTTTTATAGTTAGTCAACAATGTCTCCAACTGCGTCTGCAACGTGGTCAATTTGGTGACGACGTCCAACTGGTTTTGGGAGATGGGGGGAACAGCTTTCGGATCCAATCCTTCCGCTGCCCCTACAATTTCACCCAGCTGGTTTTCCACCTCTGCGTATATGACTTTCATTTCTGTCATGGTGATGCCTCCCTCTCAAGTATTCGCGGCCCCTTTTGTTCTTCTTACGACTGCGCAGACGCTGCCGCCTGTTCCGCCAGCAATCGGTCGATCGTTGCTTGGATTTGCACGATTTCCGCTTGCAGCTCCGCAATTTTGGCCGCAATCGCGTCAAACACTTTTGTGAATTGATCGCCGGATAGCTCCAAGTAGGAAGCGTGAATATCCGCATCCCGGATATCATCAAAATCGGAAGCATGCTTTCCATGCCATGTCGTCAACGTCAATTCCGGTTCCAAGCATTTCCCTTCGTTTTGCTGGAATTCGCCTTGCTTGCTTTCCAAGTTTGCCTGACAAGCTTGCAGCCGTGCCACCTCATTCAATTTCTTCGCTTTTAACGCGATATAAAAAGCTATCATGAGTGACTCCCCTTTCTCCTCTCCTCCGCCGGAGATTCTTGAATAATTTTCGGTATGAAAACGGTGAACAGCACGATGGCCCCGATGGCGATCAACAAGATGAAAACCAACGTTCGGCCGCCCGAATTGGAGGACGGTCCATCGAGGACACCCGGCCCTGCCGCAGCTTCCTCACGCTTTGGCACTTCATTGGCAAATAGGCCGAGTTCCTTCGACTTGGCAGCCACGGTGCCCCTCTCACTCCGTTCCGCTTTCCGGAACAACTTCACCGTGTCGCCGCGGTCCGGCAATTTCCGGCTCCCATCGAAATGGATATCGAATTGCTTCGTCGGAATCGTGTTCTTCATCTCGATCTTCCCTGCATCATGCAGATAATCGGTGTTCTTTTTAAACTGTAACCTCTCATACAACACCGGTTCCAATTCCTTGATGGATTCATCGGAATTTGCGGTCCCGATTGCCGGCCGGGCGATCCAACTGAACGCCACTAATAGAAGAATTGCAACTAGCTTCCTATTCATACCGTTATTCCGCCGTGGAAGTTTCAATTTTTCGGGGACGATTGAGAAAATAGGAAATTGCTAACAGGACTACGGCAAGTAAACCGACGATGGTCGCACCCCATCCGAATAGGGTTTCCGGCTCATACTTGATGGAAATGAACACTTTCGATACGAGATCGGGAACTTTGATTTCCGGAACGCCTAAGACGAGCAACGGAATCATGTACATCCCCATGAGCACCATGGCAGCAATCCATCCGACCGTCGGATTGACATCGAGTGCTGCCCGGATGAGCGCGGCGCCCGCGAGCAATAATAATACGGTGAAAACAGTCCACTCAATGGCCCGGTCGTCTCGGAGTATATACATATTGACGCTATATAGACTGATGATCAATCCGACAAGCAAGGATAATAGGACGATCATTCCCAATCCGACACGGGACCCGATCCTCTTCCCGAACCGATGGGTGAAAAAGCCGATGAGCAAGCTGCTGATTAATAAGATGACGAACAGAATCAGTGGCGGCACTTTCTTCATCTCTTCTGCCAACAGTGCTTCTCCCCGAATTTCCAACGGATTGACGAGATAATTGAATACATAGCCGTTTTCCTGCCCGTCAACGTAGGTGTTGGCGAGATACCCTTCGATATCACCTTGGAATTCGGACATCTCCTCCAGGTTGGTCTGCCATTTATCACTGAAGATGGCGGAGGTGTCTTTCAAATCATTCGCTTTCCCATATAAATCGACTGCATAGTTGACCAAACCATCTTGCCGTTCAGACAAGGAGGCCATCTGGCTGCTCAACGACACCAGTTGGGAGCTGATATTTTGCTGGCCGCCGAGCACTTGGCCTTCCGCGACTGCCTGGACCGGCTCCCCTTCGGTCGATTGAAGCTGTGCCAAGAGAGTGGCCGCTTGTTCGTTGATGGAATCCAAATCACTTTGTAACGCTAGATGTTGTTCTTCCATCGATTGCTCATAGCCGGACATGATTGCGGCGAATGAAGAGCTTACATTGCCCATGCCAAGTTCGGTCTGCGGAATGCTGTCGCCGACTGAACTCCAACCCGCCAGCTCTTCCTCATTCAGTTTCACGACCTCGGCTAACAGGTCCTTCACCACTTTGTCTTTCAGCAGTTCCTGTTTCATCGCTCCCCGTTGGCGTTCTTCAAGCATGTACTCGTATTGGTCCAATTTTGCATAATAGGACATAAGTGAAGCGGTATCTGCAGACACAGGAGTTTGAGTGAACAGCTTTTTAAATTGTTCTTGCTCCACAGCCGACAATGCCGGATTTTTCAGCAAGGCCTCTTCTCTCAAATGAATGGCATAGCGGATGCCGGTCTGGTCTGCTGGCGTATTTTCCAGAATCGATCGGAACGTGTTGAACTTTCCAGCAAGTGTTTCGAACGACGCATAGAGATCATTATATTCATTGGCTGCTGTCCGCATATCTCCGGCATCGGTGTTGGCCATTTCGTTCATGGACTGAGCCTTTTCTGCCATCGAATCGTTGAGCGATTTAAACTCTGTTTCCAATTGGGTGATGTCGGCTGCCAACTGCAGGCCAAGTTCATCCTCCCCGACTTTCGTCTTCAACATGGCCAATGAGGCTAGGAGTTCCTGTAACTTCTGTTGTTCCTCAGCCATATTGGGCGTTGCCCGGTTAGTTTTCTCCTGCGATTTTGCTAGCAGATCATTTTGGATGGACTGCCATTCTTTTTGATAAGGCAAGCCTTCGATGTCTTCAGATGAGAATGGTTTGCTGGCACCTCTCTTCCCTTCCTCCAGCTCTTTTTCCAGCCGGCTGAAAAGCGAGTGGTTATACCGATCGATGGCCGTCCCTTGTACGGCAAGCAGTTCGTCCACCTGGCGATCGACCTGCTGTTGACGCAGCTCGGCCAAGGCATTGAGCTTTTCTTTATTGTCCTCGATTGCTTCATTCACTTCCGTAATCTTGGAGTTCAATTCCTCATTGTTTTCCTCCAAGGCTAGGAGAGATTCGTTGAATCGCTGCGTTTGCGCGGCAGCTGCGTTCTGGATCTTTTCCAAACTAGTCGTTTGCACTTGCAGCAAAATGTCCTTTTGCTGGGCTTGGAAATTTTTATACTGATCGACATAGGAGACAAAGTCGGACAATTCCGCACCAAATGTTTCCGCATTCTGGATATGCGTGTTATGGGCTTCCCCCGCATTGCCGATGAGGGAACGGATTCCCTCCATTTGTTCCTTTTGCTGTCTCATCTTTTCTGCAAGCGCCTCAGAGCCTGGCTTGTAGTATTCGGACATCGCATCAAGGAATTCAGTCTCCTTCGTCAGGATCGTATCGAATTCCTTTTTGATATGGTCCATTTCCAGCGCGACATAACTCCAGTACAATGTGGAGATTTTGTCATTCACTCGGCTAGTCGCTTCTTTGATTTCATTTAGCACTTTTTCCTTTTGTGCGCCATCCTTCTGACGTTGCACTTGGTAGGAAAATTCCGCTTTTTGCGGATTTCGCTCGTCATACGACATGATGCGCTCCGAAAAATCGGAAGGGATATAGACGATGGCTTCGTATTGGTTCGACTTCAGTCCATTCGCCGCCTGACCACGTCCGAGCACTTTCCATTCATAGGGAGAATTGTCGGAAAGGATCGAGACGACTTCCTTTCCCATCTCGATCGACTCCCCGTCCCGGGCATCCCCGAGGTCTTCATTGACGATAGCGATGATCCGCTTCTGTTGGCCATTCACATGGAGAAGACTGCCACCTAACAACTGGAAAAACACGATGGGAATTGCAAGAATTAACAGCATGACGGCTATCAATCTAATTTTTTGTTTTTTATTGCTACTCATTGCACAATCTTCCTCTCCAACTTGCATAAAGGTGTGAGCACTTTTAGGTCATAGCCGTTCAGGACGTAGTGGACATAGCCGAGCGGCAATTCCGGCTCTTTCCGTTCATACGGCAAGGTGTACAACGTCTGCTCGGATTTCCTCATGAAGAGGAGGGCTTGCCGCACGAGCTTCAACTCATTCGTGAACGGATCATACCCTTTCGTAATTTCCGCATTCGTAATGGACACGATGATGTTCAAACCTAAATGCGAGTATTTCTTCATCAGCTTCGCTAACCGATCCTGAATTCCCGGATCGACGGTTTGCAAAAATCTCGTATAGCCGTCGATGATGAAAAAGGATGGCAGGATCGTCGTCGGCTTGCCATTCTGAAGATTTTCCAAATAGATTTCTTCGGTCCTTTCGAAGTACAATTCCACAACTTGTAGCCAATCCGCCAACCGCTCTTTCGTCTCCAAGTAGTCGACGTCTTCCTCTTTGCCGAACTCCACCAATCCTCGGTCGAACGAGTCGAAAATGCCGATGAAGCCCTTCTCCTGTTCGTTCAATTGATGAAGCAGCAACTTCAGTAGGTTCGTCTTGCCGCGCTGCGGCTGCCCGATGATCAGGCAGTGATTGGTCTTGGTGAAATCAAGCAAAACAGGTTGCACGGTCTCCTCATCCAAACCGATCGGCAATTGGCCAGCTTGTAATGGACGTTTCACATAGTCGAAGAAATTATCGGTCGTCAACTCAAGCGGCAACATTGGAATCGGTTCGGCCTCCGGATGGCCGCGATATTGTTCTTTGATGGACCGGACGGCTTTCTTCACCGATTCAAGCACTTCCCAATCGGTTTCTCCCTTCGCCGGCAAGTAAACTTGAGCAAAATGCGCCTCTTCCTTTTTAAGGACCGCGCGTCCCGGGAACGGCTCCAAATCGAACGGCACACGTCCGACAATACCGAATGCTTCCGAGGAGTCCATCAGATAGTGCACAATTTTCGTTTTGAGATTGTTCATGAGAGACTGGCGGACGGATTGGGCCCGGGTCGCCCCGACAAATAGATAAATGCCGAGCGATTGCCCGTCCCGGCCGAATTGATTCAGTAGCAGTTCGGTCTCTTCCATTTCCTCTCGTACAAGATCGTAATTGTCGACGACGATGTACCAGAATGGGAACGGCTCGGAGGCCACCTCGTTATACATGCCGATATGGCTCACTTCCGCTTGCTGGAATGCCCGTTTCCGCTTGGCGATTTCATCTGTGATCCGCTTGATCAGCTTCTGGCGTTTCAAATCTTCCCCAAGCGTGAAATAATCCGCCGTATGCGGCAGTTGGCGCAGGGGCAATAAAGAACCGTTGCCATAATCCAGAATATAGAAATGGGCTTGTCCCGGAGACAGCTTCTCCGCGATGCCAAGCGCCAACGTCAACAACGTATACGATTTTCCGTAGCCCGGTGAACCGAAGACGCCGACATTCCCGTCCTCCATCAAATGGTAACCGATCGGGGATTGGCTCTGCTTTTCGGCTTCATCGATCATGCCAAGTGGGACAACGGAAGGTTTCAGCTCCGTCTCTGTCGTTCTGTCAATCCGTAAAGCAAGCGGCGGCAGCCATGGGCTCGGCAATTTTTGGATTCCGAGTTCCTGCTGGGTTTGGACGATTCTTTCTGTGACTACTTCGATTTCGGTGATCTTCGTTTTATTTAAAGCAGGGCGGGTTTGAATGCCGGATAGCGGATATAATCCGAGATCCGTTACGATGGCGATTTCATCCTCGCCTTCAAACGTTTCTTCCATGTAAGGGGCCCGGCTCCAAGCCGATTGGAATAATTCATATACTTCATTGTTGCCGACTTGCAAATAGCCTCGGCCGGTCACCGTGATGGAAGCCGCGTCATTGTTTTTCAAGATTTCCTTACTGTCCGATTCGTCTTGCACTTTCAAGGCGACCCGGAAACGGGCGTTACTCCAAATCTGTTCATCGATGACACCGCCCGGCTTCTGTGTCGCCAGGATGAGATGGACGCCTAAGCTCCGGCCGATTCGCGCCGTACTGACCAGCTCCCGGATGAACTCCGGCTCTTCGCTTTTCAATTCGGCAAATTCGTCCGAAATGAGCAGCAGATGCGGCATCGGCTCTGGTGCCTTCCCTTCTTTGTATAGCGTCGTATATTCATCGATATGCGAAACGCTGGATCGGTCAAACAGGATCTGTCTGCGCTTCAATTCGCTGTTGATGGAAGCGAGCGCCCGCATACTGAAGTTCTTACTTCCCTCGATGTTCGTAATCGTCCCGAGCAGATGCGGGATGTTCTTGAATGGCTGAGCCATCCCGCCGCCTTTATAGTCAATTAACAAAAAGGCGACTTCATGGGGGTGAAACTTGACAGCAAGCGATAAGATCAGCGTCTGCAAAAATTCACTCTTCCCGGAACCCGTCGTCCCGGCGAGCAAGCCATGGGGGCCATGCGCCTTCTCATGGAGATTCAACTCTACGGCATCTGAATTCCCTTTGAAACCGATCGGCACTGCCATCGATTTCGCAGATTCATTCGTCAGCCAAAACTGCTCGATCGGCAGCTGTTCGACCTCTTTTACGCCGTAAAGTTCCAAGAAGCTCACCATCTTCGGAATGGAACTGACCATGCCGACTTGATGATTCAGCGTCTTCAACATCCGGGCGTATCGCTCATTCGTCCCGTCGTCCACTCGATCGAGCCGAAACGGGACACGGACCGCCTTTTTCGCATCCATGATGATCTCGCCTTCCCGCTCATTCAAATAGCGGACGAGTGTCTTGGCGTTCTCCGGGATCCGTTCCTGGGCACTCGCTGTGAAGATGACGGAAATTCCAAGTTCCTGCAAGTTCTTCCCTTCCAAGAATTCCAGGATGCTATGTTCCGCAATCAATTGATAATCCGACACGATGAACACGAGATGTGGGGCAAAAATCACCTTCCCTTTATTCTCATCGCCATCCCGTTCCCGGATCACTTCGTAAAGCGAGGACAAGAGCTGGTCCCGCGTCTGCTCGTTATGAATAAACCCTTTCGCATGCATATGCGGCAATGTGAAGTGAGGCAGCCACTTCATCCATTTCACTTTCGGATAATCGGCATGCTTGAAAATATAGATGAACCGCATGTCATGGTAGCTATGGAAAAAAGCGAGCTGTCCAACCAATTGGTTCAACTCGTTCCGGAGAATCGACTCTTTTCCGATCAACCCGACCGTGCCTTTCGCTAAACTTGCCGTAATCGGGGCATCTGCAATTTCCTTGAATGCAGATTCCATTTTTTGCGACTGGGCCAGCAGATCATCTGTATCCCGGTTCGCCAAATCCCCGGAAGACAAGGAAATCTGGTAGCTGGACGGGACGGCTCCTGAGCCGAGACGGAACTCCAACGCGTCATGGCTATCCAATGTCTTCTCCCAAATGCGGCCGGACAATTGGTTCGTCATATGTTTCATCTGTTCAAAAGAAGGAAAATGAAAACGAAGGACATCTTTCTGTTTTTTAGCTAATGCGTAGAGCTCTTCCCGCATATTTTTCAAATACGCTGTGTAGACGCGCTTCCTTTTTTCTTCGCCCAACTTCCGTCTTTTTTTGTCATTGAAATATTGGACAGTGGACGTCAGGAGCGTCACCGTGAACATCGTGATGGAAATGATGATGAAAATCCCGCGTGGTATCAAAATCGCCACAAGACCCAACACGATCAGCATGACGAGCGGCGGCAACACGATGAGCCAAAGCCCTCTGCCTAAATTATCGTTCTCCTGCGTAGGGAACGTCAGGTTTACTTTTTCATCCGGCAGCTCATGGATCATACGGGGGGTCCGACGATAATCAGGATAGATTTCCGCCATCTCGGACTTCGGCAACTCGAACTCGGGAAGTTCCGTCCGATAGGCACCGACGGAACGGATGGCAAGTACATCCGTTTCCAGCAATCGGATTTCCATCGACTCCCATTGCACCATATCGCCGAGCTTCAGCTGCGGATGGCCTTCCAGCTGCTCCCCGTTCCGATACAATCGGCAAGCGTCGTCCATTTCAATGCGCCATCCCGATGATGTCTTAATAAGAGAAAAAGAGCCTCCCGGCCGAGCAGGAAAGGCGCGGCCCAGAAGTTGACAAGTTGCATGATCGTTTTGACACCCGAAAGAGATGACCTTTTCGAACCCGGTATAATACGTCTTCTCACGGGACATGGAGGATGTCACATAAAGATCCAGCACCCTCCCTTTCCGGGGAATGGACACTTTTCCTTCTTTCGTCAGAACACCTAACAGCTCCCCGTCTTCCCGGAGATCAAACCCGTCCTTCCCTTCCTCCATCATCATGGGGCCGCGGGGGAACGGAAACGTCAACATCGTCACGTCATCCTCGACGGAAGGACCAATTGTCAGACGTTTAAAATCGTATTCCTGGAACTGGACCCGTTGCGAATACCGGTCATAGAACAGCCAAAGCTCCACCTAACACTCACCTACTTTCATGTAAACTGCGGACATCATTTATTCACCTGAAGGCTTCGGCTCTTTCTCTGAAGCAGGGGCCTTCTGGGTTTCCTCATCAGGCTTCGCCTTTTCTTCAACCGGCTTTTCTTTTGAAGTCGGAGTGGCATCGGCCGGTTTGTCTTTCGATGCAGGCGATTCCTCCTCTTTCGCCGGCTGTTTCACCTCCGGCTTGTCTGCCTCGGCAGGCTTTTCCTGATCCGCTTCCAATTGCTGCTGCATTTCGGCTTCTTGTTCCATCAGCTTTTCATATTCTTCGACTTCGTGATCGATTTCCTCCAACAGCCGCTGCTTCTCCTCGCCTGTCAAATCTTTTTCCGCTTGGATCTCTTCCCGCCTTTTCAATAAGCCGTAGACAAGCAACTCGCCATCTTCCATCGACCTTGCCAAATCGACCGCTTTTTCCGCTTCCGCCCGGCCGATGTAAATCCAATATTTCAAATAATCCGCATCGGTCTGCAATGTGATATTGGCCAAGACATTCCGTTTCTGCTCCTCGTCCAGCCGCTCGTTCGTGACGTACGCATACGCCGCCTCATACAACACGACATAGGGCATCTTTTTCACACTTTGCGGCTCAAGGACCGTCACAACTTCACTATACCGATGGTTCAAAAATTGCTGGTGACTCGCCAAATACGCTTCATTCATCGGTTTCTTATAAATGAAATAATGGAACATGAAAATAAATGCGGGAATCAAGATAATCCCGAGAGCGAATGTGGTCATTTGCCAAGTCTTCCATTTCTTCTTCGGCATCTGTATGTATAGTTTCTCTTGTTGATCCAGCCACTCGATTTGTCCTTGGCAGTATGCTTTTAATTCTTGGGGATCGGCGGCGGATAAAATGGCGGATTCAGTTGCATTCAAATTCAAGGCGTCCGCGTATTTGATATATTCGTCGAACGTTTTGGATCCATCTACGGCGGCGGCGACGGAAGCTTTCGTTTCCAGCCAGACCCGGTTCGGATCCTGTTCGGCAGGCGGCAATCCGTCAATCACACCGTAATGGATGAAAAACGGCTTCATCCCTGCGTTATGGACGATGTTTTCCGGACAGACGACAACAGTCAGCCGTTCATGCGGATGGTTTTCCACCTTCTCAATGAGCTGGTGGGCAAAGATCCATCTCGTTTTCAAATCTTCCTTCCCCAAAGATTCGAATGGATGGAAAGTGGGCGGAATTGTTGCTTGGATGATCAATTCATCCTCCGTCACCCGGATCTCCTTCCGGATGGCCGGTTCAGCTTCCCGCAGGAACTCGATGACGGCCTGACTTTTCAAGCCAATCCGCTCTCGATGGAAAGCCAAGGTGACGTGCTTTTCTTCCCGGAGGACTTCGGTATCTACTAAACTTTCAAAATAAGAGCTGGTCTTTTTGGACATCCCGATTTCCCCTTCACAAAATTTCAAGCCGGTCTCCGGTCGTGATGCCGCATTCGGCCAACGTGAGATAACCCGGAAATGCTGTCTGTTTATTCACCACCCGTACCCAATGCCCTTCCCGTTGCCTTTCGGAAATCGAGCGGGCTTGCCATGCGATGTCGATCATTTTCTTGATCGAATGAAAATCAGAAAGCCGCAAATCGAATTCTTCGGCATCGTAGCGGGACAGATCCACGGTGACTTCTATGTACATGATGGTCCCCTCCAAAGAAAGAAGCGCCTTCCACTTGAAAGAAAGACGCTTCCGAATACGATACATATGGATTGCATTCAGCCGCGAATTTGACTTGCCACTTGCTGGTCCGCATCTTGCAATGCTTCCCCTGCACGGTTCAACTGGATTCCGATTTCGCTCAATAATTCTCTCATTTCATTGAAATGCGGCTTAAGGCGTTCGTATTGCTCTGCGAATGCGACGCTGGAAGCCCCTTCCCAGACGGATTGCAATTCGCCGATCATGCCATCGAGACGGCCGATTTGCGATGCAACTTCCCCCGATTCGTGGTTATAACGGTTGGCCATTGCCGTAAGCTCTGCGGGTGTAACGCGAATGATTCCTGACATGCTTCATCTCTCCAATTCATGTAAATTTTTTATAAAATAACTGCATGGAAAGAAGGATCCCCCACCTTTCCAGTACAGGTATTTCCGTTCCAATGGAAAATCAAAGCAAACGTTCACTCTAATGAATAGCATACTCGGAATTTCCTTGTCAAAAGAACCCAAAACCCGTCAAAATAGCGATAGGCATTGGGTACCGAGTTATTAGTCACCACTGGCTGTCGAGGAAGGAAATTCGGTCTGAACAACTACCTGATTCCGTATAAAAATTGAGTATTTATTGATAGAAAATAAACCAGATTACTAGCTTTCTGTTTCTTTCGATTCATTTATCGCGTATTTTCCAGTTGACTACCAATCAAGTGGGAACGAAACGTTGGATAAGAGGGGATAACTTATTGTAGACTTACGATGAACTAGGAGGTTGGATAATGGAGATTGGCATCAGTACTTTTGTAGAAACGACACCCGATGTAAAAACTGGGCAGACGATCAGTCATGCCGAGCGGATCCGGGAAGTGGTGGAAGAAATCGTTTTGGCGGATGAAGTTGGATTAGACGTTTTTGGAGTGGGCGAGCATCATCGGAAAGATTATGCCGCCTCCTCCCCTGCCGTCATCTTGGCGGCCGCGGCCTCCCGCACAAAACGGATTCGACTGACGAGTGCCGTGACGGTCCTATCCTCGGCGGATCCCGTCCGAGTGTTCCAGGACTTCGCGACATTGGACGGCATATCGGATGGACGGGCGGAGATCATGGCAGGACGGGGATCATTCATCGAATCGTTCCCTTTGTTTGGGTATGATCTGCAAGATTATAATGAACTGTTCGATGAGAAGTTGGATTTATTATTAAAATTGCAGTCGGAAGAAATCATTTCTTGGACCGGCAAGCACCGCCCGTCGATTCCGGGCCGCGGGGTGTATCCGCGTCCCGTCCAGACACCGCTACCGATCTGGATCGGAAGTGGCGGCACGCCGCAATCGGTCGTCCGTGCAGGACAATTGGGGCTGCCGCTTGTCTTGGCCATCATCGGCGGAAGACCGCTGCAATTTGCCCCGCTAGTTAAACTGTACAAACAAGCGGCCGCCCAAGCGGGACATGATGTAACCCGGTTACCGATCGCCTCCCACTCGCACGGCTTCGTTGCGGAAACGGACGAACTGGCGATGGAACAATTTTTCCCTTCCACTCAATACGCCATGAATGTCATCGGGCGGGAACGCGGCTGGGGACATTACGACCGCGCAGCATTCGATGCGGCGAGAAGCTTGGAAGGCGCACTGTATGCGGGAAGTCCGGACACAGTTGCCGAAAAGATCGTCCATCTGCGAAAGCATGTCGGCATAACCCGCTTCATGCTTCACGTCCCGCTCGGCTCCATGCCGCATGCGGACGTCCTGAACGCCATCCGGCTGCTCGGCACGAAAGTGGCCCCGAAAGTGCGGCAACAAATCGCCGAATGGGAAGCCGATTTATAAGGAAAACAGCCCTTCGCGGATTTGCGAAGGGCTGTTCTATATATAATGGAAAGGATACAATTAAAAACTCGTTACTTTCCAGTTCAGGCGGACGCTTTTCACTCCAAGTTACCAAGTACAAACCATTTGTCCACACTAAATAGTTTATTTTCCTCAAAATTATCATGTTTAATTCGAAAACAATACAAATCTTGAATGCTGCTACTGCATTTTCTCGATGTTGCATTCGTAATGTCTATATTTGACCATAGTAATAATCCCGAGAATAGGTCCAATCGCCAAAACTATGAAGACCCACTCCCAACCTACGATTCGCTGAATAATAGGGATGAGATTTATAGAAAAAATAGTTGATAGGAAACCGATGCACATTTGAAAAGTAAGGGCCGTGCCGATATACTCCTCTTCGGCTACTTCTGACACTGCTGCTGAAAATTGGGCGGAATCAGATATGACAGACGCTCCCCAAACAAGGGAGATAATTAGAGTTAACCAAATAATTTGCCCAAATGTAAAACCTATTAGGATCGAACAGATTGCACTGATTGCCATAGATATAATCGTCAAATTGGCCCTTCCGATTTTATCTGAGATGAGTCCCCCCACCACACAACCAATCCCTCCCGCAATTCCGATGGAAAGAAAAGAGGACAAAGCAATGAACCATTGAGGAATTTCGGATGAATAGTTTGAGAAACTAGCAGATAAAAATGCGGGAAGCCATGTCCACATCGCATACAATTCCCACATATGGCCGAAGTAACCATAATTCGCAAGCATCACTGGTTTATTCAGAACTACTTTTTTATTAATTTCAAAGAGAATGGCCTGCTTTTCGATTTGACCGGGGCAGCTTCTAAAATAAACAAAACGATGAATGCAGATAATAAAGCCAATACGGAACTACAGACGATCACGAATTTCCAACTTACTGAAGAAAAGAACATAATCACAAAATGGGGCAATGAAGATCCTAATGTTAGTGCGGCAATTAAAATTCCAATTGCCAATCCACGCTTTCTCGGAAACCATTCTGATAAAATTTTCACAGCAGTTGGGTATACACCGGCAAGGGTTATTCCAGTAAATACCCTCAGCAAAATACCGAAACCTCCGAAAGTAACTAGGATTAATAAGGCATTCAATATGGCACCTAGCAATGCGGAAATTGCGAAAATTTTTCGGGGGTTAAAACGGTCGGCAATCCCAAGAAATGAACTACATAACGCTCATATGACAAAACCAATCGGTACAGAAGCAGAAAGCCAAGCTTCCGAATTGGAGCTCAGATTCCAGATTCCAATCAGTTCGGGCGCAATCACTGAAGCGCTAAACCATAGGCCTAAAGCACATAATTCTGATAAGCCAATCCATCCCAACGCTCTCCAAGAACCTTGAAACATACTATCCCCCCAAGTAAAATTGTCTTCCACCATACTTGTGTAAAGTGATTTGTGTCTTTTAATTAAGAATTTCAATTTTTTTGTTGTGCAGTATGTGTATGTAAATGGAAAGGTCCGGCAGAAAGTTTTCCTGAATGAATGTCTTCCGCACCAAGGATGCGTAGAAATGCTGTTAGTATACGAAAAACCGTCCTACAAAACAAGCGGACCCTTGCTTATAACTTCCGGAATATCGGGCACTTTAGGAGGGAACTTGATTTTTCTGAGGAGAGGAGGAGCCGCAAATTGGTGAAAATCGCTGTTGAACAACCGTACGAAGATGTGATGGCAGCTTTGCAAGCAAAAGGCTATGAGGTGAAGATGTTCAATACCGACGAAGAGGTGACTGGCTATGATCTAGGTATCGTCCAGGCCATCAACGAAGGGAACACCCATGAATTCAACTTCCCGGTCATCACGATGAAAGGCAGATCCATTGATGACGTCATGCAGGCGGTAGAGGAAAAAGTGAATCTTCTTCAGTAACTCGAGTAGGTAAAGAACAGAATCTGTGGCAACCGCCTGGATTCTGTTTTTTCATGGAGCGACTGTCGATATTAACTGCTTCAGCCATTCAATCATATAATATTTCAGTTTGACACGTATTTCTGTTATGAAAAAAAGGAAGTAACCGCCTCCTTTTGAAAAGGTATGACAGCTACTTCCCGTTTGACCGGCCATTTATCCAATCAATAGTTTAATACCAACGATTTCGACAAGTTGCTCGGTTTCTACAATTCGGTCGCTGATTTGGCCTAAATTTATTTTCTCTGCGGTTTCGTGATGTGACTCGAACCCGGCTCGTGTGACGACGATTGCGCGACGTCATTCGGACTCGGCTCGTGTGACGACGATTGCGCGAAGTCATTCGAACTCGGCTCGTACGACGGCGATTGCGTGAAGTCATTCGGACTCGGCCCGTGCGACGGCGATTGCGCGACGTCATTCGGACTCGGCTCGTGTGACGACGATTACGCGAAGTCATTCGGACTCGGCTTGTGCGACGGCGATTACGCGACGTCATTCGGACTCGGCTTGTGCAACGGCGATTGCGCGAAGTCATTCGGACTCGGCTCGTGTGACGACGATTACGCGACGTCATTCGGACTCGGCTTGTGCGACGGCGATTACGCGACGTCATTCGGACTCGGCTTGTGCGACGGCGATTGCGCGACGTTAGACGCATTTTATTTCCGCAACACCCACCGCGTGACGTGATTCGTTGAACACGGCTTGTGCGTTTGCGGTTACGTGTAGTCAACCTAGCTTTGTTTGACGTTCTTCGTTTTCTACTAGTGACTCTTCTGTTACTCCTGGTGTCTTGGAACATGAAATCTTTTAGCCCTAAACGATTCGCTTTTTCTATCGCTCTGTTGATTTCATTTTCAAAAAATAATGACATGACTATCCCTCCTCTCCTTTTGACTGAGAGAAAGTATTTGTACTGAATGCCTCCGCATTTTTACGTTATTTCCCCTCATCTTAATGTACGTCAGCAAAAGGACAGGAGTAGAGTGAAGTGCACAATGCAGGCTGAATATTGGTATGTAAACTTCCTTTGTTTGCATTCATAGAAATAGAGTAATGAACAAAGGAGTGGTCATTCCATGGAGATACGGGATAAACTTCCTGAATATCGACTTTTTATTCATCCGATTGATGTTCGAGAACTTCGAAGAGATATTTGGAATGATGATCCTGTTTCGGGGAAGCTGACGATTGACGGAAAAAGGTTTGAAATCGACCTCGTTTATCGCGGCTCACACATCCGTGATTTTCCGAAGAAATCGTATACCGTTTCCTTTTATAAACCGCCTATTTACCGAAATGCGAATGTATTTCATTTAAATGCGGAATTTAAGGATCCCTCGTTATTGCGAAACAAACTATCATTTGATTTTTTCCACGACATTGGTTGCTTGGCACCCCGTGCACGGTTTGTCTTTTTGAAAGTGAACGGGAAAAATGAAGGGGTTTATTTGGAACTAGAATCAGTAGATGATCATTTCCTAAACAATCGAAAATTGCCACTTGGTCCTATTTTTTATGCGATTGATGGAGATGCTAATTTTTCATTAATGAGCGACTTGGAGAAAGAAGGTAAAAAATCACTTTCCGTTGGATATGAACAAAAATGCGGGACCATACTAGATGAATTGCATTTACAAAAAATGATCATGCAAATAAATACAATTCCCAAGGAAGAATTTGAAAAGGAAATTGTAAATTATGTGAATGTTGATAAGTATTTACGGTGGCTTGCCGGGGTAGTCCTCACCCAAAATTTCGACGGGTTTGTCCATAACTATGCACTTTACCAGAACAGCGATACCGGACAATATGAAATCATTCCTTGGGATTACGATGCGACATGGGGCAGGGATGTAAATGGAGAGGAAATGAGAAGCGATTATTTACGAATGGAAGGGTTCAACACATTGACAGCAAGGATTCTTGATTGCAAAACATATCGCCATCAATATAAAAACCTCTTAGAGGACATTTTGCGCAATCAATTCACTTTGGACTATTTACAACCAAAAATAGAAAGTATGCATTCGCTGATTCGGCCCTATGTTTTAACGGATCCCTATAAAAAAGAAAGTATCGATTTCTTTGACCAAGAACCCGACTATATATACCGTTTCATCGAAGCTCGATCGGCTTATATTAAGAGTAAGTTAGAGCTCCTTCAGTAAGGCTAATTTGGGTCATTCAAACAAAAAGACTGTATATATCGATACTGAAGACCATTGCTGAAAATTATACCACACAACTTACACTTACCGTAGACTTCCCCGTCATCAAAGGCAGATCCACTGATGACGTCATGCAGGCCTAAGAAGAAAAAGTGAATCTTCTTCAATAACTCGAGTAGACAAAGAACAGAATCTTTGGCAACCGCTTGGATTCTGTTTTTTAGTTTGTGTGGATGTCAGGAAAACATAAGAAGAGTCTAGCAAATCGTCGCATGCCATCTCCACTTCCATTCAACAGATGGTATCAGCCGCTCGCGAACAATCCGAGTATTCGAAGAGAAGCAAGGACATGCTCGATGATGTCATGCGTCATATAACGACTATCATGCAGCAGATGAATCATTCAGTGGCAGCCTCCCAACAGACATTGGAAGAAGCATCTCTCGGAAAAGAAAGAATGGAAGAAGCCGTCGATCAAATGAATGTGATTTCCACCTATACTGAACGGATGGGTCGTGTCGTGAAAAGGTTGGATAACCGATCTCGGGAAATTGAAGAGACCTTGTCGTTAATTACCCAAATCGCCAGTCAGACGAATTTATTGGCATTGAATGCTGCCATTGAAGCTGCCCGCGCCGGAGAAGCGGGAAAAGGATTTGCAGTCGTTGCAGATGAAGTGCGGAAGCTAGCCGACCTTTCGAATCGCCATGTAGAAAAGATCGGCCTGGTGCTGCATGAGTTGACAATGGATACACAAGATTTGTGGAATGAAATGAATCGAACGACCGAAACGACAGAACACGGCATCGCCAAGATGAAAAGCGCAGACGAAAAGTTTGTATCGATTGTCGGGAAAGTCGAAGAGGTCCATAGTTTGCTTGGAACGGCCCAGTCGATGGCAGACCGGATCAGTGGAAATGTCGCCAACGTGAATGGGATTATCGACGAGATGGCGTTCATTACTGAGAAGAACCGTAAGAATCTGGAAGGGATTTCTGTTTCTTGCGACGATCAGCTTTCTTCCGTTGTAGGATTTGAACAGATTACAACCGAACTCCGCAATATAACCGAAAACTTGAATAGGCAAATCACAGAGGCAAACGTTGGATAAGTGCACTCAAAAACCGTCATGTTATCATCTAATTTGTTCAAACAAACGTGAAATTCACGTTTGTTTGACCTGATTACTTCCGTTTCAAATAGTCCTCCGATTGCCCTTTCGGGATGCTTAAGATCTCCCACTCTTCTCCCTTGATTTGCTTACCGATGAATAGGATTTGCCCGATATGCGAGGCATAATGCGCCAGCTGTCTTTCGATAGCATCAAGCGCCGAATGACTTTCCCCGCGAATGCGGATTGTCCTCAGCAAATCTTCCTCATCTATACTCCCTAGCGCAATAAATAGGGTCTCCCAACCATGATTCCAACGTAACTCCAGTTCATTACGTGACAAACGCTGATTCACAAATTCCCCATCCCGGTTCCGGTCGGGCTTCTCTCCATCTGTCGTCAGAAAATCCGTCCAGCGTGAAATCATATTCCCGCTCATATGTTGAATGATAACCGCAATGCTATTCGACGCCTCATTCAGGGTCCAATGAAAATCCTCTTCCTCTAACTGTGCAAACGCCTTCTCCCCCTGCTCTTTCAAGGTGAGAAAACGCTCTTGGATCACGCGCATGTATTCTGTTCCAATTGACATGATGTGCAGCTCCTTTCTATTTCGTCCCGTATCCTCTGTTTAATCCGCTTGCTATTGCCTCTTAGGTTCATTCTATCATTCTAATGAAGCAAATCCATAGTATGATAAGAAAACAGAGCTCCCTTGTCTTAGGAAGCTCTGCCTTTTCGTAATTTCCTATTCACCAAGACTCCATAAAGACCGTCATCAGCACACCTAACAGCACGCCGAGGAAAACTGCAACGGTAAAGAGAATCCAACGTTTCAACCCCTCATCCTCTCCTGCGTCATTTATACAATGTATTACATGGACAAGGGAGATATGTTGTAGTGGAGCTTCCTTATTCTGGATAAGTAAAAAACCACCCCCCATAAAGAGATTGGTTTTCAGTGGCCGCCATCGCCTGCGGTCGTCAATCATTACGCTTTCGCTGCTGGCAGATGCTGTGCCTTTACAGTGAAGGTCGTCAGTTCATTCCCGAGAAACGGGCTCGGTTCGCTTGAGGCTGGTCTGCCATTCCCGGAGCCATGCGCTTTCTGGGATTCCCGACTTTCGAGCCAATTATCGAAGAAACGGCGTTCTTCCCAAGTGGTGCAAACTTTCAATTCATCATACTCAGGGGAGTCCTCTTTCATCCACACTTCCATCCGAATGAACCCTTCAAACGTATGCACGGATTTTGGCTGTGCGAAGCGGCTCGCCACCTCTTCCCCTTTTCCTTTTTGAATCTGGATCGTATTTACGGCTACCATCATTTGTATTCATCCTCCCTATCATTCATTAAAAAATCCAATACCGGCAAGGCCTGCTCGCCCCCGCGTTCCGCATGACGGATGAGCGGAATGCCATGGGCTCCTTTCGCCGTCGCCATTTCCGGGAATCTCGTAATCATGCTTTTCACAATTTCCACTTCCCCGAGCATGGCGGCTGTGAAAATATCCATTCGTGCACCCTTCGAAAGCAAAAACTCCGCAATGTCCCGATTTCCCGTATGGGCCGCGGCGCCGAGCCCGCTTTCCCAATCATCACCTCCCCAGTTCATGACTGCGTGGATCAGCGCCGGCTCCCGATCCACCAACGCTTTCACTTCCTGCAAGTTGCTATGGGCCGCCACGATGTAAGTACGGACCAGTTCCCCGTCCACTGGCTCCAGTTTAACACTTTCCATTTTCACAACGATCATCCTTCCGTAATTTATTCGGTGTAAAAAAATGAGCTCCGTCTTTCACGAAAATATCCGCGTCAATTTCAAAAATCGAACGGAACATTTCCTTGCATAACACACATTGCGGGATTCCGTCATAGCGGATCCGCCCCTCCTTCAAGACGATGAGCCGATCGCTGTAGCGGGCCGCCTGGTTAATGTCGTGCAGCACCATGACGATCGTCATCCCGAATGTTTCATTCAACTCTGTCACGAGTTCCATCACTTCCAACTGATGCGCGATATCGAGATAGGTCGTCGGTTCATCCAATAATAGAATGTTCGGCCGCTGGGCGATGGCCATTGCAATCCAGGCGCGCTGCCGTTCCCCGCCTGATAGCGAATGCAGCAGCCGGTTGCGGAAACCGGACAACTTCGTCACTTCAAGGGCCCATTCGACGATCTCTTCATCCCCCCGCAACGGCTTCCCATACGTGGAACGATGCGGATGACGACCGAACCCGACTAGCTCCCGAACCGTCAAATCGAGCTGGTGATCGTGCATTTGCGGCAGCATGGCGAGAGCCTTGGCGACGTCCCGGGTATCCATCCGGGCAATTTCCTTGCCGTTCAACAAAATCTGCCCGGTATCTGGAGCGTTCAGCCGCGACAGCAAGCGCAAAAGAGTCGATTTTCCGGAGCCATTCGGGCCGATTAGACTGACAATCTCCCCTTTCTTGATATGTACATCGACTTCCGCCAACCGGAATTCAGCAGACTGCCGATACGATAGATCTTCAGTTGTCAGCAAAAGAATTCCTCCGTTTCTGAATCAAGTACAAAAAGAAAGGACCTCCTAAGAAGGACAGCAGAATGCCGACTGGCAACTCGATCGGATTGAAAGCGGTCCGGGCAATCGTATCCGCCACGACAACGAGCAAACCGCCGCCAAGCGCCGAAATCGGCAAGACGTACCGATAATCCCCGCCAACGAGAGCGCGCACGATATGTGGAATGACAAGACCGACAAATCCGATCAGCCCCGATACGCTGACTGCGATGCCCGCGAGCAGCGTACTGAGCAGGATGAGGAAAAAACGGCTTCGCTCGACCTTATGCCCGAGCAGTTTCGCTACTTCATCCCCCAGCCGTAAAATCCGGATATGCGGAATTGCAAACAAGGCAAGCAGCAATGCAGCCAGCGCGTAATAGATGATCATTTCAAACTGCACCCAGCCGACACCCGCAATTCCCCCGGCCAACCACGGCAATACCGACTGGACCCGGTCGCTGTACAATAGCATGAGCGCACTCATGCAAGCACCGATGACTGCGTTGATCGCAACTCCGACCAAAATAATTCGTACCGGAGAAGCCCCGCCCTTCCAAGACATCGCATAAATGACCAATGCAGCAATCAAGGCACCTAGGAATGCCGCAGCGGGCAGCAGCATAATATACGCCGGAAACAAAATCATGATCACCGTCGCAGTCAACCCGGCACCAGAGGAAACGCCGATAATACCCGGATCCGCCAACGGATTGCGCATGATCCCTTGCAAGATAGCACCCGACGCAGCGAGACACATGCCGACAATGAGGCCGACGAGCATCCGGGGAACGCGCAACTCCCAAACAATCCGACGTTCCAGCGAATCCGCGGACGTCATAATGCCATTCCAAACTTCCGTTGGGGAGAATGAAACAGGCCCGATCATCAAGCTGCCAATCGTTGCGATGAACAAGAGTACGGCTGTGGTAAGGAGGACAATGAACCGGACTTTGGCGAGCGGATGGCGGTCTTCGGAGGCTTGTTCCCCGACGGCGATCATTTTCCTGAACCTTCTTCCAAACTGTCCTTCATGACATGGAATGCCTCCACCACTTTTGTTCCGGGATTGGTGCCAAATAAATGGGATGGCAGCACGATAACGCGGCCTGCTTTGACGGCATCCAGGTTTTTCCATGCCGGGTTTTTCATCATTTCTTTCTCAAATGCTGCTTTCACTGCTTCCGGTTCGCCATGAGTGATGAGCATGACGACTTCAGGATTGCGCTCGATGATTTTTTCGACACTGAGGCTAGCATATTGCGGGTATTGGTCTTCATTTGGGAAATCATTCGCAATATTTTCCCCGCCCGCGAGCTCTAACAGATTGCCGGACAAAGACGTCGGCAGTGCCGCGAGATATGTCCCAGGCGCCCCGTAGACGAGCAATGTTTTCGTCCCTTTTTCCGTAATGGATTCTTGGCCTGTTTTCAATGCTTCGTTCAACGTGCCATTTAATGTGTCGGCTTCTGCCTCTTTATTCAAAAGTGAACCGACCATGGAAATCGTATTTTGGATCTCTTGCACACTATTAGCAGATGTATAGATTACTTTCGTCCCTTGCCGTTCCAAGTTTTCCGCATGCGCTTTCATGCTTGGCGAGGCTAGCAAAACATCCGGATGAACTACCGCAATCTTCTCAAAATTCGGCTGATGCGGGTTCCCGATTTGCTCCACTTCTTCCAGCTCCGGAGCAACCGGCGCTTGTGAAGTAGGACGGCCCACTACTTTGGCGCCAAGTGATAGGAGGATATCCAAATCTCCTGAACTGAGCGTGGCAAACGTCTTCGGCGCTGTTTCAAATGTCAGCGTCTGACCTAATGCGTCGGTAATTTCAATTCCAGCTTGTTCCACTGCTTTCTCTGTTGTCTTTCCAGAAGCCTCCGCCTCCCCACCCCCATCCATTTTCTCCTCCGCCTTGCCGCAAGCCGCCAATACAGCGATTATGCTTACTACGGCAATGGCATATAACAATTTCTTCATTCTCAAACCTCCCTCAATTAACTGAGAATTATTCTCAACGATTCGAGTATAGATGATAATGAGAATCAATGTCAACTAGAGTTTGTGGAAAATGGTGCCTGATACCCAAACAGTCGTGAAAGTTTATTCCAATAAATTTAAATATTTTATTCCGCTCAATTTAGGGTATGGAAGAGAGAAAGGAGGTTGAAGCGATGACAAAATGGAGAGTTTGGTCTATGGCAATCGCCTCTTCTCTAGTGCTGGCCGCTTGTTCAGCTGATACGGAGCCTACACCGACTGTGGACGAAACTCCGTCTGCCCAAGAGAAATCCGCTGAAAACAAGGCAACACCTTCAGAAGAAACTACTCAGCCGACGGAACCGGCTGAAACCGGGACACCAACCAAAACCGCCGATTCAAAAGAGATGCAGCAAAAAATGGATGAGCTGCAGTATGAGGAATTTGAACTGCAAGTAGAGTATGCGGATCATACCGAATACGAGGCGGAAATTGAAAAGAAGGCAGACGGCTCCATCAAAGCCGAAATCGAGGATTCCTTGAAAGGTGTCGAACAAAAAGGTCCGGGTGCGTTCAATGAATTATTCCCTATTCTGGAACAATTGGATATCACTCAACAGACCGACAAAGAACAGGCCATTGCCAACACACTCTCGGCCTTCAACTTGCCGACCGACTACACCGAATTCGAACTGGAAATCCGGTTCAAGGACGGGACTAAAATTGAATATGAAGAGAAAAGATAATCGTTGGGTTGAATAGAGTCCAACACAAAAAGAGAACCGGCTAGGCCTACTCCTAGTCGGTTCTCTTCTTTTCTCCTTTACCAGACACGTTCCATCCTCGATTGCTTGCCCCTAAAATCTTCTTCTTGGTAATACGCGTCTTTGACCAATAAATTCGGTCCGAGACAACGGACTTCCGGACAATGGCAGCTGATCGATTTTGCCAACGGCCGTTCCAGCCAGCGATCGAGCATAACCGGGAGCGCGTCCTGTTGAATATTGCCCATCGGCGGCGTATCCCCGAAGTCCGTGACGATGACATCACCCGTGAAAATATTGACATTCAAACGGGAACGGCCGTCCGGGTCGTTCCGCAACGACACATTCGGGCTGTCATACAGACGCGCCAGCAGTTCCAAATCTTCCCGCTTGTCACTGCAAGGGTAGAACGGCAATGTCCCGAACAGCATCCACGTCGATTCATCCCGGATATCGAGCAACTGATGGATCGCAGCCCGTGTTTCATCCAATGATAAAACTTCCAGATTCGAGGCAAACGCAACTGGGTACATCGGATGCACCTCATGCCTAGCACATTTCATCTCCCCCACGACTTGCTTGTGGATTTTCTCCAAATACGGGGCAGTCCGTTTATTCAACATCGTCTCTGCGGAAACGAGCACCCCCGCTTCCGAAAGGGCTCGGCTGTTGTCGATCATACGCTGGAACTGTTCCGCGCGCTTGTCGACGGGCGGCTTGCGCTCCATATTGGCGAACCCGCCTTCGACAAAATCGTCGACGGTGCCCCAGTTATGGGATATATGCAGCACATCCAAATAAGGGGCAATCATCATATAACGGTCCAGCGGCATTGTCAAATTGGAGTTTAATTGCGTCCGCACGCCCCGCTTATGGGCATATTCCAATAAAGGCAAGACATAATTCTGCACCGATTTCTTCGAAAACATCGGCTCCCCGCCCGTAATGCTCAACGTGCGCAAATGCGGCACTTCCTCCAGACGGGAAATGAGCAGCTCCAGCGGCAAGGCGTCCGGGTCTTGGTGCGCCAGCAAATCACCGACGGCACAATGCTCGCAACGCATATTGCATAAATACGTTGTCGTAAATTCAATGCTCGATAACGTCAACCTGCCGTGCTTCTCGATATCCAAATACGCTTCCCATGGATCCGTCTCCGGCGTCATTTTCATCAATTCTGTTCACTCATTTCATTTAAATTGCTCCACCCCATTATACACCTTCCGTCAACCGTGTGGCTGTCCTTCATGACGCATTAGTTGAAGAATGCGTTCGGGCATTTCGGGCTTGGAATAATAATACCCTTGCACGAAATCACAGCCGGCCTCCCTCAGCCAATCGACCTCCTCCTTCTTTTCGGCTCCTTCGACGAGCACGCGGAAGTTCAAATTATGGCCGAGATGGATGATCGAGCGAACGATCGCTTCCTGTCCTTTGTTCCCGATTAGCTGGCGCAAGAAGGAGCGGTCGATTTTCAACACGTCGATCGGCAGTTCTTTGAGATGGCTGAAGGAGGAATAGCCTGTCCCAAAGTCGTCCAGTGAAATATGGATTCCCAATGTCCGGATTTTTTCCAACAGGGCCCTGCTTTTCTCCTCAAAACCAAGCGAGGCCGACTCCTTGATTTCCAATTCCAGATAACGGGGATCCATTGCCGTCTCTTCAATAATTTCCAGCAAAGTCGGCAGGAAATCGTCGCGCGTCAACTGAATCGGCGAAATATTGACAGCGACGATCGGCGGTTCGGCAAGTTCTCGGCTCCAACTCACCCACTGCAAACACGACGCACGGAGCACCCACTCCCCAATTGTATGAATTAACCCTTTCTCTTCCGCAATCGGGATGAATTCCACTGGAGAGATCGGGCCATACTCCGGATGTGTCCAACGCAGCAAGGCTTCCACCCCTTCTATCTCTTCTGTACGCATCCGGATTTTCGGCTGATAGACGAGATGAAGCTCGCCATGCGACAGTGCCGTTGTAAGGGCTTCTTCGATTTGCAATTTCCGTCGATATTGCTCATTCAAGGATAAGGTGAAAGCCGTTGCTTCATTTTTCCCGTTCCTTTTCGATTCGGACATCGCCAAATCGGCGTATTGCAACAGTTCATCGGCATTCGACGCTTCGCGTGGATACGTGCATAATCCGGCGCTCAACGTGATGGAAATCGGATGACCATGGACGATGAACGGCGCGCGCATCTGCTCAACGCATCGCTTGGCAATCTCTTCTACAGTATTCACGCGGTCATTCGCTACCAAGATAATGAATTCATCCCCGCCGAATCTGGCGAGAAAGTCGCCCTCCTCCAACAAATCCGACAACCGTTCCGCTATATGCTGCAGCAACAGATTCCCCTCCTGATGGCCAAGCATGTCGTTAATGAATTTCATCCGGTCCACATTCAAAATGATGCACCCGATTGATTGTGTACTCGCCATTCATTCAAAACTACATCGACACGGTGGCGGTTTGGCAGTTGGGTAAGTGCATCGTGGTACGCCATATAGGTGATCTGACGCTCATTCTGAATGCGTTCCGTCAGGTCGTGGAAAAGCCAGAGAGATTGATGCAACGCTTCTCCTATGACCGGCCTCCGCTTCACTTCGAATACCATGGAATTTAATTCGACCTGCAAACCGGAAGGCAGTTCTGCGTCAGGTACAAGCCCGGGATGATATTGCTGCAAATGCGGGTGTTTCAAGTGTCCCCCTGCCAATTGGAGAAAGGCGGGATTTACATGCAAGATCCGGCCCGATTGGTCGGTGATGACAATGCCGTCCGCGATGGAGTCCAGTAAGGTTTTCTGCAATATTTCTTTTCTCTTCCATACCCTGTCGAAAATCAAGGAAAAGAAGAAGAGAGTAAACACCAGAACCGTAAGGCCTGCCACAATCCAGGCCAAGAGTGAAGTATCCATGTCGGATGCAGGAACGGCAGGATGGCCATGGTCCGTAAATTGTGTGGCGGCCATTCCGGTATAATGCATGCCCGCGATGGCAACCGCCATGATGAGCGAAAAGACAGCCTTCAACCCGAATGGCATCCCCTGTGCTGTATTGGAAGAGCGAAAGCCAAGGCCAATCGCCACCCAAGACGCGGAAATGGCGATGACAATGGACACGATCACTAACAGAAGATTGTACGTGATCGTAACGGGTTTCACCGCCGCCATGCCGACATAGTGCATCGCTGCAATACTTAATCCCATAATGATTCCCGATAGGATAAACCGGGATGAACTTTTGGTATTCCGTGAAATGATAGTAAATCCCAAGAAACAGCCTACAATCGCAATTAGGACCGACAGGACGACCAAAACCGCATCATAATAGATCGGAACAGGGAACTGAAAAGCGAGCATTGCGATAAAATGCATGGACCAAATTCCGATGCCAAGCGTCCCGGCCCCTGCTATGAGCCAGACATATTTTGCGGTCCGGGAAGAATACATAACCCGCCTCGCCAAATCAATCGAGACATACGCAGACATTGTGGCAATCACATACGACAGGACGACGAGATACGTATTATGATGCGAATGCATTGACGCCAAAGAATGTTCCACAATTCCACCTCATATTTTTTCTAAAAAACGACCTAAAGTCTCTATCATTCTATCATTTTTTGTCTAAAAATCAATTTAAGAGTCTAAAGATCTATTCCAGTTCCTTGTGTACAAACATTCATGTTTATTCAAACAAACGTGAATGTTTGAATTTTCATGTTTGTCATGTTTGTTTGAGTGCCTGGGACCAAAATAAAAAACCCCCACCAAACCGCGATATAACGCGAAATGGTGGGGGTTCGGTAAGCTTTATGCTTTTGGTGACTGTGCCTTAACGAGCTGGTGTTCCTGGATGAATTTCTTCAAGATTTCGTTCAAGTCCGGGCTGCCGACTTCCTCGAGATCATAATGGATCCGGGTGCAAGGCTTGTTGATGGAAATGACACGGGACAGATCCATCGGTGTCCCGATGATTACCGCATCACAGTCCGCCGCATTGATCGTCTCTTCCAAGTCCTTCAATTGCTGTTCGCCATAGCCCATTGCCGGAAGAAGGTTGCCGATATGGCCGTATTTGCGGAATGTGTCCGCAATGGTGCCGACTGCATATGGTCGTGGATCGATTATTTCCTTTGCGCCTAGACGCTGCGCTGCCACAGTGCCCGCCCCGAGTTTCATTTCGCCATGCGTCAACGTCGGACCATCTTCGACGATTAAAACACGCTTTCCAGCAATTTGCTCGGGATGATCCACCGTGATTTTGGACTCCGCTTTCATAATAACGCTATCTGGATTGACCTTCTTAATATTATTTTCGACTATTTGAATAGCTTCCGCTTCAGCACTGTCGACTTTATTAATGATGGCTACGTCAGCGGTACGCAAGCTCACTTCGCCCGGATAATATTTCAGCTCATGGCCGGGGCGATGCGGGTCCAATACAGTGACCGCTAAATCAGGCTCGTAGAATGAAAAGTCATTATTCCCGCCATCCCATAAGATGACATCGCATCCGTCCGGATCGTTTTCCGCCGCTTGTAAGATATCTGCATAATCCACGCCTGCATAGACGATATTTCCGCGCGCCACATGCGGTTCGTATTCTTCCATTTCTTCAATCGTACAATTGTGATGCTTCAAATCTTCAACAGTCGCAAAACGCTGAACCCGCTGTGCCACTAAATCGCCATATGGCATCGGGTGGCGAATCGCAACCACTTTTAAATCATGCTCCAGCAAGGTTTCGATAATTTTCCGGGACGTCTGGCTTTTCCCTGTTCCAGTCCGTACCGCGCACACCGAAATGACCGGTTTATTGCTTTTCAACATCGTGCTCTTTGATCCGAGCAATGTGAAGTTGGCACCCGCAGAATTCACAATCGCGCCGACCCCCATCACGTCGTCATAGCTGACATCACTGTATGCGAAGACACATTCATCCACATCCAACTCTTGGATCAATTGTGGCAACTGTTCTTGTGAATAAATCGGAATCCCTTCCGGATACAAATCGCCTGCCAATTCACTCGGATATTTTCGTCCGTCGATATCCGGAATTTGGGTCGCCGTGAAAGCAACTACACGATAGGCATCGTTATCGCGATAATGTGTATTAAAGTTGTGGAAATCCCTACCGGCCGCACCGATGATAATAATATTTTTTCTGTCCATGCAATCTTCTCTCCTAATCTGTAACTATCTTTCATTATTATAAGGCTTTTTGCATTTTAATACAAAGGGGAATTTTTGTTCGGTTGAAAATAAAGGATTTTTCTACAATAAAGTCAAGGAAAATAATTCTTTTTGAAGGGAATCGTTACATAACTGTGAAAAATATAGCTAGGAAATAAGATATAGGCTAAATTATGTACGGGAGGTAATGAAATGAAAGAAAAAACAATTATCATGCCTGAAAATCCGGTCTCTCATTTTTTATTCAATGATACGCGTTCTGGACTTATATGGCTGATCATCCGATTATACGTCGGGTATGCTTGGCTCATGGCCGGTTGGGGGAAAGTGAGAAGCGATGCGTGGACCGGTGATCACGCGGGCGATGCCATCCGAGGATTCGTCGGCGGGGCACTAGCCAAGTCTGCGGACGGCGGAGACGTGACCGGTTGGTATGCCTCATTCCTTGAAACAATCGTCCTTCCGAATGCCAAAGTGTTCGGCTTTTTGGTAGCATACGGAGAGTTGCTTGTGGGCCTTGGATTGATTTTCGGGCTTCTGACGGGCATTGCCGCCTTTTTCGGCGCCTTCATGAATGTCAGTTTCCTGTTTGCCGGGACGCTCAGCACGAACCCGATTTTGTTCATCCTTGCCACCTGGCTCGTTCTGGCGTGGAAAGTCGCTGGCTGGTACGGCCTCGACCGTTGGGCCATGCCGCTTCTCGGCACGCCATGGGCAAAAGCCGAAAAATCAAGATAAGTCGAGACGAGCTGCCGACTGTCTTGCCTACCACGGCTCCCGGTTTCATGTTACACTTAAAGGGAGCCTTGAAAGGGTGGTTTTGCTTGTCTAAAAAACTGGTGCTTTATATGGCCATGCTCATTATCGGCTTCTCCTTGCTCATCGTGTCACTCACCGTGGCGCTTCCCGAACCTGTCAAATGGGGCTGCATCGCGATTGCAGTAATCCTGAATGTGACGAGCGCCGTCGCTTCCATGAGAGCGGGATTGCAACAGATGAAGCCGGGCGGAGGAAGATGAATTATAAAAAGCCGTCCGTGAATGGTAACGGGTTCGGTTGATGGGGAGAAAAACGCTAATAGCAAGTCAAATAACGGTGAATGCTTTAAACACAAATTGACAATAGAAAAAGCAAGTAAAAAACGCACAGCTTACTCTGTAAATATTAAAGACAAGTAATCGTACATGATGACTTATCTCATCATGGCTTGTTTATAATGTTACACACATTATAAAAATGCACATTACTAAAAGTAAATTTTAGTATGTGCATTTTTATTTTGGCTAACATTTCAGCATATTTTTATTAAAAGGTTAAACATTTTACACTTTCGAAGAAAAGTACTAATAGAACTAACATACTTTATTGGAGGGGTTAATAATTGTATTGGTATCGTCCGAAACATGGTAAAAGTAAATATCAGCTGTTAGTATTTAAAGATAACAAGCCTTTTCTACCTTTGACAGATTATTACCAAGATTGTTTAGGGCGATAACCCCGTTATTATTTATTCCATCGTTTACACCAATTATTACAATCATCTCCATAGCATTCATGAATTCCATCGCTTTCTCTTTTTCCATGTAATGATTTGAGATTTAAACTTTGATATGGCATCCTCTGTTATTTCTACCGTATCATCTATATTTTGGATGAGAGGTTATATTAACTTTTAGTAGTTAAAAAAGAAAATTCAAACACCTATGCAACTAAATGGTCTGTTTGAGGCACGACCTTTATTCTTCCGCTAAAGTGCCCTTTTCTTGAATACGATAAAGGTGTGCGATTCAATCGTTTTCCCCAAAATAATAAACATAAATATCTTCCATACGTGGTAAAACGGCAATAGCATTGTCACCGGGCTTGTCGTTTGAAATGACACGTACCTCCACTTTACCTTGCAAGTGATGCGTATTGACTAATTTCAGTCTATGCTTTGTCTTCAGATAGGCTTTCTCCTCTACAATCATACTCCAAACATTGCCCTCTAGTTCAGAAAGCAATTCAGTTGGCGACTTCTTTTCAATCAATTCGCCTGCTTTTAACAATAAAACCTCATTGGCTACATATTCAATATCAGAAACAATATGGGTGGATAGAATAATGATCTTATCCTGAGATAACTCAGACAGTATCCCTCTGAACCGGATACGTTCACTCGGGTCGAGTCCAGCAGTAGGCTCGTCCAAAATGAGAACTTTAGGGTCGTTGATGAGCGCCTGCGCAATGCCGACCCGTTGAATCATTCCTCCTGAAAACCCTCGTAGTTTCTTTTTCTTTACATCTTGTAAGCCGACTAAATCAAGCAGTTCATCGACTTTGACAATCGCTTCCTTACCTTCCAAACCTTTTAATGCTGCCACATAATGGAGAAATTTTTCGGCAGTGAAATTACTATAGCCTCCGAAAGACTGAGGAAGATAGCCGAGTACATCCCGGTAACTTTCGCCAAGTGTCGAAATGTCAGCTCCGTTGTAAGTGATGCGGCCACTTGTCGATTGTAAAACATCTACGAGTATGCGCATTAAGGTTGATTTTCCTGCGCCGTTCGGACCTAGCAAGCCATAGATTCCTTCATACAATTCACAACTTACTTGTTTCAGGACAAATTTGTCACTATATTTCTTTGTTATATTTTCGATTTTCAGCGTCATATCTCTTTTCTCCTTCTTTGCAAATTTTTGTTGATAATCATTACGATAGCGAGCAAAATACCATACCACGCAGCCAGCAAACCAAGCTCCACAAAATCAATTGGAGAATTGTGAAATAGTTTCCCCCTTATGAGGTAGGAGAAAAAACCTTTATCCAACAACCAATGGATTGTGTACTTATTGACTAGGGACGTACGAGTTATATAGGAAATGCCATATAATAGACCGCAACTAATTAGCGTGATAGGATGCGATTTGACAGTCGAACAAATAACACATGCAAAGAGTGTAAAGAAATTAGCCCCAAGTAACACACTGAAAGTTTGAAGAATGAAGTACGCCGTGACACTCACATCATAGGGAATATTTACGGCCTGCTCCGATGTTTTGAAAAAAAGTACACCTCCGAGCTGAATTCCTATAAACAGTAATACAGTGACAATAGTAAAGAGTGAACTTGCTTGGAGACGTGCGATAAACAATTGCCTCTTACCGCGCTTGGTCGTATTAAATACATCTTCGACTTGGTCTTCTCTATCTTGGGAGAAAATTCTCGTTGCTATCAATAAAATGATTAACCCCATAGCAAACGAACCTAAAATATTCCAAAAGGTTAGAGACTTCATCAAAATTGCATCTGATGGTGTGTGACTCATCATGAATATCCAAATTACGAGCACGGCAACCACCGCTGGAAAGAATAATTGATGGGCAAAAAGTTTCCTCAGTTCATACTTCACCATTTCGTCTTTCTCCTGTAGATAGATATGATTAATATAATTTGAACTGTGATAGGGATAAATAGCGATACACAGATCATCCAATAATTTGGAAGTTCAACACTTACCATATATTTAAAACCCAATATGCCGTTGTAGCCATATGTATACAGTAAGTTAGCCGGAAAGTGAAAAACCCAATAAAATAACTCCCCAAGATGAATTGAGCTGAGCAATTTTGCATATAGCTCAAACAACGCAAAATATCCGCCGCAAATGGCCATGACCCATACACTTCTTTTAGTCAACAAAGAAACGACAATGACAAATAATCCGAAGACAAAGCTTGCGAAGACCATGTAACCATACTCATAAAGTACGTATTGCCAACGGGTGAATACATCTATATGTGGGTTATGAAATTGGAGCCACCGATTTGTATGATAAGACTCCACCATTGGCAAATTGTATCCTTCTATCGGATAGATTGACCCATAGACTACAAGTGCAACAAGATAGAAAAAGGTAACTACCAGAACACAATAAATGAAGACTGTATACAACTTAGCAAGGAGCAATTTAGTTGTTCCGTGTTTATACGTTTTCTGCAATTCCTCAATTCCTGTTTCTCTTTCATAAGGAATCATTCTTGAAATTCCCACCACAATCATAACTGCGACAAACCAAAAGCCCATACGTGGCATAAAGTCATGAATGGATAACCAAAAAGTAAAGTTAGGATCAGGCATTCTATCCGCGAAAAAAAACAGTGTCAACATTCCGAGGCAGATGAATAAAGCAACATAGACTTCTTTAAAAGAAAGTAGTTTTCTTATTTCAACATGAAGAATCTTCATATGTTTTCGAAGCTCCTTCCTTTATTCTTTAGTAGTCTGGCGATCATGTAGATTAGGAGAATGAGTAAAGTAACATTCAGCAGTACATACGCAGTTAAATGGATACTCAAAATCATGTCGCCAATCGGCGTTGAAATCGCCGCAAATCCCATTGCCCCCCAGACGAGTACAGAGACGCCAAGTACATTTTCATGTCGGATTGTTGCAATGTATAAGAGATAGACGGAGAATATGAAAGTCGGCGTCACTCCGTACATAACTAGTCTGAATATCGAAAATGTTTCCATATGAAAGCCTGATAAAAGAAAATACAAAATGGGGATCATCAAAAATAATATAGAGATGCCAGTAATGGTTATGATTCGTGAACAAAGCACTTGTTCATATGAAAACACAAAAGTTTTTTCAAGGTCTTTCATGACGTTATGCCCTCTTCCTGAGAGATTCCAAAAACCAATGAACAATGGTATAGGTGCTGTAAAAAATAGCATTAGATACGGATCGATTGATGCATCAAGGAATGGAAATAACGCTAATATTAAAGCAATCATAATGAAATAATGCAGTTTGCTTGTGGCCAGTAGCTCTTGGAGTGCGATGCCCAGTAAATTTTTAAACGTCCGCAGAAGCGTATTTTTTTTCTTTCCGGGCAAGTATTCTTTTAGAATCGTCAGAGTTTGTTCTTGGTCTTCAGGAAGCGGGGAGCTGACTCTATAGCTATCTAGGATTTTTTTTATCTGTTCATCCATTTTGAAATCATCCCTCATTTTACTCACCGTCCTTAACGATTTTTTGCAACTTTTGAAGTCCTTGGTAGAGCCGCGATTTCACGGTGGTCGTAGTGACGCCTGTAATATGAGCAATCTCTTTTGCCGTCAACCCATGATAATACTTTAATAGCAGGGCATTTTTCTGAATATCCGGTAACGTATTCACTAAATCTTCCACAAACTTCCTTTCGACATATCTTTCCGCAAAATCTCCATCCCCCTGATCGTCTTGTTGTACAGTCATTTCTAAATGACTTCTTTTTAACTCACGAAAACTGTTCATGCACCGATTATAGGCAATGGTGAAAAGCCATGATTTAAATTTCCGTCTTTCCTGATAGGTCGATAGAGCCTTCATCATGGAGATGAATATGTCTTGCGTGGCATCACTTGCCTCTTCATAGGAACCAAGAAGACGAAAACTATAATGAAAAATTTGTTCGTAATACTTACTGACAAGTTGTTCTAAAGCAGCTTCAGAACCTTGTTTTACTTTTTTGATCAATTGCTTATCTTCTTTCACACCGGTTATCACCCTCTCATATAGTGAACAAATGAGTTGCAATAAAGGATTTAAAAATTATTAGATTTCATAAAAATAAGACTTTAGTACCAACTACAAAAAGGTTGCCTCGTAATGAGACAACCCTTTGTGTTATTAAGAAAAGTTACCTTATAAAGGCAGCCAATTTTTCAACTAAATGGCCCGATTGCTTTACGAGGAAATATTAACGTCGTTTTGCGATTACTCTTATAATCAACATAACAATTCCGATCAATAGTATGAGAATCCCATTAACCAAAGTAATTAAACCTAAAAATGCTCCACCATAGCCTGCACCCTCTCCTGTTCCCCCTGAATCCCAATCATAGAAACGGAGAAATAATGCACCACTTGAAAAGCCAAGAACAGGGGCAAAAATAATCATAACAAATCCTGCAATAATAAGACTTGGTTTCCACTTTTTAAAAAATATAAAAGAAGCAACATTAAGCGATATTATTACAATGATAAATAAAGTTAATATTAAACCTTCCATCGCTTCATCCCCCTATGCACGACCATGTCATTAAAAACTATCCCAACTGGATATAGTTATTTCGTAATTTGGCCCGTTTGTTGAAGAGCTATCTATACCATATTACCACATTTGACCATCTAGCAAATGTTTCTGTTACAAGTTATGATTCCGATACGACATAAAAAAGATCGTCAATGATGATCTCCTATCCACCCTTTTTTGCGATATTGCAGATTCAAAAACCAATCGTGGTACGAATTCCTTCTAAAAAATGTCCCGAACATAGATATAACAACAAAAATAGGGACACCAATCCATATGCGAATTGTGTCCCACTACTACTGTGATATTTAATGTTTTCTCCCTGTAAACCGAACCCATTACATGAATGGATCGGCTTTTTCGCATTTTTTTAGTTATTCACAAAAAGTCCAGGGTTTTCAGAAAAAGTGCCTTCAAGGAATCGCTCTTGATGACCGATTCAATCATCGCTTCCATATACACATCTCTCGGAATTGTCTCGTATGCCCACTCCACCCCTTTCGACCGCGCATAGGCGTGTATGAAAATACGCGTCGTCCGTCCGTTCCCTTCCCGGAAAGGATGCAGCATATTGAGTTCGGATTTGAAGAAAGCCAGTCGGTCGGCCGCTTCCTCCAACGTGGTCCAGCCCGGTTCCTTGCCTAGCTTGCAAAACAGATCAGCCGAATACAAGTCGAGATGTTCCACTTGGCAAAATCGCGTTCCGCCCTTCATTAGCTGAACGTCCCGAAACTCGCCGGCAAATGAATAAAGATCCTGAAATAAATGCTGATGTAAACTTTTGAAACCCTCTTTGGTGAATGGAAAATGAAAGCCTCTTTGCTCCAACTCAGCCGCACGGATTGAAAAGACCAACGCTTCCGCTTCCTCCAGCTGTTCGTACGTTTGGATCCCTAACAAATTATGCCGCAACAGGTACGGATCATTTTCTTCACTATTATATCTTTTCACAGTCCAGCGCTTCCTGAATCATGGCGGATGTGATTGGAACTCCTGAATTGATCAGCTCCAGCACTCTTTTTTGCAGAGCGGTATGAAGGGTCATATTTTCCAAATGGAGATTGTGAAGCACCCTTTTGAATTCCTTCGACTCCATCGTTAATTCCTTCATCGTCCGGCCCCTTCCACGTACAATTCTTTCCTCTATTATACAACATAACCGCGTTTTTTTCCAGAAATCCTCTATCAGTGCCAGTCACCTTTCCGGGAAACCTACACCTTTTTTTTCGAAAAGAACTAAACCGGATTCCCCGACGTCCTATGACGTAAGGAAAGATATGAGATGAGGGATTCGAATGAAACAGAAGATCGTAATTGCAGGTGGAACTGGTTTCATCGGCCAATATATTGAAAAGAAGTTCACTGATTTGGGGTATGACGTCATCCATATTTCGAGACGCCCCCAACATCTTTCATGGAATAATCGAGATGGCATCATCCAAGCGTTGGAAAATGCAGAGATGCTAATCAATCTGGCGGGAAAATCGGTGAATTGTCGATACAATACGAAAAACCGGAGTGAAATTTTCGACTCCCGCACCGCAACGACGGAAATACTCGGACAGGCACTGGCCCATTGCGAAAACCCGCCTCCGCTTTGGATCAACTCCAGCACGGCCACCATTTATCGGCATGCCGAAGACAGACCGATGACGGAGTCGGGCGGCGAAATCGGCACCGGCTTTTCCGTCGAAGTTGCAAAAGCCTGGGAACACTCGTTGTTCTCGTTTGATCTGCCGAAAACGAGAAAGGTCGCCTTACGACTCGCCATCGTTCTCGGTGAAGGCGGAGTGATGGGCCCTTACCGGAACTTAGTACGTTTCGGACTCGGTGGCGTGCAAGGATCGGGAGACCAAATGTTCAGCTGGATCCATATCGAAGACGTGTTCCGGATTCTTTTATTCCTCCAGGCGAATGAGCAGTTGGATGGGGTTTTCAATTGCTCCGCCCCTTCCCCGATCACCAATCGGGAATTCATGGCGCAGCTACGGAATTCGATGAACCGAAAATTCGGCTTGGCGTCCCCTGCATGGATGTTGGAAATGGGCGCTGTTTTCATGCGTACCGAAACGGAATTGATCCTCAAAAGCCGCTGGGTGTTGCCCGAACGTCTGTTGGAAGAGGGATTCGAGTTCACGTATGAGACGATTGATCAAGCGCTTGGACAGATTTTGAAATGATGGAACGTGACGGCGAAGCACCGTCACGTTTTTAGTCATTACCCTTCCGTAAACGTAATCTCCACAGCAGCAGGCCGCCGAATTCCGTTTCCGACGTAGATCGTCCTATTTAAAAATTGGTAGGCTTCACTGGCTGTTTCGAATACTGGCGTCGTCTTAAAATAATAGGAACCGTCCGGTACAGGTTCACCAGCCTTCAGTTTCTCCATGATGTCGGGTGGTCCGTGGCGGTATCCTTTATTGACCACGTAAATCAGTTCCCCATCGCTCATCTGGAGCACATAATGGGCCACCACTTCGGTCACACCATCGTTTCGGATCAACTGATAATCTGCGCCGCCCGGCAGGACCTCCCCGTGTAACCCCGCCCCTTCGACCGTGCCGCCGGTAATGGGAATCACCCTTCGGATTCCGGCTCCTGTGTGTCCGATTTCTATTGGTGGGCCCACTGTGATAGTTACTTTAAATGAATTTTCCATTCTATTTCCTCCTGCGAGATGAAATTTCTACCTTCTCCATTATAAAGAAGTCTATTTTGATTTGTTATAATACTATCCATTTTCAATTTATTTCAGTGAATTCCACAGAAACTTAACCCAATACCCCCCAAAAAACCCCTTCCGGAACCATTATCCGAAAGAGGCTGTCACACTTGTATTCATGCCGCTGACTATCTTGAAATTCAAGTTCGATCCCAATAACGTTTCTTGGCGATGGCTTCGACAAATTGAGCGGCAAAATCGGCATTGTCGGCTGCCGATACGACACCGGCCATATTATTCTGCTCACCCTGCAGTAGATACGCATGACCGCTGGACGCTACGCCGATCGGTTTCATATGGACATACTGCATCCGAACGAAATCCATCAGATACTGATCGAATTTCAGTTGGTTCCCCGATTTCCCGCCAACGACATAGATCGCATCATACAAAGTCGGATGGGTCGTCATGAACGTTTTGTTCGGCTGCAGCGCCGTCCCGTCTTCCGCGGTCACCGGACCTAATTTTTCAGAGACGATGTCGAAGGTGACCCCATTTTTCTGCAAAGTCTCTAGCGTGTTCTTCACTTCCTCCCCATCGAACCCGTCTCCGATCAGCACGCCAACCTTCTGGGTCATCGCGGAGTGCGGAGAATTCAGCTGGCTTAGGGAAGGGTAGCTTCGTTCCTCTTGAACATGTGAATTATTAGGTTTCTCCACTCCGATGTTGGCCGCGATAAGGCTGGCCATCTCCTGGTCCACATTCGCCCACATTTCGACGTTCTTTTGGCGGATCCCTTCATCCTTCACGCTTCCAAGGTGGTAACTGAATGATTCCACCAAATCTTGTTTCTCCGGCAGGGACAAACTATTCCAAAAGATCCTTGCCTGCGTATAATAATCCTCGAATGAATCGCTTGGATGTTCTCTCGTCACTTGCCCTTCCACCGGCTTCGGATAATTCTCATAGCCGCCCTCCTCCGATGGTATCTCGGCAGGCGTATTTTCGGCCAATGAATTGTTATGGTAATGGACGGTGTCTGTGTCGATCGTATGCTTTTGGTAGCTGTCCCGAAAATTATTCGACACTTCCGCAATCGGCCGATTGACTGGAAGTTCTTCATAGTTCGCGGAGTTTTGTCGGTACAATTCGGTATCCCGGTAGGCGAAGGATCGTCCTTGCAGCACCGGATCGTTGGAGAATTCAATACCGGGCACGAGATTGGACGGGTTGAACGCCGACTGCTCTTCCTCGGCAAAGAAATTGTCCACAAGCCGATTCAGCGTAAGTTTCCCGATAATCTTCACCGGAATCTCTTCTTCTGGCCATAGTTTCGTATCGTCCAAAATGTCAAAATCGAACTTGAATTCATCTTCATTGGCAATCAACTGCACCCCGAGCTCATATTCCGGATATGCCCCGCTCTCAATGGCCTCGATCAAGTCCCGGCGGTGGAAATCCGGGTCGACCCCGCCAATCAAGTTCGCCTCATCCAACAGGAGCGAGTGCACGCCGAGCTTCGGCTTCCAGACGAATCGGACAAATGTCGAAACCCCTTCCGCATTCACAAAACGGAATGTATTGATCGGATAGCCTTCCATCATCCGCCAGCTTCTCGGGCGACCCCGCATCGACATGACCCACATGACCATATGTGCGGATTCCGGGTTATTTACGACATAGTCCCAGAAGCTGTCATGCGCGACGGTCGCCTGCGGGATATGGGTCTTCGGATTCGGCTTCGCCGCATGCGTGACATCCGCAAATTTCATCGCATCGGCGAGGATGAAGACAGGGAATTGCAACGCCAGAGAATCGTAGTTCCCTTCTTCCGTATAAAATTTCACCGCAAACCCTCGAATGTCCACGGCCGTGTCCTTCGATCCTTTATTCCCGATGAAATTCGAAAACCGGACAAACGCAGGCGTCTTCTTCCCAGGTTCCTGCAAAAACTTTGCCATTGTGTAATCTTGCATCGATTCGTACAGTTCAAAGTCACCGTACGCCCCGAACCCCCGGGCATGGACGACTTTTTCGGGGATCCTTTCCCGGTTGAAATGCGTTTGTTTTTTATAGAAGTGGAAGTCCTGCATCAGCAGCGGCCCGCGGTTTCCCGCCCGTAACGTCTTTTGGTCATTTGCGACCTTCATGCCGCTCTCTTCTGTCATTTGCTTGTCCGGACCTGTGTTCCTTTTGCGGAACGGCTCCAATTGTTCATCCTTGCGATTCATAGGCTGTTGCTTGTTCTGATCCATTTTGTCATCTCCCTTTTCCTAGAATCAGTTTGCCAGATTGCCCGTCAATGATCTTCTGAACCTCTACCGAAATAGCAATCTATACCCTTCTTCCCTCGGTCATGCCCTTTTAAACGGATCCCGGACAACCGAACAATCGGGTTTAATGAAAAAAACGCGATTGTTTACACAATCACGTTTTTCGAACTTTCATGTTTGTTTGGGCGCCTGGTACATACCGCTCCCGCCATGTCTTCACTTCTTTTTCATTCAACTCGGCTTCGAGCTGTCCATCCCATTGCTCCGTCAATGTGTTCCATACGCGGGCATAGAGCAGGTCTTCCGCGGCTTGATGCAATCGGAATTCGATGCAGGGGACTTCTTGCTCGGCCCCGCTTTCCGAAGCCGAGATGATGTTGGAGACGACGATTTGGACCTCGCCCTCCGCCGATTCGATGCCTGTCGCACGGAGAATGTCGAGCATCTCCTCATCTCTCAAACGGGTGACATCCCATCCATCCGTCTCATCCGCATAGCGGTACAATTCAACGACTTCTTCTGAAGGTGCCTTCCCCTCCCCCTTCAGGAAAGCTTGATGGACCGGGCTGTAGGGGGCGGTGTGGACGCCTCGCTCCGGCTCACTTTCAAACACACCGGATTCCAACTGTCTTCTTCCGGCTGCCGTCAAGGTAAAATACGAGCCGTTTTTTCCGATGATGCCCGTTCTCTCCATCTTGGCAATCAAATCTTGGATAAAAAGCGGTTCGACCAATAAAATGTCGCTCAATTCCTCCGAATCCGAAATGGACCCTTCTTGAAAGGCGACCAATATCATTTTCATTAAAATATCCATTTTCGACTTTCGGATCGTTTCATATTCGATGTCGATGGAACGGACAGGCAAATTCCACGTCAGCGACTCCAGCACTTTCACCTGGAAACCGTCTTGCAATTCCTTCTTCAGTCGATGGACCAACTCTTTGATCTTCTCCACCTCCGCTTACCCCAATTGTCCTTGAACTTCCCGCAGACCATTCCCCTTTTTGATTTCATCCAGCAGCCGTCCGTACATCTCCCGTGACTTGGCGTCTTTTGTTCGGATCGTGAACATTTCCGAACTGCCGACGACGATAAGCAATTCCCGCGCCCGGGACAACGCGACATTCAACCGCCGGTAGTCTTTCGCAAACCCGATGCTACCGCTCTTTTCCCGATGATTCCGGACAAAGCTCAGCACGATGACGTCCATTTCCATCCCTTGGAATTTATCCACCGATCCAGTCCGGCAATGCAGATGCCGGGGAATCAATTCTTGCTGGATTAACCGATCGATGCGCTTCACTTGCTCCCCGTAGAAACTGATGACGCCCACGCTTTTCCGATCATCCGGATGGAATCGGCCTTGCTGTTTCGCCGTCCCGACGCTTTCGTCCAAATCCTCCAGCAAGTCACGGATCACATTCAATTCCGCTTGATTGTACAGGCTGGTGCCCCCTTTCGCCTTCTCCTCGTAAAACGCTGGGGCATTCGGCAGATCGAACCAAAGCAGATGATCCTTCCTCTTGATATGACGGGATTCCAGCAAATGATCCCGCACTGTGTCCGAATCGTCCAAACCGCAAAGCAAGCGGGAATCGCCTTCCTCGTAAAACGGCGCAATCGTCTCCATGATGCTTTCGTGCATCCGATATTGAATGCCAAGCATCGTCTTGTTCTGCTTTGGCAACGTCCTGAAAAGCCGTTCGAATAAAGACTCTTTCAACAGCTTCTCGAGTTCCCGTTTCTCCTCTCGATCTTCAATCTCTTCCAGGAATTCATCCATCGTTTCCTGACCGACGAGCGGCGGCAGCTGATGATGATCCCCAACTAATATGATCTTTTTCCCTTTCAGTATCGGCAACAATAACTCGGGTGGGGTCGCTTTCGAAACTTCATCGATGATGACAACATCGAAGTCTGGATATTCTTCCATGAAGTCCCGCCGGGCGGATGCGACACAAGTCGTCCCGATGACATTGGCATGCCGGACATACAACTTCCTGATTTCATCGAGGTCATAATCGTTCGCCTCTTGTAATAAAGAAACCCATTTTTCCTGCAATGCCATCGTAATGGGCAAGCGCTCTTGTTCCCGCTCCCATTCCGCCATTCGTGCGGATAGTTCCTTCATTTTAGTTTGTACTTGTTGTTGCTCCGCTTCGGGTTGTTGCTCTAAAAGTGCGGCCAGCTCCTGCTGACGCGCTTCAAGGTCATTCATTTGAAGGCGGTATTTTTCGATTTCCGCAGTCCGTGCCAGATGCGCTTCTGTATTTGTTTCAATCCGATTTGCCACATCCTGCTGTTGCTTCTTTTTCGCTTCCAGCTCCATAGATTTTTCATTCCAGATGGCTATCGTTTCTTCATATGAAGCGACCATTTTCTCCATATCAGCCAGTTGTTCGATTTTTTCCGCCAAGTAGGCCGTTTCGTCAAATTCTCCAATGACGGCAAGTTGGGCGGAGCTTGCTGTTCGCATGTCCAGCAGTTTACTTTCCTCTGCTTCCGCATTTGCCTGCAAGCTCGTCAATTCCTGTTCCGTTTGATAAATGGCCAGTTTCACTTGTTCGGCAATGCCCTCTTTAACCCGATGGAACAACGATTTCGATTCGTTCACTGCGGCCAGCTGTGTTTCCGTATACCATTTCCGATCCTTTAAAATGTTGAAAGCAGTGGCGACGTTTTCGAGGATTTCAAATTTCTTGGGGGAATATGTCCGTACCGCCAGAGCTTGCTTATGATCCGGCCTTACGATGTAACGGCCGATATTGTCGATCAAGGCATTGATATCCCGCAGGGCGGTGTATCGACGGTTGGCCGGGACTGGATACTGTTGGATCTGCTTCCAAAAGCCTTCCCGTACTAATATTTTCTCGATCATTTCCAATGCTTTGTCCAGACGATCGCTCAACTCGAGCCACTCCGTATAGGAGGATTTTTCCTCCTGGATGGTGGCGACCAGCCGGTTGAGTTCCTTCATGTTTCGAAGGGTCTCATCATTCGGCATGATCCCGATTTCCGCTAGCTGGTTTTTTAATGAATCCAATTTGGTCAAGGCAGGCAGATTTTCGGAGAAAGCCCGCAATTGGATGGCATTGCGCTGCTTCGTTTCCATTTCCCGACGCAATGTTTCCAACGAAGTGCTCAGCATATCAATCTGCTGCAATGTTTCCCGGTAGGCGATTTCATTGCGCAAGTGAGCCATTTGCCCTTTCAAGCGTTCGATTTCAGAATTCTGTTCCAGCTTGTCGCTGTTTACATGAAGAAACGCTTCGATTTGCTCGATTTCTTCATCGAGTTGTTCGGCGGATCGGCTCAGCTCAGCTTTCGCTTGAACAAGGTTTTCAAGTTCCTTATGGAGCTCTTCCGTCTTGGCGTTCAAGCGATTCCACTCTTTCACAATGGTTTGCTGCTCGGTATGGGCCGCCTCTTTTAAACGAATCCGCTCAGCGATGGACTCTAAATCTTGGACATATTTTTCTTTGCGCTGCACGCCTTGGTCGAGCTCCCGCTCCAACTGATTTTTCCGTTCTGCGTGGGAAAGGAGATGCTCCTGCACCGCGCGCAACGTTTGGTCCCTCCAATGGGAAGCGACATTTTCCTCGATGAACCGTTTCCCCTCTTCTTCGATGCTCTCCGTCCTGCCATAGCGCAAAATCCGGATATCTTGGTGGGTCAGCAATCTGCCCAGGGCGTTGTCGACCGCCAGATTCGCTTGAGAAGCGACGAGGGTACGGAGGCCGGCTTTCACATTTTGATGGCAAATCTCCGAAATGACCGTCGTTTTTCCTGTCCCGGGAGGCCCTTGGATGACATATAGATCATTCGCTGTCATTGCTCCCGTGACCGCTTCCCTTTGGAATTCATTCAAATTGTTATGGAATTCGAGGTCGAGCTGTTTTTTGGAAATACGGACGACCGGGCGTTCTTCAAACAGGATCTTCTCCAAGTTCGGATTGGCGGCGAGCCCGTCTTGAAGGTCCTTAAAGCCTTTCCGCAGCCGTTTCACTTGGCTTAATTCCGCAAAATTGCTGAAAACGAGTTCCTGCTGGTTGGCGGATGGCCATTCCTGTCGGCGGGCCATGGCCTGATATTTGCGGTTTAATTCAATCTCCACAATGCTTTGCGATCGGTTCGCTTGGACGACTTGGCCAAAATCATGCGACTGCCCTTTGAACTTCGCGCTAAATCCCGTGATCGTTTTCCATTCATTCGCCTTCAATCCATGACAACTAACACGCAATTTGCTGAAATCCTCATTCAATCGGGCTTTTGTGAATGAAGTGATGACATCTTCTGCATCCGCATTGCGTTCCTGGATACGCAAATAACCTTCCCAGCTGGAAATCCGTTTCTGGACATACTCCGAACGCTCCGCCGCCACGGGCAGCTCCCGGAGGCTCGTATACAATTCAATCGGCAAAGGCATCGGACGGCCGATCTGAAATTTCAACCGGGTGGAGAAACGGCGATTCGTGCGGACCGGTTCGGAACGGCCTCTTACATGAAAACCGGTTGCCAGAAAACCGTCATTTTTACTGACACATTCCATCACCGCCACCCTGCCGTTCAAATGGGCAGCCAAAGCCTCATTCATTTCATTATCAAAGAAAACCGAAAACGCCATGTTCCCATGTTTGTTGATCGGCCCCTTTTCAATATGTACGTCAAACGCCTGCTGCATCGCAAAAAAGGCGAATTCATCTTTCGCATATTTGGAAATCCCCCTGCGGGCATTGTCCGTCACACTGAGACCGCAGGAGAATACTGACTGTTTCAAAACTGCTTGCTCCACGTTCATGCCTACTTTCCACGATCCTGATAGTTCAAGAAACCATTTCTCTATCATATCATGGACAGCGAAACCGGTGCCAGGCACCAAAACAAACGCGAAAGTTCAAACATTCATGATTGTTTAAACAAACATGAATGTTTGAGTGCCTGGCACCAAAAAAGCACAAGAGAGCATGGTTGCGTCTCTTGTGCTTATGGCCATCCCAATGACTTTTAGTTGACTGCCTGTTTTTTCACTTTCTCCAAATGACGCTCCATCTGTCCCAAATGTCCTTCTACATGTTTGATTAGCAGATGGTCGATCAGGAAAGATAGCGGTTTGCCATCGAAGTTTGGATTGTAGCTTGGAGCGGTTTTCGCCAAATCTTCTTCCTGCACATTCGAGAACGCCTGGTCAACAAGAGGCATGAGCGCTTGTAGACGACGCGTCGCCTCTTCGGCTGTCACACCCGACACATAGGTTTCCTCGACAGCTGCCAAGCGCCGGACATGTTCGTGGTTGCGTCCCCATTTTGCTCCTGGCACGATCAACAACGCTTCCAAATCCGCTGCCCAGAACTCCACCGCTTCGATGACATGGCTCGCAATTTGCATGACAGACCATTCTTCTTCGGATGGTTTTTGGTACAATAACGAGGTATCTGCCGCTCCGATCAATTTCACCATTTCCTGGATTGCCGCATTCATGCTCTTCGAACCTTCTTGCAACTTTTCAATTGTCATCCTATCCAATTCCCTTCTCTAATTCATTGCCACCGCTAATTTCTTCCTGTTCTTTGCTGTCAAATCACTGGTGGTGTCTTGTCCATTATACTAGACTTGTAAAAGTTACGCGATAATTCAATACTGCCTTACACTTTCGATAAAACCTTGACGCCTCGGCTGTCTGCGTATACATCCACCGTCGTGCGAGCATAGTACGCTGTAGGAGGTGACCGACGATGAATAAGAATAATAAAAAGACGATGAACGAGAGAACGCACAATCCCCATCACGTCTACAAAGACAATCGCAACAGCAACAGCAATACGAATAACCAGTATGAAAACCGGAGTCAAGAGTTCGCAGCGGACTTTGGTGACAACAGCAGGAATGCTAAAACGCGAGATCACGAATGAGGGATTAGGAAAATGCCAGGGGCCATTTTATTTTGGTCTCTGGTATTGTTTTGTAATGACGCTTGTAGTGGTGACTGTCACCTTTACTATCACCTTTGCTACACAGACCACTTGATAAAATAGTCCATTCCCGAATAAACTTAAAGTATAGTGTAGACAAATCAGTGGAATCAGCCAAAATATGATATAATTCTTACTGAAAATGAATTTGTACCGACAGCAGCCATTCGCCATGGAATGGTTTCTTTTTATTTCCAATACGGACTATTTCACTTGAAAGGACACACTATGCTAAAACAATTTTTCTCCTATTACAAACCGCACCGCAGATTGTTCATCATCGACTTTTCGAGTGCGGTGTTCGTCGCTTTGCTGGAGCTCGTCTTTCCGGTGGCCGTCCAATGGTTCATCGACAGCCTGCTCCCTTCCGGTGATTGGGGACGAATCACGACGGTCAGCGTTCTTTTGCTCTTTATATACATATTGAGCACGTTTCTGCAATTCATCGTCAACTATCTTGGCCATAAGCTCGGCATCAATATCGAAACGGATATGCGCCGGGAACTGTTCGAACATGTCCAGCGGCAGTCGTTCCGGTTTTTCGACAATACGAAGACCGGCCATATTATGACCCGCATCACAACCGATCTGTTCGATATCGGTGAATTTGCGCATCACGGGCCGGAAGATGCCTTCATCGCCATCATGACCATCGTCGGCGCCTTCGGACTCATGTATTCCATCAATCCGGAGCTGGCGCTCATCACACTTGTCATGGTGCCCGTTCTAATTGTAATTATCACGTACTGCAATAAGAAGATGAACGCCGCCTGGCATAATATGTACGGCAAAATCGCCGAAGTAAACGGACGCGTGGAAGATTCGGTCTCCGGGTCCCGCGTCGTGAAATCTTTCACGAACGAAGATTTTGAAATGAAGCGGTTCAATCAAGACAATGGCAATTTCAGGTTGGCGAAGTTGGTTGCCTATAAAGTGATGTCGTGGACCTCCTCTTCGATCTATATGTCGACCCGGATTATGACTCTCGTCGTCTTGGTCGTCGGCTCTTGGTTTACGTTCAACGGGCAATTGACATCCGGAGAGTTTGTCAGTTTCATCCTGTTCGTCAATATTCTGACGAAGCCAATCGATAAAATTAGTGCATTGCTCGAAATGTATCCGAAAGGGATGGCTGGGTTCAGTCGATTCCGCCAACTGATGAACGAAGAACCGGACATTCAAGACGCGCCGGACGCCATCGATGTCCCCCATTTGAACGGTGACATCCAACTGGCAGACGTCACGTTCGGCTACGACGGCAATAAACCCGTGCTCCAAAACATCAGCCTGTCGATCAAAGCCGGACAGACGGTCGCCTTCGTCGGTCCGTCAGGCGCAGGAAAAACGACGATTTGCTCCCTCATCCCGCGTTTCTATGATGTACATGAAGGACAGATCACGATTGACGGACTTGATATCCGCCAGATGACACAGAAGTCACTGCGCAGCCAAATCGGCATCGTCCAGCAAGACGTATTCCTCTTTACCGGGACGGTCAAAGAGAACATTGCATACGGCAAGCTCGATGCGACGGATGAAGAGATTTTCGAAGCGGCAAAACGGGCACATCTGGAAGAATTCATCGCGAATTTACCAGATGGGTACGAAACCCAGATCGGCGAACGCGGATTGAAACTGTCCGGCGGGCAGAAACAGCGCCTCGCCATCGCCCGCATGTTCCTGAAGAACCCGCCGATCCTCATCTTGGACGAAGCGACGTCCGCCCTCGACACGGAGACGGAACGCATTATCCAGGAATCGCTCGAGGAGCTGTCCGAAAACCGGACGACGCTCGTCATCGCACACCGTCTTACGACCATCCGCAATGCCGACCGCGTCATCGTCGTGACACCGGACGGTATCGAAGAGGAAGGTACCTATACGGAACTCGTCGAACAAGGCGGCATGTTCGCCAGACTGCATGCAAATCAAATGTAAGGGAAGATAAAAAACGGTGCCTGTTTGATAACCATTCGTATCATCATGAATGCTCATCGAACAGGCACTGCTTCTCGGCTTCCGCAGCCCGTTTCACCTTTTGGGCGTGCTGAGCGATAAATTGTCTCATATAGTTTTCCAGAAACAACAAGTCTGCCACTTTACCGAATATGCCAAAAGGAGATTGATACGAGACGGTATCCTTCATCCTCGTTCCCGTGCCGCTTGGAATGAATTCATGCGTATGCTGGAAAGATTGGAAAGGACCTTGGACCATGGCGTCGGTGAATTTGCATGGATTGTCCATCTCTATGATTCGTGACTTCAATTTTTGTTTTATTCCGAAATGGCTCACTTCCCAGGTGACGGAATCGCCAAGCCCCATCAATCCGGACGTAACCCCACCAATCGCCTTTTGTTTCGTAAGCATCGTTTTCCCCGAATGGATCTCCACCGTTCTGGCCAGATCGAAACAAACTTGAATGGAAGCGTCAATTGAAATTTCATGTTCGATAACCGGCATGAAGTCAACCCCTCTTTGAAGTAGATACTTTTTATTCTTCCCGAAAATTAGGTTAATGGAACGTAAAGTTCAGGGAAAAAGGGCGCCCCTCATGAATCATCTACTATCATCCTATCTGGAGACTGAGTTTTCCAAAAACATCGACGGTGACTGTCTTCCCTACAAATGATAGACTGGTAGGGGATAAATACATAATGGGAGGAAAGCAGAATGTCAATTATAACAGGCCTGCAAGAGCGCAGGGCGATACGGAATTACGATGGACGGGACGTGGAAGACGATAAAATCCGCCAATTGCTGGAAGCCGCCACGTGGGCGCCAAACGACCGACTGCGGGAGCCTTGGACATTTTACGTAGTAAAAGGCGAAGCGAAAGAACGGTATAATCAGCTGGCGGAGGAGTTTTTGCAAGATCGTTTCCCGACGAAGCCCCATTTAATCGAAAGTTCACTGAAAGTGGTGCTGAGCACGCCAGTTCATATTATTGTGACGAGCGATATCGTGCCCGATGATCCGGACGCCACAAAAGACAATGTTTTTGCGGTCAGCTGCGCCATCCACTCGATGTGGCTCGCTGCACATGACCTCGGCCTTGGGTTTGTCTGGCGGACGCGCGGAGTCGGCCTCGTGCATGACGAACGGCTTCACCGATTCATCGGCTCGCCGGAAAATAAACAAATCATCGGCAACTTGTTCATCGGCTACCCGGATCCCGAATCACTCGCCAAACTGAAAACTCCGGCACGCACGCCATATGAGGAGAAAACCGTCTGGTTGGATATGTAATAAGGTGACAGTCCCCTTTACAATTCGGACACTATTCTGAATCGTTTCCGAATTATTTGGGTGACTGGCACCTTTTCAATGTCCTTTTATGAACGTACCCTGTAAACACTTCCCATGGCCTTGGCCCTCCTCCGCCAGGCAATCCTCTTAAAGCTCAAAATGCTAATAAGACTGATGATATACCAACGTTTACAAAGGTTTTTAGGTTCAAGTTGGTTCAAAACAATCAGGGCAAGTTTTTATATAATTACTTAATTTTTGGTAAGGCGTTTTTAAATCTTGTAATCAAACCGTTTTCGGTATATAATTTAGTTAACTTAACTAAACTAAGGAGTTTTGAAAATGGAAAAAGAGATAGTTTCAAACGAAGATAAGCAAAAAAAACCATTCCTTTTTAAACTTGGAATAGGGCTTCTAATCCTTTATCCAATACTATGGGGATTTGCTGCCATCGTACCATTTACCCCATTTCCAACCCACATTAAGGCCACTGTTATTACAGTATGTATAGTAGTGGGAGAAATCTTTTTTTTGATAGGTGTTGCCTTTGTCGGCAAAGAAATAGTGACTAAATATAAAAGTAAGTTAAACCCAAAAAATTGGAGAAGAAAAGGCGGTAAACAAAAAGATGAAAAATGAAAACCTACCTGAGGAAATTAATCAAGCACTTGAAGAACTATGGCTGTTACTTGAAGCAAAAGAAAGAGATTTCACAAATTTCCAATTAAATAATCAGCAATATACGATATTAACATTAATTATTCGGCATCCATCATCCACTCCTACAGAGTTAGCAGAAAAAATGAATATTACCAAAAGCGCTATCAGCCAACAGTTAGTAAAACTTGAAATGGATGATTATATTTATAGAAAACAACATTCAGAAGATAAGCGTACATTTTCGGTTGAATTAGGCAAAAAAGGATTGCTTTATAAAAAAGAAATGGAAAGATTTATGCAGCAGATTACCGAAAAATATTATGCGAGTCTATCACCCGAAGAATTAACAAACTTTTTATCCGCACTGCAAAAGCTAACAAAAGTAATTAATGAACTGTAGGGATTATTGTAAAGGTGACAGCCCCCTTTTTATTTCGGACACTTCTGAATTGTTTCCGAATTGTTTGATGACTGTCACCTTTGCATATTTTCGTTGGCTAGTGAGTAAAGTTGAATATATCCATGCAAAGGAGTGATCGAATGGCAAAATGCAAATCCTGTGGTGCAGATAAATCCCAATGCAAGTCTTGTAAGAAATGCTGATCGTTTCCCCTCTTCCGCAATCGAAAGATCGTACCCGATCATAAATGGGTACCGGTTTTACACTTGCTTCGCCCATCTTCATTTTCATATACAATAGGATAGCTTTTTATAATAGAAGGGAGGCGAGAATCTGTTGCCAGGCTTGGAATTCATTCTTATGAATCAGTTGACATGGAATTGGCCGTTGCTCCTTACGCTACTTGGCATTGTTGCCCTATATCTGTTTGCCGTCCATCGATACGCCAAAGGGAAAACAATTCTCCTGCAACCCTTCTGCTTTTTCACAGGCTGTTTGCTTCTGCTGCTAGTCGTCGTTAGTCCTTTTGCAATTATCAGCCATGTCTCATTCAGTTTACATATGATTCAAATGAGCATCCTGTACTTCATCGTCCCGCCTCTTCTACTGTTAGGCATTCCGGAGCAACTGCTTCACCGCCTGCCGCGTTTGCCGAAGTCCAGCTGGCTGAAAATGAATCCCTTTCCCCGAAACATAGCTCTGTATACATTTGCTTCATTATTCCTCCTCTATCACACCCCATTCATCCTGACATTTCTTGTTGGCCATCCCTTATTACAAAACAGCTATTTGCTCCTTTTATTCGCTTTATCCTTTGGCATGTGGCATCCGATCGCGTCGCCCGATCCTTTGCTACGGTTATGCACTTGCAAAATGAAACAGTACACTTTTTGCAGCGGGCTTGCGATCACGCCGGCCTGTCTTTTATTTATCGGGGCGGCTATTTTGGAAAATACAAGCAACCCGTTACTCATGCAGCTGACCGCCCATATTTGCATCCCGTCTTCTTCAGGTAAACCGCCCATCCTCCCCTCGCCCTTTAACACGAAATACGACCAACTGCTGGCGGGCATTCTCATGATGGGATTGCATAAGTTCAGTTTGGCCATGGCCCTTCGGCTGGAACGCAAAATATCTGCACGCTTCTACGCGGAAGTGGAGAAGGAATATGGCGACTGTCAATAAGTTATACTTATGTATTTTTATAAATAACCTATATTTTTCTTATAGAACGGAGGATGATATAGTAAAGTAAAGAGATGGGAAGTGATTTACATTGAGAATTTTTGATGCTCATTTTCATATTATTGATTTTGATTTCCCAATTGTTGAAAACCAAGGATATTTGCCGCCTAGTTATGTTGTAGAAGACTATCAACAGGAAGCTGCTGAGTTGAATGTAGCAGGTGGAGCGATCGTCTCGGGTTCATTCCAAGGATTTGACCAAGAATATTTAGTAAACGCACTTAATAAAATGGGTTCCACATTTTGTGGTGTCACACAATTACCTTTTACGGTGACGGACGAAGAAATTATAAACTTACATGAAAAAGGGGTAAAAGCATTACGGTTTAATATAAAACGAGGCGGTTCAGAGGATCTATCAAAGCTCGATTACTTGGCGAGGAGAGTTTATGAGGTAGCTGGATGGCATAGCGAACTTTATATCGATGCAAAAGAATTACCCGAAATTGCATCGACTATTGAAAAGCTACCAGCTATTTCAATTGACCATTTAGGGCTGTCAGAAGAAGGCTTACCGCATTTATTACAATTAATTGATAAAGGCGTCCGAGTAAAAGCATCAGGTTTTGGGCGTGTGGAACTAGATGTCGAACATGCTTTAACATCTATTTATGCAACAAACCCGGATGCGCTAATGTTTGGAACAGATTTGCCCTCTACAAGAGCCAAAAGACCGTTTCAGTACGGAGACATTGAATTAATTCAACAGCTGTTTGACGAACAAGCTACTGATAAAATTCTGTATACCAATGCTTTCAATTGGTATTTCAAGTGATTTAGCACTTATGGATTTGGAATAAATTTTTTAATGGATGGATTCACGTAAAAACGGGGCCTGCGCAGGAACTATATCGTTCCTCACACAGGTCCTTTTTGTTGTAACCATTTTATTGCACTCCCGGCCATCCGCCTACATATCCTGTAGGAGATAAAGCCATTATTTCTTGGAAAGGATGAAGCGTTGAGTTCTTCCATCGATTATTCATTGCCGACGGCGCAGTTTGCTATTGATATGAATAAAAGCCCTTTTTTCAAAAAAGACGATCAGAATTACATTACAATTGCCGGTGTCGAGCAGCTGAACACGTTGAAAAATCTATCATTTCTTGACATTCACCTAAGCAAAGACAATGTCATTGAACCACATTATCATCAAAATGCGGAAGAGGTCGTCTATTGTATTGCAGGAGGCGTTTCAGTCGGTCTATTGAACCCATTCACGAAACAATACCAACATTATTCGCTATCCCCTGGGAAGCTTATTAATATTCCGCGCGGTTGGTGGCATTACGAAGTGGCCACGATGGAGGATACCCATTTGTTTGCTATTTTCGACGCCCCCACTCCGGAGATCATTCTCGGATCCGATTTCTTATCATTGACGCCCCCCGAGATCATGGCACACACCTATTGCCTGAACGAAACCCAATGGAAAAGAGCCATTTCCCCAATCAAGCCTTCGATGATAATCGGGCCGCCGATAGACTGCCGTCAAACGAACCCATATCCTTACCCGTATCCTTATTATTAGGTAACAGGGGGCCTAATTAAGTTCACTGGGGAAGCTCTTAGTTACTTCGCCGTTTGCCCGCCGTCCACGGCCAGATTGACGCCCGTAATGTAAGAAGCCTTGTCCGAACAAAGAAAAACTGCGGCTTGTGCCTGTTCTTCCGGGCGAGCCATCCGTCCGAGGGGAATGTCGTTTTCCACGTATTTGGCCTGTTCGGGCACTTCCTTTGACCACGCTTCCACGGAAGCCGTTAACGTCATGCCGGGACAGATGGAATTTACACGGATTCCCTGTTTTCCGTATTCCAGCGCGACGGACTTGGTCAACCCGTTAACAGCCCATTTTGCCGCACTGTAGGTCGCCAAATTTTCCGATCCGAGCAAGCCGGATGTGGACGCCGTATTGACAATCGCTCCGCCACCAGATTCCAGCATGGCGGGAATCTGATGTTTCAATGAAAAATAAAGGCTCGTCTGTGTAATCTGGACACAACGATCCCAGTCCGCCGTCTCGGTCTCCGCAATCGGTTTCGTAGGAGCACCGATTCCCGCGTTGTTATGAGCCCAATCCAAGCGACCATAATGGGACACTGTCCGTTTCACCAGATCGATGACTTGCTGTTCCTCCGCCACATTACAGTAAACAAAAATCGCGTCCCCGCCATTCGCTTCGATTTGGCGTACGGTTTCCATGCCGTCCTCTTCATTGATATCCGACACAACGAGCTTTGCCCCTTCTTCTGCGAACGCAAGCGCACTCGCCCGGCCGATTCCATTTCCCGCGGCTGTGACAATCCCGACTTTATCCTGCATCAATTTACCCATTCCCTTACCTCCCTTTTCATATAAACCCTATTTCGCTATGGGTGCGAAAAACCCTTTTTCGAGTGAATACTGATTCCCCAATCCCGCTTTTTTGCAGGGGTTTGCCACCCTAACCAGGCCGCGCCAACCTCATCTCCACTTGAACTGCCCGGTAGTAAAAGGTATACTAAGGAGGAAGAATGAATAAAGTAATAAGCGACCGTTCAATGGGAGTGCATTGAACGGTCCATGTAATAGCAGGTTCCCTTGGGGGAATCGGCGAATAGGACAAAATAATCCATCCACATGAGCCGCTAACTCAAGGATGGGTTATTTTTTATGGTTATGGGACAATATAGCCATGACTAGTGCTGCAAATGTAAATACGAGCATTAGCGTTTCGAATACTGTCACGAAGACCACCTCCCTTCACAGAGGGAAATGGCCGACCACCCTTGAGTCCCCTACTCTATTACTCTTCCATTTTACCATACATATGTTCGCATTCCTAGTATTGATCCAAATTCATCGGTTTCCATGAATAAAATCGTATACATTCAAAGCAGCACACGGGCCCCGCATCTGCCGACGACTTAGTGATCGTGTTCCTCTTCCTGCTCCTTCAAGACGCTTAAAATCGTAAAGCTTTCAACGTTGGAATCGTGCTGACAGCCTTCCAGTGTATAGCTGAATACTTGTTGTCCTTCCTCTGACACTAGCTCCGAGCAGGTCTTGCTCTCCTTGGCAGGGCTGTCTCCGCGGTCTTTATTTTTTGACCGATCAATTTCCAAATTAAATACGGTCCCGTCAAAGGCTAAGTCATACAATGTCGGATTTCCCTCAACCGTGTAGTTCGCAATCCGGACGGAGGCTGCTTCGTCCGCCTCTACGCTTTCTAAGAACCGTTCAAATTGAAAAAAGTTGTAAACGGGTCCGTTCATATTGATAACATCCCCGTTTTTCACCGCTTTTTCGCTGTCATATGAACAAGCAGATAGCAGGCATGTCCCGAAAAGCAGCAATAGATACACCAATTTTTGCATGTCATCCCTCCAACAACGTACTTGGTGTTTCACCTTTACTCTATGCGTCAGAGGAGGGGCTTATCCCGCACACCCTACCATTTACAAATTATTTTAAATAGTATATAATTAAGTAGAAATCCTTCACAATCATAACTGCCTAATTTGTTCGCATACCTATTCCGGGTATGTCTCAACAAACAAAAGCCAGTTCAAATTGAAATGCAAAATTCTTGCATTCATTTGAGCCGGCTTTTTTTATTCAACTATATCGAGGAGGTATGAAAATGACTGGTGCATTAAACGGAATTAAAGTTTTGGATCTCACCCGCGTGCTGGCGGGTCCTTATTGTACGATGATTCTAGGAGACTTGGGTGCCGAAGTAGTGAAAGTGGAAGCGCCGGGCGAAAGTGATGAAACCCGTGGATGGGGCCCCCCTTTTCAGAACGGCGTCAGTGCCTATTATCTTTGTGCGAATCGGAATAAAAAAAGCATTACCGTGGACCTGAAGTCCAAAGAAGGCATCGCGCTCATCAAAGGGTTGATTGCCGAATCGGATGTAATCATTCACAATTTCAAAGTGGGCACGATGGAGCGCTTCGGCCTCGGTTATGAAACCGTTGCCCAACTTAACCCCGCCATCGTGTATTGTTCCATAACCGGCTTTGGGGAAACCGGTCCGTATAAGGATTTACCTGGGTATGATTTCATCATTCAGGCGATGAGTGGACTGATGAGTATTACCGGCACTGAACAATCCGGCCCTCAGAAAATGGGCGTGGCCATTGCGGATATTTTGACCGGTTTATATGCGTGCATCGGCATCCAATCCGCATTGCTGGAACGGACCCAATCCGGCAAAGGGCAAAAGCTCGATATTTCCCTTTACGATACCGCTGTCAGCTCACTTGTGAACGTTGGCAGTAATTATATGATGTCCGGAAAAATCCCGACGGCCCTTGGCAACAGCCACGCCAATATTGTTCCGTATCAGACTTTTACGACGAAAGACGGGGAAATCGTCATTGCGATTGGCAACGACAATCAATTCAACCAGTTCTGTTCCATTTTGGAAAAGCCTGCTTTCAGCAAAGATCCCAAGTTCCGGACAAATGCCAATCGAGTAGAACATAGAGAATTGCTTGTTTCGCTCGTACAAGAAGTGTTGGAAACTAAACCGACCGCCTATTGGCTGGAGAAATGTCGCTCCCAGAATATCCCGTGTGGACCAATCCAATCCATCGCGGAAGTCAGTCTGGATCCACAGCTGCACGAACGGGAGATGTTCATCCAGTACGACCATCCTACCGCAGGGGTGGTGAAAGCGATCGGCAGTCCACTGAAACTTTCACGAACTCCCGTTAGCTATAAACTGCATCCCCCGAATCCCGGTGAACATAATGAAGAAATTTTGAGAAGGTGACAGTCACCTATCAAACCATAGTCTCTCTTTATCATCCACGTCGCCATTATAATTGATGAGGATTTCATCCCCTGCTTTGATATCGGTGAAAGCGTAGAAGTCAAAGGTGTGATTTCCAAAATTGATCTCATACGTCGCATTTGGCTCATAGGAATGGTTGAACAACATCCCATATCCTAACAGAATGGCGGTATGGTTGATGCCATATTCGAAAGCGTAATCCGCAAGTACCGTTTCCTCAATGTGGTGGTGCTGCTCGTTCGGGTAAGAAATGACGGGCGCTTCATGTAAAATCTGCCCTTTTTTAATATCACATGTCGCGAATACCCCTCTATTGAATTCGCCATCGCTTATTGTAGATGTTTTTATTTCGATCAAATTAACCGCCTACTCACTTTTAAAATTTCTTTCTAACTGTACCATACATTTGAAATGGTGACAGTCACCTCAATAATTCAGACACTATTCAGAATTGTTTCCGATTTGTGTGGGTGCCTGGCACTATTCTAGCAGTTCTCCAAGGATTTCATATGAGCGTAGTCTATCTTTATGGGAATAGATGCCCGAGCTGATGATCAATTCATCCGCCTTCGTCGCCTGCAAGAAGGCATCCATTTTGCGCTGGACCGTTTCCCGATCGCCGACGATGGTGGATGGCCAATTCATCAATTCTGCAATCGCCGCCTTCTCATATTCGGAAAAGAACGTGTCTAGATCATCCACCGGCGGCTTGAATTTCGTCGTAACGCCTCTGCGGATGTTCAGGAATTGTTGCTGATAGGATGTGGCGAGCCGTTGCGCCTCCTCATTCGTATCCGCCGCGATGACGTTCACGCCAAGCATGACATACGGTTCCGCCAGATTTTTGGACGGCCGGAACTGCTGATGATATAACTGCAGCGCCTGCATCAAATACCCCGGCGCAAAATGGCTTGCAAAGGAAAATGGCAGTCCTTGTTGTGCGGCAAGCTGTGCGCTGAATCCGCTGGAGCCGAGCAGCCAGATCGGGATATCCTGCCCTTCTCCCGGAACCGCACGCACGCGGGCCGTCGGATTGTAATCGAAATAGCCGCGCAGCTCCGCCAATTGCTCCGGAAAATCGTCTCCGCTGCTATGCAGCGTCCGGCGCAGCGCATATGCCGTCGCTTGGTCACTTCCCGGCGCCCGGCCCAGCCCCAGATCGATCCTTCCCGGATACATCGCCTCCAGTGTACCGAACTGCTCGGCAATCACAAGCGGCGCATGGTTCGGCAGCATGACGCCGCCCGACCCGACCCGGATCGTCTTCGTCGCGCCCGCCACATGGCCGATGATGACCGACGTCGCCGAACTTGCAACGCCTTGCATATTATGGTGCTCCGCAAGCCAAAATCGGTTGAACCCCCACTGCTCGGCATTCCTCGCGAGGTCGACACTATTTTGGAACGACTGCGCGGCATCGCTGCCTTCATTGATCATCGCAAGATCTAAAATGGATAAAGGAACGCCCTTATACTTCTTTGATGTTGTACTGATCACTTGAACCCACCTCTACTTTCGATCTACGGGGACACTATTGAATGTCCGTTCGTCTTTTATCATATCGTTTACAGAGGGTGGATTCCATTTCGGGGATTTGGAAGGAGAATGAAAGAAGATGCCAATTCGCGTCGAGGATAATAAGAGGACCACCAACTGGGGCGGTCCAGTTCTAAGGAAACATCCTCACCATTAACTCAATAGAATTTATCCCTCTCCGTCTTTTCCCGCTGATTCGGCGTCATTGGCTCTCGTTTCGGCTTCAAATTGTTGAGCTCAGCCAATTCCATCGAAATTTCCTCTTTCATGTCCGGTCGGTTTCCTGGTGTTTTCGAATTGGAATATAAATTACTATGCGCACCTTGTTTCATTGCCAAACCTCCCATTTCAATTTGCTGATGCAACGTTAATATGGACCGGTTTGCTCATTTTATGAGAGGCACATTTCCAAGGTTTGCATGGGCAATCCGGCCGGAATTCGGGTGAATTCCCATCAGCTGCCGTCTACCCGAATTCCCCTTTCCCAAAATCAAGATCCACCGCTTCATACGCAACGGGCCTCCAATCCGGTTCCACAGGCACCTCGTTCAAATAGTTCTCAAAGTGGGCCGGGGAGAACAACGTGGACGGCCGAAAGTAATTTCGCATGCGTGGATCATTCTCCCATTGCTTCCCCTTTACGTCAATGACCGCCTTGAAGTCCTCCAACACATAGCCCTCTGCTACTCTTTCGCTAATTAACTGTTGTGTCCATTTTGCATTCACCTTAAAGTCCTTTCCGGTTTTCGCATTTAAGTATTGAATAATTTCAGAGATGACATCGAGACTTGTCTCGCTCTTATCTTTTTTTAACTTCCTTTTAAGTTCTTTGGTTATTGGTGGGGACAACTTGTCAAAGTCCTGTGATGCCAGATTGTCGTCTCGGTCCGTGCCAATTTGTCCTTCCCCGTCAGGGCACACCGCCCTGCTCAAAGGGACAATCTGACCTGCTACCATTTGGCACTTTGCGTAATCAATTCGGTACCATTTCGTCCGATCTGTTTTCATCCTGTTATAGGCGGATGTCGAAATGACATAGCCTTCCTCTTCCAACTTCCGCATCGTCCGCATGATCGTCCTCTCCGACCAGAACGGAAACTCCTCCCGCCACTCCTCATACGTCTTATACACCCACACATACCCGTCCTTATGATTTTTCGAAATGAGCGAACGAAAATGCAGTTGCTGCAAGATGACTGCCTCGTTGAGTCCCACCTGTTTCACCAATGACGGAAGGATCAGCAGCGGGGGTTCGTTGATTAGTAAGTTCATAGTTTTACCTCCAAAGGGTCGTTTTACTTACTAGATAGGTACGAACCTGCGAAAAGGATACTGGCTGGTCAAAAAAATTATGTAAAAATAAAATGCCCGCTTCGAAAAGGGGCATCGAAAACTGTATAAAAAAATTATTACACAAACGGAACCGTTACAGTTTGGAAAGATTCCGTTTGAAATGCCGATACAGCTCATCCGGACTCCAACCGAGACGGTATTGCAGTTCGTGACAAAACGCGAGCAGAAGGAACGAACCGTCTGAATTCATTTCAAATTGGATGCCTCTGGCGGTTAGATCATCCATCAGCGGCCGCAGCGGTTCAAAATCACCTTTTTGGTACAGAACCTCGGCCCCTTCTTTCACTTCCCAGGCAAAACCGTCCATATTCTCTTTCCGCAAGCTATCTTCCGTTGCCTCCGATATATGATAAACAGCCTCAAACAGCAAGTCGATCTTCCCGTTCGTTAATTTACCCGTTCCGATGAAAATCCGTTTCACCTCATTATCAAGATTTCGGATTAACGGCACTTCTTTCCTAAAAGGTTCAAGCGCTTTTAGTATATTCATATAATACCAAGACTGCGAACGCTTTCCACGGTTGAACCTCGACCAGACCGCCTCTCCCACCTCCTCGATATCGGATTGGATTGAACGAATATTATGCAGCTTGTCCGCGACGATGACGGCCAGCTGATCCGGACTCTTTTTCGGCAGATCTGCAATCGTCCAAAGTTTCCTCTGTTCCCACGGTAAGGATTTATCTGGTTCGGTGGCGGCTTGCACCAATTCGAGGACATACGGACCAAAATCCAGCAATTCCTGTTCCGTTGTTTGCGTATCCTCCAGCGTATCATGAAGTAAACCGGCGGCCACGACTTCATCGGGATATCGATGATGTTTCAAAATCATCGCCACCGCAAACGGATGGGTGATATAAGGGATCATTGTCCCCTTTCGATACTGTCCTTCATGTTTTTCCAAAGCGAATTGGAATGCTTTTTCGATAATATTCATGATGGCCTCCTTTCTATTTTTCCTTTTAGATAGGCCTATAAGTGGAAAATGACTGTTGGTTGGTGTAACCAAATTACTTAAAGAAATCATGTAACATATTATTAAAATATACCCCAATAAAAATAGACTGCCAATTAGCATGCTAATTTACAGTCTATTTTTATGTTTAATTTACGTTTTTACCTATTTGATCATCGGGATTTTGCTTTCCGATAACTATCATAGGTTTCTAATACCGTGGTAACAATAACAACCACGAAAACGGTCCATACCGCCCATTCTAAAAAATTATGGACTGATGAATTACTGATTTCAAGTAAACTTGCCATATACGGAATTACGGCATCGTGGATCAAAGCGGGATTGGTGACCATGACAAGTAAGACAATCGAACTAAATACGTTCCGGACTGCATTTATCGTAACCAGTTTCATGGTCCATTGTCGTTCTATCCATTTGTATAGTCCTACTCCAATTTCGAATAAGGCAAGTAGTACAATGAGTGGCCAATACGACATCAATACCTCTTGATTAAAAGCTGGCATCACCATTTGTAATCCTACACCATCTATGGATCGATAAACGCCAGCGAGATGGTCCGCATTGAAATAAAAAACCAACCAAATCGCTGTCCAGACGAATCCAAAAATAACCTCACCTCTTGAAATCGCCCGTTTCTTCGAAACCACCATGACATGCTTCAAATCGTCTGGAGTCCATGCCGATCCATATTTGGTCATCGGGAGATCGCTTTTTGATAAGCCGACTCTCTCAATGAATATAAATACTATGGTGACCCAAAAGAAAGTTTGGATAAGCACATGTATTAGATTACCGATGATGATCCCAAAACTTTTGATCACGACAGAAAGCACACTTTCTTCTCCTGAAAAAAGGACAATCGCTTCAACAACATGAACCAATATCGTTATTAATATAGCCCAAGGGATAATCATTTTCATCGTGTACATATAAGCATCGTAAACTTTTGGTCCAATCAAATGCATCGGTGTATCGCGATAACTGGCTGCAAGCTGTGCAGGATCACCAAGTTTCAAAAGAACTTCCCTTACTTCGTATTCAGCAAAATTTTCGGACAACATATCTTCTATGGTGGATCTGAGTTCGAGAGCAATATCATCCCGCGTTTTTTCTGGCAGCCTTCTCGTCACTTCATACACATACGCCTCAATCAGATGCATGATTTTCATCTCCTTCTAGTAATGATTTCAGCTCCACCGTCATGGTTTCCCATTCCATTTTCAATTGCTCATAAATTTCACTGCCAAACGGGCTGATTACGTAATACTTGCGGGGTCTGCTTTCTGTCGTATCCCAACTACTCGTAACGAGTTCCTGTTTCTCTAACCGGCGAAGTAAGGGGTATAACGTACTTTGCTCTATGGCTACGCCTGCCTCTTCAAGACGTTGGACTAAGGAATATCCATATTGAGGAGTCCGTAATTGACTCAATACGGCAAGAGTTAACGTTCCTCTCCTTAATTCCGTTGTGAATGTCTCCAACAATGGCCCCATCGTTCTCACCTCATCTTCTTATACTGTGTATCATACACTATTATAAAAACAACATCAATAGGCACGTAACATTATTCGGTGTTGATTTAATAAAAATAAAAAGAAGCTTCCCAAAAGTCGTTAGACCGTTCGGAAGCTTCTTTGGTGGTGTTTACCAATGTTAGTACCAAAGATGTTTTTTTATTAGACACAAAGCTCATATGGAATTCAGCGTTCTGCGCTGACGTTCCCTCAACAACAAGATTGTGGCTTTGTCATTGTTTCAGGTTCGTATTTTTACGGAACACTTCTGCAGGCGACTTAATGAATGTCAATAAAGTTAGACTCCAACAATCCTTCCAATTGGTGTAGTATCCATAGCTTACAGTAGGTTCCCTCAAGGGTGTCAGCGTAAATGACACAAAAATTCATCCATGACGAGCAACCGCTCCAGGATGGATTTTACTTTATTGGGGAACGACAGCCGTCTGATTCATCAACCAGGCGCCGGAGCTGCAGCTGCTTGATCGGCTTTTGCACAGTCAATCGCCACGACGAGTGATACGAGAAGGGGTTCCGTTTCTTCATTTTCAATTTGCAGCTGGTAGCTATCGCCCCAGGTGAACCATTTCTTGCGGACGGATCCGATCACTTCTCCGTTCTGATACACTTCGAAATTCATGTCCCACCAATTTCCCCGCACTTCCATATCTACCGCGTCAATCGAGTAACGCGATTTCAGGAAGGAAAAGTGTTTCTTAATCGTCACGGTTTCTTGGCCACTCACTTCCACAAAGAAGGTCGGCAGGAAACTAAAAGTCTTCTTTGTAATCACCGCGACTTCCTTCCTCGCTGAATCCGTAATGGAAAACGTCTTTGGAATCTGCAGGAAACTCCCTTCCACGAAATACACTTCATTCTCCTGCTCATCTTTCACCGAAAACTTACCGCTCAGACTAAACACCTTTTGCTTAATATACAACTGTCTCATGCAATCCCCCCTATAGGAAAAACCATTCCGAGTCAAATACCCAAATGCGCATCGAGCACTTCGGTCACTTTCTCCCTGCCCGTTTCCGACGTCACAATACAGCTGGCGGTGGATCGCTTCGTCTGGATTTTCAGTTCATACCCGCCATTCACTTCGTGAGAATATCCGTAGAAGCGATGGTTCGTATCAATCGGCACAAAGTGATAGGATTGGATACTCTTCCAGGGCACAAACCGCCCACCGTCCAAAATCCCGTCCTCGACGATGGAAAACAAATTCCAGACTTGAGATAAATTAAAGAAAATCGGGATAAATACGAGGTAGGCAGGCCAGTTTGTATTACTGCTGAACAAATTGCCGATAACGAAAATCGTCAAAAAGACGAGAATAAGGCCATTCATGAAAAAGCCAGTTTTTTGATGTGATATCCTCGGTAAATCTACTGCTTTTTGTGGCTGTTTCCGAATCGTTCTCCAATCCTCTTCCGTTTTTGGGAAAACAGCAGGTTGTTTCATTTTAATTAAAAGCCGAAAGAATCGGTAATAGAAATATCCTAAACATAACAAGAACAAGATGCCAGTTACTATTTTCATCTGAACCATCTCCCTGTGCCACACGTTCAACCGCATAATTCTTTATCTTTTTATACGTGCTACCATGCCAGAAGTTTCATTTTTTTATATATAATATTTTGAATTTAGCCGGAATGGGGGGGAAATACGATGATGTTTAAGTTTAACAAGTAAAAAGGTGCTTCGCTTAAATAATATCCTTAAGCGAAGCACCTTTTCATTTACTTACTGAGCACTTAATTCAACGGCACGATCATAAATCGCTTGTCCGGGTAAGCCTCTTCCTTCCACCTTTTCTATCCATTTTTCAATCGTTGGATTTATAAGGACTTTCCATTCATCGAGTTCCTCTTCACTTAACTCATAAATTTCAACGCCTTTTTCTTTCGCTTGCTCCACAGCGTCTCTTCCGGATTGATCGTGAAGGGCGGCCGCTTTCATGGACAATTTTTCACCAGTTAATTCTCGGATGGCGGTTTGGTTTTCTTCACCTAGCGAATCCCATGTATTTTCGTTCATCGTTGCGTAAAATGTCGTGGAATAAAAATTGCCGACCGTGGCATAGTTAATCACATCTATCAAACTGTGACCAAGCAACGCTTCCCATGGTGCGATCGTCCCGTCGACCACCCCTCGTTCAAGCGCTTCATAAGTCTCGTTCATCGGCATCGAAACTGGCGTGGCACCGATTGCTGTCAGCCACTCATTCGTTTCCGCGGACGGGGATCGAATTCTCATTCCTTTTAGATCTTCAAGACTCTTCACCGGCTTTCCAACTGTGAAGATTTGGCCAGGATCGGAAGTGAACAGCCATAAAGGAACCGTTCCCGTATATTCCTCTTCAAATTCCGGGAATTCCTCATACAGCTGCCATAATACTTTTGCTCCTTTTTCCCCTTGATCACTCATGAATGGCAGTTCCATCACTGAAGTGAGTGGAAATTGGTTTGGGTTGTAACTATTCACGCTGAAGCCAATATCGATAGCACCTGTGGCAGCTGCATCGAACTGTCCATCCGAAGCCGCCAATGATGCCCCTGGATAGGATGTAATTTTCACCTGTCCATTCGTCGCTTCTTCCACATCAGCAATTAATTCCTTCACCGTCACCGTTTCTTGACCATGACTCGGTGGCCATACATGAGACAAGTCCAACGCAATCGTACTTGCCGACCCTGCCCCCGTATCAGTTCCCGCTTCGGCTTTTGGATCGTCGCTACTACAGGCGGCCAACATCATACTTGTCGCCATTGCGATACATAATAGAAGAGACTTCTTTTTGATGGATGGTGCTTTCATTTTTTCACACTCCTAAATTTTCATTCTCTACTTTGTGAATTTATGAGATTTATTGTAGGATGGTCATAAAAGATTAACGATTTTAAACTATCGATGAATGAAAGACGTGGTTTCATTGCCTCCTACTATAAAAAACGAGCTTCAATCACAAAACGAACTGAACCGATTGTATTTTCATATCCATCGGATTGATGAAAATACGAGATCGGCCGATTGGCAGATCGATAAAGTGGACCGTCCGTATGCTGTTTTTTGGTATGTGGTTTCCGGTGAGAAAACCATTTTTATCGATGATGTCAAATACATTGTCCGAGCCGGGGATTTCGTATTATTTCCCTCCCAGACCTCTTTTAAAATACTAGAATCCGAAACAGGAATGCCCATGCATCATTTGGAAATCGCTGTTGAGATCAAACTTGGACCGTTTAATTTGATGACTTTATACGATTTTCCAATCATCACCAATTTAATTGGCACAGCGATCGAGACACCGTTAATCAGTTTGTGGAGACGGCTTAAAGCCGAATGGACGCCAGACATTCGAACTCCTTTTTCTCCTTCCTATGGAGAGTTGAATTTCGGTCTGGACCAGACGATTGAACTTCTTCAGTTCAACGCCTTAACGCTGGATTGGTTTATAAAGGTCTTCACCTTGCTGCGACCGCATGCAGACAAATTATTTCCGACGTTCGATCCGCGCCTTCAGCAACTTTTCACTTTTATTGATAATCATTTGAATGAAAAACTAAGCTTAAAAAGTCTTGCCGAAGAAGTTTTCTTAAGTGAAAGCCACTTAAGTCTTCTGTTCCGCCAAAACGTGAAAATGGCGCCGATGGAATACGTCCGGAATATCAGATTGCTAAAGGTCCGTAAATTACTGTTAACAACGAATCTCTCTCTGAAAGAAATCTCAGAGAGAATCGGCTTTGACGATCAAAGCCAATTGAGCCGTGCTTTTCGCCGGGCTACAGGAATTAGCCCAACCGAGTACCGACGAAAGGGCGATTTTATTTAAAAGATAAGAGGGAGGCCGTCTCCCTTTTCCCCTATAAAAACATCGCTAAATTCATGACCGTCAAGACAGATTGATCTGCATAAACCGTACGCGAAGCGACTTTCCAGTCACCATCTACTTTTCTGAGAAGGTCTTCCCGCTCTCCGAATATTTCTTCCGTATTCGCCTCGGAACTTCTGCTCCGTTTAAATAGGAAATAACTGATCACTTTATATTCATCTGGAGCGCCGGTTTGTTCCACCATCACATTACTAATAAAATGCCTTTGTCTCGGCGCCGGATCATCTACCCAAGCAGATTTCATATACAGTCGTTCCACTTTCATCGCAATGTCTTTTTTCGTATCCGAAAAATACGTCATCTCCTGATTCACATTGGATCCCATTTTATTTTCCACGGTCACCCGTAACGGCATAACATAGGTAATATCCTCCGCAAGCAAATCAAGCCATTCCCGATAGTTGCGATGGTCCAGTAAATACGCTTCCCGATAATAAAATTGGGTGATTTCTTCTTGGAGTGACAATTGCATCTGCCCTTGCATCAGCCCTCACCTCCGGATTCCTTCGTCATCAGTTCCAACCAATATTTATGCATGCTTCTCGCGATATGGTCAGTGTAACATGTCGGGTATGCTTCACCCGGCCCGGGAAAGGTTTCATCGATTTCCACATTATCAAAGCCCATGAGATAGTTCGCCATATTGTTGTAGCTTAGCGTCCGATCACGTGACATAGTCCCGGAACTTGCTTCAATAATGCGCGCCCAATTTTCCGTGTCATCTTGCTCCAATGTGCCGGCCGCCCCAAACGTTGCGAGGAATCCTTTGTACGATTTTTCTTTATACTCTTCAGGAAGCGCCTTGTCGATCATATACCAGACCCAGATTTCAATTTTTTCGGGTCCGATCGGCCGCCAAACCCGCCAATTAAGGTGGTTATGCCGGACCCCCTCCGATCCGCTGCAGGAACTGAGGAAGGATAGATTCGGGAAAACACCGCCTACAAAGTTCGTTACTTTCGAGAAGATTTCCACTTGCTTTTCATTTAAATTCCTTTCAAACATCGTCCACATATCCTCTGGCATCCCCTGGTATTTATTGGCCGATGCCCCGGTTGCAGAGGTGATGACATTAATCCCATGGCCATTTTGTAACACGACTTGGTGTCCATAGGACGCATACAATGGATCGGACGGCGTCAGCTTCATTTCCGTAGCGGATCTATGCGTTGTCTGCACATGATAAGGATCCGCCGCAAAGTTCTCAGCTGTCATTTTCCAGTTCGCTTTCGCAATCCATCGCTGCGGCACTCCCCTGACTTCCATGCCTCCGTCACTTCTACCGAGCATAATGTCAAAGTAGAATTTCATATCTCCTAAATAATCTTCTAACGACATGGCATTCGGATCGAGATTGCCGAAGATCATCCCTTGATAACTCTCCACTCTTGGTACCGGCCGGAGCCCCCACTCGCTTTTATCCATTTTTTCACCATACACTTTATTCCCGGCGACAATCCCGATTAATTCCCCGTCCAGATTGAAAGTCCACCCATGATACGGACATGTATGCGCTTTCTTATTTCCGTAATCTTCGGTGCACAGACGGGTGCCGCGATGAGAACAAGAGTTTAGAAATGCTTTGATCTCACCTTTTCGATTTTTCATGAGCAAGATCGGATCATCGACCATCATCCTCGTAATATAGCTGCCGCTTTCTTTCAACTCAGATTCATGCGCAAGAAAAAGCCAAGTTTTGCTGAATACTTTTTCCTGCTCCAACTTGTAAATCTCCGGGTCGGTGACCACCCACTGGGGAAAATAGCCCTCCTCCAACTTTCCTTGCATTTGTTTCAATTCTTCGATGATCAAATTCATAACCCCCTCCGACAAGCTGTTAAATTAATACGAAAATTATGATTAGTTAAAAGTGTAGCATCCGCCAATTTCTTTTAACATCACCTAATCCATTGTTGATTTGACATAAGTTATTATTTAGATCAGGTTAGATCAGGTGACAGTCACCTGAACAATTTAAAAAACCGCCCATATATAAAGCCTTGTATAATCTTTGAGAAGTTAAAAAGGGAAATTAACTACTATATGATCTTCTACAACGTCCGTGGAATATTAATGGAATAAAAAAAGATGACCCCTGTAGAATAACAGAGGTCACCTTTTGAAAACTGGGTAGGCTTTTTTTATATGTCCTTTACAAAGGGCACATATTAAAACAGCGAGGTCTCGCTATTTCAAATGGATTTTTTAACGATCCAAATGCATCACTTCATCAATTGTTCAATGAACTCCACCGGTACGTATGTTTTCGAAGGTTCCAGGAGTGCCGGGGCTACGTCGAAATAACGCAGCGCCTTGTTATAGCCGTATGCTTTTTCTCCGCGTGTAATTGTATAGGAAAGGGCGCCCTTGGAGAGAATTGCCCCATTTCCAGTCGATTCCACTTTGTACCCGAGTTCTTCGGCCAGAAGGCGTAGCGGCACCATTTTGGTCCCTTCCACTTCGTAAGAATCAGATGCGATGATTGTTTCGATGACAGAGTCCGTCTCCTCTTCCTTGACAGGTTCCTGATCCTTCTGATCCAAGACGACTACCTTTTCCGGCGGTGTTTGGGCAGGGATGCTCATCGTTGCAATCGTATAAAATACAAGCAAGTTTTGTCCTTTCAAATCATCGACGGTGACTTCCTTGCCCGATAGGCTGGTTAGTTCCGTCTTTTCACCGACATTCAGTTTCAATGAAAGGGTTTCATCCAGCAAGTTCTCATCAAACGTCCCGACAGCTGCCATACTTACCGCTTCCGTTTCAACAATGACGATATCCGGACTGTATTGAGGTGGGTAAATGGCCAGCATCGGTTTATCGGCATACGTATAGGCCACTACTTTATCGCCTTTTTTCAGCTCTACTTCTTTGCCTGTATTATCAAATACAGGTGTCTCCTCAGTAACCACCAGGACAGCTGGCTCGTCCCCCACTTTAATAGAATAGTAGCTCGCGTTGTCCCGTACTTCCATGTCTTCGATGGTTCCTGCAATTTTAATGAAAACCGAGTCGATCTGCGGTTGTTCCTCTATTGCAGCCGGCTCCTCGTTTGCCAATGCGGCGGTTGGAACAGCCGCGCCGCCTACCAACAAAGCGGCCATGGCGAATGGTACAAAATTTCTCCGTTTCATACAAAACATCTCCTTTTTCAGATATTCATAGAAGTAGTCGTTTCTGTAAGAGAAAGGTTACGCGAATAACCGTGTTTGTATCTCGCAGAGGCACCTTCTACTCAAATCTACACATCAAGACTGCTCTTGCCCATCTTTCGTCAATAGCATAGTTTCGTGTTTCATGATCTCGACGAAATGTTTTAAAATCTTCCCCGTCAACCCCCAAATGGTATAAGTTCCATAATCAAAAAACCATTCTTCCAAATATCGGGCTCTCCATTGATACTGCGCCCCGTTAATAATCTTATCGAACGGAAAATCGTTTGGCGGTACAGGTTCCACAATGACCCGATGCATATACGGTTCATAATGCAGCAGCCATTCGACGGGCACGGTGAAAACTTCTGCGACCTCGTCTTTGTTGTATGAATGGATAATTTGATCGTACTCGATCGCTGCCACAAACGGATAAATGACAAAAGAAGGGGTGGCCACATACGGACTTAAATGTCCTAAAATCTCTACCGTAGCAGGATCCACTCCCAATTCTTCCTGGGTCTCCCGTAAAGCCGCCGCAAGTGGAGACGGATCCGTCGCATCAATCCGGCCGCCCGGAAAACAAATATCACCCGGCTGTGTCCGCATCGTGGCAGCACGCACTTCAAAGAGGACATGCCACTCGTCCCCCACTTGGACTAGCGGAATCAACACCGCCGAACGCAAAGCCGTTTCCTCCCCGATGAACCGGGATTGATTTTGCTGCAACTGTTCTTTCAATTTAGTACGGAACATAAAAAACCCCTCGCCTTTTATGATAATTTTTCTGAAGATCCCCCCGAATCGAGCACCACTTTTACAAGCGTTCTTACGAGATACACGTTCGCCTTAATAGTCTTTTATTCCTTAATAAGATACTGATATAGCTTTCTTTCAACAGCTTGTTCCATCACAATATTCATGTGTACCACAGGTAAATCATTACCGTTTTTATCAATCATCCGGTCTTCAGCCACGCTTGTTTTATCTGGAAATCCTCTTCCTAAATAATAGAAATCTGTTCCTTCATCATCGTCTTTCTTTACAAAAATATGAAGATCGATGCCATTCTCTTCGGAATAAATTACTTTTTGGACTTCTTGCGATTGTAACGTTCGATTACTACGAGTGTACCACTTGAAGAGCTCCGGGCTTAAAAATTCATCGCCATAATCGACGCTTGCTTCCACGTCATCATGTTTATGGTACGTTACAAAGATTGGACAGGTCCCATGTTTTGGTTTATATCCATACATCGTAGAGCTTTCGTCCGCATCCCAATTCAGTAATTTACATGAATCTTTTCTTGAGTATTTTTCATACAATGTCAGCGGTTGATCACAGACGTAATTTTCCGATTTTTCCTTGGCGCTTTGTATGAGATCATCTACTAAAAAAGCAAAATGCGAGTTGTTTGCCATACTTTCACGAATCGATTTATTGAAGAAATAGCGTTTATTCTCATCCCATTCGATCAATGGCTTTTCTCCATATTTTTTTTTATTGGCTTGCGTAAAAAAGGCCAAGCTAACAATTCTTTTAACGGAGTCAATTGTTTCTTCATCGGTACGGCAACCGTTCGTAACCAACTCTTTTACATACTCTTCGTGCCGTACACTTCCTTGAATCATTAGCATCTCTATCAATATAATCTCGTGTAACCTTTTGCCATTCAGTAGCTCCATAGATAACATAGTTAAAACTTTGTTCTCGTAATCCGTTATTCCCTCTATTGTCTCCCTCATTTTCAATAAAAATTGATAGTAATTCATGTACTTTTCTGCTATAACATTCGGATCAATAGAATGATTTTTAATAAAATCTAATAAATACGGAACTCGTCCAAGTCTATTTTTCAAATCTAAATAAGCCTCGCGCATGATTCGAAGCGTAGTGAGATTCGTCGTATTGATGGAATTAAAAATCCTTTTCTTTGCAACCTCTTCAAAATTTATTGTTGAAACGCCTTTAATATAACTCGTATCAGTCGTATATCTTCTGACATTGTCTTTATTCAAAGAACGGTCTCCTGAAAGAGCAATCGGGATCAAATAGTTATTTGTGTAATTTCCTATAAAGTCGATGATCGTTACAAAATCTTTAGAATGATGTTTTCTCAAACCACGACCTAATTGTTGAATGAAGATAATGCTCGATTTTGTCTGTCGTAACATGACCACTTGATTAATACAGGGGATATCAATCCCTTCATTAAAAATGTCAACCGTGAGGATGTAATCTATCAATCCATTTTCCAATTTAGTCACACAGCGCTCTCTTTCTTCCTGGGAATCATCACCCGTCAGCGCAACTGTTCGATAGCCTTTTTTATTCAAGGCAATGGATAAATCTCTCGCTTCTCCTTTACGACTACAAAACATTAAGCCTTTCACTTGTTCCCCAGAATGCCCATAATAGTTGATCTTCTCTATAATATGCGCAACACGTTCTTCTGTAACCAGATCAGTGAAAAGCGTTGTATCGTCAATAATTTCTCCATTTAACTCCAAGTCCGTTACCCCAAAATAATGAAAAGGACAAAGCATCTCTTCCTCGAGTGCTTCTTGCAACCGTATTTCATACGCAATATTATAATGAAATAATTCATAAATGTTAAAGTCGTCAGTACGTTCCGGAGTTGCCGTCATCCCCATTAAAAACTTCGGTGTAAAGTAATTAATGACTCTTACATACGACACAGCACCCGCTTTATGTACTTCGTCTATTAATATATAGTCAAAATCAGCAGGATCAAATTGATGTAAATTTTCCGGTTTTGACAGTGTTTGAATACTAGCAAATACATACTTTTTATCTGCTTGCTTATTCGAGCCGACATACAGGCCAAAATCTTCTTCAATTCCCCCTAAAACTTTTTTAAAGTCTTCCTTTGCTTTATTCAATATTTGTTCTCTATGGACGACAAAGAGCATACGTTTTGGTTGATAAGCCCGAACGTCGAATGCGGAAAGATATGTTTTCCCTGTGCCCGTCGCTGAAATAACAAGCCCTCTCTCCTGTCCAGCGTCCCGAACAGCTTGAATTTGTTCCAAAGCGGCATGCTGCATTTTATTAGGAGTGATTTCCAATGCCTCTTGAATAGCATTTGGATTATAATTGGAAGGCATTTCAACTACTTGCTCTGCCATCTTTATATTCGCATTCTTTTCATAAACCGCTTCATAATGCTCGATCCACCCCTCTGTTAGAGCAATGGCCTCTGACCAAACATCGTGAAATTGATTGTTAAAATGAAAAACAATTTCTCCGTTTTCATGAGATGTTAATTTAACATTCCACTCATAATTCACTTTCAAAGCGTGAGCTGTTAAATTTGAACTCCCGACGATTAAGGAATAATGTGTCTTCTTCTTAAAGATATATCCTTTCGAGTGGAATCCTTTTAAATCAGTAAGGCGCACTTCCACATTATCTACTTTTAATAATTCTCGAAATATCTTTGGCTGATTAAAATACAAATAAGTAGAAGTTAAAATCTTTCCTGTAATGCCTCTTTGTTTTAAATCGAATAATAATGACTTGATTGTCGCCAGACCGCTCTCGGTAATAAAAGCTACAGAAAAGAGGAATTCCTCACATGTTTCCAATTCCTCTTGAAGCTTGTTTAATACATTATTATTTTCATACGTATTATTAATTAATAATTCAGGTTTAAAACTTCCTATATTACTATCTTCTTTATTAATAAATCCTTCATGTAAAGAAGCTTGCAAATTGCGAACGAAGTTTTCCATAGCAGTCACCACATTCTAATTTAAAATGGTACTTTCATCAATTTTTCAATTGCTGGAATATCAGCCGGTGCCCAGTTGAGGGTTGATAAATTTTCTCGAGAAACCCACAGTAACTTAGCGTGTTCTTTCGCCTCGGGTGTTCCCTCAATTACTCGTGCCATAAATGTTTCCAAGCGGACGATCACTTTTTCATACTCATGTGTCGTATCATCCACGAATTCCAATACCTCAATCATACAGCCCAGCTCTTCTTGGATTTCTCTTTGTAGAGCTCCTTGTTTAGTTTCTCCGGCTTCGATTTTCCCACCCGGAAATTCCCAATAGTTAGGCAAGGTCATTTCCGGTCCTCTCAACGCTGCTAAAATTTCTCCATTATTATTTTCTATAATAGCTCCCACTACATGTACCGTTTTCTTCATTGATTTCACCTATTTCTTTTTAGTTCATGATTCGGTCTCTTCGGATACATTATACCTCCTATTGTATCACTTCATTTTTATATTTGAACGATAAAGCGAACAACATGTCTAACGATGGCAAATGTGTTTCACTCTCCTAAATAAAAAAAGAAACGCATGCCAATCGCACATGCGCTCCCTCAAAAAGGTGAACACCACTTCAATCCACATAATAGTTCCTGAGCCCAACCTGGATATCTTTCACATCGGAATCATGGATGAAGAACAAGGATTTATGGACTTTTCCATCACTGCCGGTCATTGTAATCGTATTATTTTGGATTTTATACGTTCCTTTTTGATCCTTGCTGGAACCGCTGGCGTTTGTCGAGATGTCGCTATTTGCCGTCAAACTGCCTATGCTTATGCCTGATAGCTCGAATGTCCCGTTTTTGCGAAGGTGCAATTTGTACGTCCACGAGTTCGCGGCCGGGGTGACGCCGATTAAGCCGGAGTATCCAATATAGGTGTACTTATTGTCAAAAGTGGTCCCTTTCGGAACAGGCTCAACTTTAGTTAATGTAATCCCGTTGATCATGAGAAATCCATTTTCCGACTTCTTGATAGGTAAGGATTTCCCGTTGCTCAGTTTGAGCTGCCCCTTGCTAATCGAGTACGTCAGACATTTTTCCTGTTTGCAATTAATCGTTTCCGGACCTCCGTTCGCCGGCGGGCCGATCAATATTTTTTTATTCGGCAAGAAGGTGTAGATGTCCCAACACATGCCGCCGCATTCATATCCGCCAAAATCACTCCGGAATCCAGCGTACATTCCGTTTAATTTGTTCAGGTCCACAGGTGCCTTCGGCTTTTTTTGTATTTTGGGCTTTGGATCCTCTTTTTTCTTAGCAGCCTCTTCCTTTGCTTTTGCATCCAAATACTTTTTTACCTCTTTATCTAATTCTGCTTTATCAATATTATTCTCTTTCATAAATTTCGTTGTAAGAATCGAAACTTCCGCGACGTAAGGATCCCAGTACACAATAGCCCCTGTAGCATCCCCGACTAGGTGAAGCGGGACTTGCAATGATCCATCAATATTTTCCGCTGCAGCTTCTAGAGTGATCGTTTGATTATTTACTTTCGCCTTTTTTTCTCCGACAATTAACGTAACCGCGGTCCTCTCACCGTCTCGTAACGTAAGCAATTGTTTCTTCGGCTCCCAAATGACCTTCATCCCTAATGACTCGAATACTGCCCGTACCGGAACGAAAGTGGTGCCATTTTTAATCTTAGCCGGGACATTGGTTTCCAACTCTTCCGTATTCAAATAGATTTTAATGATAGAGTCTGATGACCTTGCAGAGGCTTTCCCTTGTTGCAAACATATTCCAATAACAAAAATGGAAGCAAGACAAACAAGCAAACGGAAAATACGACCAGTCATATTACAGCCTCCTTCCTTATTTACGACTGAATATTCAGTATATGTTTCAACTAGAGTATTTGCCAGTTACGAAAGTAATATTTCCATATTTTAGGCACATATGAGGAACTTCCAATTAAAAATGTTAGCTTCTAGAAAATAATGTTATAATAGATAGAATAGTTGAACGAATAAGAGGTGTATCAATATGTATAAATTTGTTATGCCTGAAATCATCTTTGGAAGCGGTTCCATTAATCAAGCCGGCGAAAGCTGTGCGCGTCTCGGGGCACGAAATGTGCTCATTGTGACAGATCAAGGGGTACTGGATGCGGGGTGGGTGGAGTTTATTGAACAAAGTTGCCAGGAAGCGGGACTCGCTTCGGTTCTTTTCTCAGACATCAGTATAAATCCAAAAGAGATCGAAGCGGAAAACTGTGCGCAAGTTTATCTCAAAAATGAATGCGACGCGCTCATCGGAGTCGGCGGCGGCAGTGCCATTGACATTGCAAAAGCAGCTGCGATCCTGGCAACCAATGGCGGACATATCCGTGATTATGAAGGGGTGGATCGCATTTCCAAGCCCCTTCCTCCACTTGTCATGGTCTCGACGACGGCCGGTTCAGGTTCGGAAGTGTCTCAGTTCTCCGTAATCGTCGATAGCGAACGTCATATCAAAATGACGATCGTTTCAAAGTCGTTGGTCCCGGATATCGCAATAATCGATCCCGACGTACTGGCTACAAAAAGTGCACGTCTTACTGCATCCACTGGGCTGGATGTGTTGACACACGCAATCGAATCCTTCGTCAGCATTGCCGCTACCCCGCTGACGGATGTGCATGCCAAAAATGCGATCCGGTTATCTTCCCAATTCCTGCGGCCATCCGTCGCTTCCCGCTTTAATATAGAAGCAAAAGAGAAAATGGCGATGGCCAGCCTTCACGCCGGACTTGCCTTTTCCAATGCCATCCTCGGTGCTGTCCATGCCATGTCGCATACAATCGGGGGCCGCTACCCTTTTTTGCACGGCGATATTAATGCCGTCCTGCTTCCTCACGTCATGGAATTCAATGCGCTGGCTGCACCGGAAAAGTTCAAGACGATCGCTGAATTGATGGGAGAAAACGTCAGCTCGCACTCCGTCTCAACAGCCTGTGAAAAAGCGGTAAGCCATGTAAGGAGACTTGCAATCGATATCGGCGCACCTTTAACTCTAGCTGAAATGGGGTTTGAAGAATCAGCGATCCCCGTCATCAGCGAAATCGCGTTATTGGATGCCTGTATGATCACGAATCCCCGTGATATTTCAGCGGAAGAAGTAGCGTTTCTTCTTCGGCAAGCTTTGTAGGTGTTTAAAAATGAACAGACTTGAAATGATTGATTTACTGACAGGTGTCCAGTCATCGAAACGAAATTATTATTCCGAGTTAAAAACAACAGTGGAACAATTAAAAAAGAAAAACAGCCAGCTGGAAATCATCAATGAAGTGATGCGCAGTTTTACGGTTGATTTTTCGGTAGCGCATATGTTGGAAAATTCCCTTGCCAAACTAAAGACCGTGTACTCGATTGATCGAGTCAGCGCCGCCCTGGTAGATGAACATAAGCTCGTCCTATCCTATGTCTATCCGGAACATGATATTTACTTAGAAAAAAACACGCTTTTCCCGAAGAAGGACTCGCTCTATCATAAGGTCTTTACAACAGGACAATACGCTGTTTACGACGAAAATGGAGACGATGCTATTTTTGAGAAAGAGGGCTTCCGACATCTAGGTCTAACCTCCGTACATCTTTTCCCATTGAAAAGCAGTGGAAAAACGATAGGCGTTCTATCGCTCGGCAGCCGGAAAAATTTACAGTGCGATGAAGATGACATCACTTTCTTTTTTCATTTTGCAGACCAGATCGCGGTTTGTATGGAAAATGCGCGTCTTTACGGAGAAGTGCTAGCTGGAAAACAGCAGTGGGAAGAGACTTTCCGAGCCGTCTCTGACGCAATTTTGATCATCGCTCCCGATGGCACCATTTTATCAAGAAATGATGCTGCCCGGTTGGACTGGCCATTTGATATCGGGGAAAATATTGGCCAATTCATGGAGCAAGCCGCTCGGTCCACAGAAGACCCTTTTCAAATGACCATTCAAACAAAAAAACCGCAGTCCGCCGAACTGCATTATAAAAACAAAATTTATGATTGTTCCTGCTACCCGCTTTTCGGAATTGACGGCTCCATTGATGCGGTCATTCTCTACCGGAAAGATGTGACTGAAAAACGTCTCATGGAAGCGCAGCTTATGCATTCCGGACAGCTGGCGGCCATCGGGGAAATGGCGGCAGGCGTTGCACATGAGCTGAATAACCCGCTAACCGCCATCATCGGCAACACACAACTTCTTTTAAGGACTCAATCTACGAACAAGGACATCAAACCGTTGCTCGATGACATTGATCAGTGCGGGAAAAGATGCCGGACGATTATCCGCAGCTTGCTCGCTTTTTCACGCCAGGAAATCCCTACCTTTAAACCTTGTTCGCTCAGCGATGCCGTCACAGAAGCCCTACGTTTGACGCGCAGGCAAATTGAACAGCATCATATTTCAATTGAAGTAGATCTCGATCCTGCTCTTCCTCTATTGAACGGCAACTTACAGCAGCTCGTACAAGTGGCCGTCAACTTGCTGATGAATGCAAAAGATGCGCTGACCATCGCTCCGGTAGATGAAAAGAAGATTCACATTCAAACTGAATTCCAAAACGAATCTGCCATTTTATCTATCGCAGATAATGGGATAGGCATCGCGAAGGAAGTGCTTGACGACATTTTCCATCCCTTCTTTACGACAAAAGATGCCGACAATGGAACCGGGCTCGGCTTGTCCGTCAGTTTGGGGATTGCACAAGCACATGACGGGACATTATCCGTCACAACCAATGAAGGCAGCGGCACTACATTTTCTCTGTCCATTCCATTATCTGCTGAAAGGCTGTGAAAACTTGAAGCATATTTTAATTGTTGAAGATGAAATAGAACTCGGCCGATTCTTATCCCGTCTTATTGAATTAAAAGGTTTCAAATCAACACATGTCAAAAGTGGAGATGAATTAGATAGAATTTCTGATTTTTCGTCGTTCCAACTCGCCTTCATCGATGTTCGGCTTCCTGATCGAAACGGCATTGATGTGTTGAAGATGATGAAAAGGCAAGCACCGCATTGTCCCTGTGTTGTGATGACCGGTTACAGCACAGTAAAAATTGCGGTAGACGCCATTAAACATGGGGCAACGGATTTTATTGAAAAACCATTCGAAGATATTAACGCAATCGATCAATTGATGGACCGTCTTCTATTAGATCAACCATCCAATGCGGGGGAAGAAGCGAAATATGAACGGATCGCCCAGGAATTGGGTTGCTTTTTAGGGACCAGCCGTCCCATGCATCAGCTTTATGAACTCGCCTATAAAATTGCCCCCAAACAGATTACGGTTTTAATAGAAGGCGAAACAGGCACTGGAAAAGAAGTGCTGACCAAATTCATCCATGCGGCAAGCGAGCGGTCTGCCGGTCCCCTGCTGAACATTAACTGTGGCGCCCTTTCCGAATCGCTTTTAGAAAGTGAGTTATTCGGCCATGTAAAAGGCGCTTTCACCGGGGCCTTGACAGATCGGGCCGGTTTTTTTGAAGCTGCTTCATCAGGCACTTTATTTCTTGATGAGGTAGCGGAAGCCTCCCTATCGACTCAAGTTAAATTATTGCGGGTGCTCGAAACAGGCGAGTTCATGAAGATCGGCGGCACGAAAACGGAGCGCACATCCGCCCGGATCATTGCCGCTTCACACGTCAATCTCGAGGAAGCCGTACAGCGCGGGGCTTTCAGAGAGGATCTATTATTCCGGCTCGATGTTGTGAAATTGATCATCCCTCCCCTACGGGAACGACAAGAAGACATTCCACTATTGGTCGACTTGTTCCTGAAGCGTTACGGGGAGACGATCACTTTTTCTCCAGACGCATTGGAATTATTGAGCCAATATGATTGGCCGGGAAACATGCGGGAGCTATCCAATGTAATCCGGAGAACAGCCGCCATCTCAAGCGAAGGGGCTGTCATCACACCCGATTTGCTTCCAGTTCGACTCACAGGACAAACTAAATCTTTTCCTGTTGCTCCATCAGTCGAACCCGTTCGTTTCCCCGATGAGTGGAACAAATTTTCAAAAAAAGTGATGGACATTTATAACGGGCAAGAACAACGCTCTCTGGACGACGTGCTTTCCCTTATTAAAAAGATGGAAAAACGTACAGCCGCCGCCCTCATCAAAAAATCGCTTCACGAAACAGCAGGCTGCCGGAAAGAAACCGCCCAAAAACTCGGAGTTACCCAAAGAAGAATCCGCTATTATTTGAATGAAACCTAAAAAAGAGGGCTATCCTTCCGGTTCGTCATATACCAAACCGGAGGACACCCTCTTTTTTCTGCTATTAAAAGAATCCTAGCTTATTTTCCGCATAACTGACGAGCATATTTTTCGTCTGTTGATAATGACTTAACATCATCAGATGATTCTCCCGACCGATTCCCGAAGCTTTGTAGCCCCCGAATGCGGCATGCGCCGGGTACGCGTGATAGCAATTTGTCCAAACACGTCCCGCTTGGATCCCGCGGCCGAAACGGTATGCCGTATTCATATCACGCGTCCACACACCCGAGCCTAAACCGTATAATGTATCATTGGCGATTTCCAATGCCTCTTCTTTGTTCTTGAACGTAGTCACGGATACGACGGGACCAAAAATTTCTTCTTGGAAAATTCGCATTTTATTATTTCCTTTAAAAACAGTCGGTTGGATGTAGTATCCACCTTCCAACTCACCTTCCAATTTATTTTGCGCACCGCCGATGAGGCATTCAGCCCCTTCCTGCTTCCCGATATCCAGATAGGAAAGGATTTTTTCCAGTTGCTCAGTTGAAGCCTGTGCCCCCATCATAACGGTCGGATCCAGTGGATTTCCGATTTTAATCGCCTTTACCCGTTCCAAGGCGCGCTCCATGAATCGATCGTAAATGGACTCTTGGATAAGAGCACGCGATGGACAAGTGCAAACTTCTCCTTGATTCAGCGCAAACATGACAAATCCCTCAATGGCTTTATCCAGAAACGCATCATCCTCAGCCAGCACATCCTCAAAGAAAATATTTGGCGATTTTCCGCCAAGCTCCAACGTTGCCGGAATGATATTTTGAGAAGCGTACTGCATAATTAGGCGTCCCGTCGTCGTTTCACCTGTAAAGGCAATCTTCCCGATCTGTGGATTGGATGCCAGCGGTTTTCCTGCTTCCAGCCCGAACCCGTTGACCACATTCAGCACGCCTGGCGGCAATAAATCCTCAATCAACTCCACTAGCACCATAATGGATGCCGGCGTCTGTTCCGCCGGTTTCAGCACGACACAATTCCCCGCAGCAAGCGCAGGGGCGAGTTTCCAGACAGCCATGAGCAACGGGAAATTCCACGGAATGATCTGCCCGACAACCCCGATCGGCTCATGGAAATGATACGCAACTGTATCGTCATCCAGCTGACTGACGCCGCCTTCTTGCGCTCGTATTGCAGAAGCAAAATAGCGGAAATGATCGATTGCAAGCGGCAAATCCGCATTCAATGTCTCGCGCACCGCTTTTCCGTTTTCCCATGTCTCCGCCACGGCAAGCATTTCCAGATTCTGTTCCATACGTTCTGCAATTTTTAATAGAATATTAGAACGAACTGCAACAGATGTCTTTCCCCATTTTTCTTTCGCAGCATGTGCCGCGTCCAAGGCAAGCTCAATATCTTCAGCGGTCGATCTTGCGACTTCGGTAAACTTTTTACCCGTTACCGGCGTTACGTTCTCAAAATAGAGACCATTGACAGGAGCTGTCCATTTTCCGCCGATATAGTTGTCGTATCGCTTTTTAAAATTTACTATGGCCCCTTCCGTATTCGGAAAGGCATACACTTTGTTCTCGATAGCTTGCACCATCCATGATCCCTCCTCGTCCCATCCTCTATCTATTTGGCAATTAGGCTGCTTGTATCAATCAAATGTCAATACGATTCGTCCGTTGATTTTCCCGTTCGTCATTTTATCCAAGATGTTATTCACTTCAGAAAGCGGTGCGGTTTCAATCTGGGCCTTCACCTTGCCACGCGCAGCAAAATCCAGTGCTTCTTTCATATCGATTCGTGTACCGACGATGGAACCTTTCACGGAAACTCCATTTAATACAGTGTTGAAAATCGGGATTGGCAACTCATCATTTGGCAATCCGACTACGACGAGCGTACCCCCGCGTTTGACCGAGCGATAGGCCTGTTCAAATGCACTCTTCGTCACGGCAACACTGATAGCCGCCTGCACTCCGCCGACTTGAGCTTGAATCGCATCAGCCGGATCCCCTTTCAAGCCATTCACCGTTACATCGGCCCCTAAATCTTTCGCAAGTTCAAGCTTTTCATCTGCAATGTCAACTGCCACTACATTGAATCCCATCGCTTTTGCATACTGCAACGCGACATGCCCAAGTCCACCGATTCCATAAATCGCGACCCAATCACCCGGCTTCGCTCCACAGACTTTAAGCGCCTTATAAGTCGTCACGCCTGCGCATAAAATAGGAGCCGCATCCACAGAACTGAGACCTTCCGGAATTTTTGCCACGTAGTCCGCTGCTGCCAGACAATATTCTGCGTAAGCCCCGTCAACAGAGTACCCACCATTCTCTTGGTCAAGGCAAAGCGTTTCCTCCCCGCTTAGGCAATAATCACATTCCCCGCATGCCGAATACAACCATGGAATCCCGACACGATCTCCCACTTTCACAGATGTCACGCCCGGCCCAATCGCTTCTACGACACCGACCCCTTCATGCCCCGGGATGAGCGGAAGTTTCGGTTTGACTGGCCAATCGCCATTCACTGCATGCAGATCGGTATGACATACCCCACATGCTTCCATTTTCACCAGTGCCTGACCAGGCCCTGGTGTCGGTTTAGGCAGCTCCTGAACTGCCAATTCCTGTTTGAATTCGCTTACAACTGCCGCCTTCATGACCGATTTACCTTTTTGGACATTTCCTCTTTCTACTGCTGCTTTCATGAACGACTCCTCCTTTTTTATTGTTCATTTCAACTATTGCAAAAAGTGTGCCAACTTCAAAATCCTGTTAACACCGCTTTTCTTAATTGGGAAAATCGATAAAGCGGCGAAAAGGGCCGATTTTTCGGCTGGAATTGACAGGAAAACGGCAAGGCGTAAAGGAGCGATTGATTTTCAAACGACGGCAGGCTCCTTGAATCGGCATCGGTCGGGGAGTATAATGGATAAAATAAGGTGAATCGGATGGAAAATCAATTAATCGAAATGTTGGAAAAAGTTATGGAGAAACTCTCCTCCGTTGAATCGGAAGTAAAAGGCATGAAGACGGGCATGGGGGACATCCAGTCTGACATGGATAGCATGAAATCTGAGATGAAAGGTATGAAATCCGAGATGAACAATATGCAATCTAAGATGAACACAAGATTTGACGCTATCGATCAAAGGTTGGATCGGGTTGAAGCCAAATTAACAGGGCTCGGAGAACATTTTGAGGAACTGTCAAAAAACACCTTACAAGTCAAAGATAATTTGACGAAAGAACTTCGATATATTACCCATAAAGTGAATGAGTTGGACCGGGAACTCTTTATGCGCACCACGCCGCAATAAAAGAGAACAGCCCTTTTGCAAACTAGACAGTTTAGTTCATGTCGATTTTGCAAAAGGGCTGTTGTTTCTTTCAAAGGAAAAGTTTTCACGGAATGGAATAACCGACTAGCCCCATTGCCAATTTCCTATGGCGATTTCTATAAATTGACGGAAAACGAACTGGCCGTCTATAGTCATTCTGTCGAATAAGGTACCGGACACTCAAACGGATCGAGTGCCTGGTACCTAAGTTCTCCCGCTTACCGGAACGCCTCGGCACTATTGCGATTCACCTGCAATCAGTTCCCTTTTCAATCGTTTCGTTTCCAAATCGGCCAAACGAACCGGGATGGGCAGCCGACTCTTTTCATTTAAGAGAGTTAATACGATTTCTGTCGTTGTCTGTAAATCAATATAGTTTCCACAGGAAATGAAAACAGGCTTCACATTTTTAGACGTTCGTAACACTCTACCATATACTTCGTTTTCAATAACTATATTTGTATAGGCTCCCTTTTCATCTTCCGGCATTGCAAAATCCACTTCTTTTACCCTAAAATAACTTTTTGCCACGCCAATCGTAGGCGTATCCAAGAAAAATGAAGCGTGTGTGGCGATTCCCATATGCCGTGGATGCAAATACCCGTTGCCGTCAAAGAGGAAAAGATCGGGCCGGCTCACCAGTTTCTTCGCGGCTTCGACAACGAGCGGCAACTCACGAAAGCTTAAAAAACCGGGCAAGTATGGAACCGTGATCTTCCCTGCGCTACTCGCTTTTTCAACAATTTTTTTCGTTTTATAATCCAGGACAACAATGCTGCACACTCCCCACTCAACGCCATCCTGCTCCCAATAAGCCGCATCCACCCCGGCGCAAAGAGAGATAGTTTGATCCAGCCTATTTTCCAGACAAATTCTGTCGGCATAAAATTGTTGGATCGCCTCGAACTTTTCTTCCTCTATGTGTAATGGATGAATTTCATGGATTTCCATCTTGTTCATTCCCATCTGCATTCGAAATTTCAGTTTATGTCACAACTTTTGGTTTATTCGATACTTCTCCATAAATATAAAGCCGCATAACTCAAATATGGGGTCCATTCAGGAAAACGCTCAACCATCTCTTCCTTGGTCGGCTTCCGGTCGAGGCCCCATAGTTTTTTCAACGCATTTTGCAATCCGATATCCGCCAGCGGAAACAAATTGGAACGCCCCAACCCGAACATCAGGAAATTTTGAGCCGTCCAAGGTCCAATGCCACGATGCGCTACGAGATCCCGCATGACTTCTTCATCTTCCATCTGCTCGAACTTGTTCAAATCCAACTTCCCCTCGACAATCGCCCTAGAAAGACCGATGACATATTCCGCCTTTCTTCCACTGAATTGCAGTTTCCGCAGATCTTCCACATCTAAAGCCGCGATTGTTTCAGGACTCGGATAGCGCCAAACCCCATCCTCGTTCTCTCCGTAGTTTTCCACGAATCGCATCGTCAACACATGGGAAAAAGCGAGGTTCAGCTGTTGATGAATAATATTTTTCATCAATGTTCCGTAAAGCGAGAAACTCTTGATGAGCGGTGTTCCGGCATGGTCGACGAATAGTGGTTCCAGGTCGGTATTCAAGAAATGACGAGCTATTGTGTCCAGCCGCCGATTGAAATGAAAAATGGATTTCACTTTCTCCACTTGGACATCATCCCTCACATGTTCCAACTCAAACAAAGGCACTTCCGTGGAACCTACACCACGAAGGGTGACAATATTCCCTTCCTCCATAGGAATCCGCACTTCTCGTTTTTGCAAATCAACCGCATGGACAGGATCCGCTGCCAACCGCTCCATTGCACGGTCAAAATCATACTGAAACGGCAGTGAAATCTGCATTTCACTTCCCCCTTTCTTCCCCCAATTTTTTTGATGAATACACCAAGATCACCTTTTACTTTGCAAATACAGCCGATTCGATTGATAACCGAAGAACAAAAAGAAGAGCATCGTCAGCGGGATAAAGGTCCAAGCAATCCCACGCATCAAGGCGAAGGGCGTTTCAAAGAGGAAGGAAAACCAGAAAGAAGACCCGCTCTTCTCCCATAAACCCGGAGTGAAATAGAGCTCTTTCGGATCGACAAACGCCTTCAAATCGATGACACCTGACCAATAAAATACGAGCAAAAGCGGCAGATAACTGATCGCGGTCTCGAAGCACATATTCGCATACCTCTTATATCGGGCAGCTTTTGAAAGAGTATCGGAGAAAATCTCATCCCCCGCGTCATTCCTCGTTTTTTTGAAGTACTGAATCCCGGAGTTCTTCGTGCCGGCAAGATGCTGCCAGCCACTATCCTCGAACATCGTGCAGTAATCGGTAAAATCCTCTTTTTTCTGGAATCGTCTGAAGTCGATTTTGATCGTGGATTCTTCGGGTTCCCCCTTTTGAAATTGATACCCGCAGAAGGTTCCTTGTAAATGGTTCCCCTCCTTCGCCATCTGCTCCAGCCATTTCTCCTCTTTTTCAAAGTCGATGAAAAATCGCATTCTATACATTGTCAACCCCTCCATTTCCTCGTACTTCCATAGATAATAGTCTTTCAGTCGTTTGAACAAGATGTCTCATCCGCTCGCAGTCCAGACGCAATACGTCCCGCCCCTTTTCAGTGATGACATACGTTTTTCTTCGTTTATCCGTACTTTTTACTGCTGTGATCAATTCCTGTTTGACTAAATTTTCAATTGCCCCATACATCGTACCCGCTGCAATTTTTACACGCTGATTACTAAGTTCTTCCACTTTCTGCATCATCAGATACCCATGAGCCGGCTCAAGCAACGACAATAAAATATAATACGTCGTTTCAGTCATCGGTAAATATTTCTGTAACTCCATGCCGTTCATCTCCTCAACCCAACTATACAGTACAACTATATAGTTACATTGTATACAGTCAAACTGTATATTTCAATAAAAATATTCATAATGAAGAGACCCTGTTGAAGTTTTCAAACACGCTGCATTTCAAATTTATTCCTTCCAGACAACTCAGACGTTTCATGAAAAGTAAAAAGCAAGTTTTCTAGTCATTCGGTTTACCCTTACTAAGTTATGGGAAGACAAACGTATAAAGCTAGTAAGTCATACCAAAAGGCTTGGTCCTTGATTTTTATAAGATAGAAGTGATCCTCGGATGGGCGGGAAAAAACCGAACTTGTCTAAAACATATCCAATGTGCTGTTTACTCAGCAGTTACATAACTTCCGTGTGATTTTAAATATTTCTTCTTATGTTCCGGGTACATCATGGTGAACCTTTTGCCCTTTCGAGGCTCAAAAAGATGAAGCCGTGTTATGAAAATGCTATAGGAAGGACATGCTTTTAATTACATAAACAAGGAGGAGAAAGATGACTAACAAACAACAAGGTTTATCACGCAGGGATTTTCTCAAGACGACGGGAATTGCGACCGGTGCGTTAGTCGGTGGCGGGCTAATCGGAGGGCTTGTCGGCTATAACGTAAAAACGGATAACAAAACTGGTACTGAAGAGCATCTTGCCGCAGAAGGCCAAGGCTCTCCAAAAGGACTCATGTTTTTAACGAACAAAAACGAATTTAACATTCTTTCTCAAGCGACAGAAAGAATCTTCCCCGAGGATGATCTAGGACCTGGCGCGATCGGTCTCGGTGTCGCCTATTTCATCGACAATCAATTAGCGGGAAATTACGGAAGCAATGCAAAGGAGTATATGCAAGGCCCTTTTTTCCCCGGTGCAGGAACGCAAGGGTATCAAAGCGCCTTGACGCGCGGGGAGATTTTCAGACAAGGCATAGCCAAACTGAATGAAGAGGCGCAGACCCGTTATGGCAAAGGATTTGCGGAATTGGACGGCGAACAGATGGATACCATCTTGACCGCTTTTCAAAAGAATGAAGTCGAGATGAAGGGCGTTACCTCAGAATTCTTCTTCAAACTTCTGCGACAGGCCACGCTGGAAGGGGCTTATGCCGATCCAATCTATAACGGCAATGTCAATATGGACGGATGGCGGATGAAAGGATTTCCGGGCCATCAAATGGCGTATATCAATGTCATTGAAGATGAGAAGTTTCAAGTGATTGAACCAAAATCGATTAGCAGCATGCAGCATTAAGGAGGAAACGGTCATGGCAAAAACGTTGGATAAAGTGGACGTAGTAACTGTCGGTGTTGGTTGGACAGGCGGCATTATTGCTGCGGAATGTGCGAAGGCCGGGTTGAAGGTCAGAGGACTGGAGCGAGGCAAGGATAGAAGCACGGCAGATTATTCAATGATTCACGATGAATTCAGGTATGCAATCCGTTATGACCTCATGCAGGATTTATCGAAAGAAACGGTCACGTTCCGCAATCATCGGAAAATGCGGGCGTTGCCGATGCGCCAGATGGGTTCTTTCCTGCTTGGGGAAAACTTAGGAGGATCCGGAACGCATTGGAACGGGATGACGTATCGCTTCCTGCCGTACGACTTCGAGATCAAGTCGATGACGGAACAAAAGTATGGAAAAAACAAGCTATCTCAAGACTATTTATTGACAGACTGGGGCATTACATATGATGAATTAGAGCCCTATTTTGATGCGTTCGAAAAAACAGCAGGCATCTCGGGAGAGGATACGAATCCGTTTTGGGGGAAGCGTTCAGCTGATTTCCCGACACCGCCGATGAAAAAGACGCCCATCTTAAAGAAATTCGAAACGGCGACAAAGAACTTGGGCTATCACCCTTATATGCTGCCGTCTGCCAATCTGTCCGAGGCATATGAAAACCCGGACGGCCAGTCGATTGCTGCTTGCCAATATTGCGGTTTTTGTGAACGGTTCGGATGCGAATACGGAGCCAAATCATCTCCAGAAGTCACCGTTGTACCGACAGCGAGTAAAACCGGGAACTTTGAGGCGGTCTTCCATGCGAATGTCGTCGAGATTTTAAAATCCGGAAATAAAGTGACGGGCGTTCGATATATCGATACCCAAACCGGAGAGGAGTTCATTCAACCCGCGGATGTTGTTGTTCTGACAAGCTATATGCTGAATAACGCGAAGCTGTTGATGGTTTCAAAAATCGGCGAGCAATACGATCCCGATACGGGGAGAGGCACGTTGGGGAAAAATTATTGCTATCAAATCGGACCGGGAGCGACCGGATTTTTTGACGAGCAGATGAATGTCTTCATGGGTGCGGGCGCTTTAGGCATGTCGATCGACGATTTCAATGGGGATAGCTTCGATCACTCCGATGTCGATTTCATCCACGGTGCAAGCATTTCATTACTACAGGCGGGAACGCGGCCGATCCTGTCCAACCCAGTGCCGCCGGATACTCCGGCTTGGGGATCGGAATTCAAAAAAGCGTCCATCCATAATTACACGCGGACCTTGTCGGTCTTCGGGCAAGGGGCGTCCATGCCGCATAAGGAGAATTATTTGACGCTTGACCCCGACTACCGGGATGCGTACGGGGTGCCACTCCTCCAGATGACGTACAACTTTACGGACCAAGATCGGAATTTGGCGAAGTTCATCACGGAGCGTGCAGCGGATATTATAAAAGAAATGGGAGCAAAAACGGTAGCGCCGGGTGGTCCACTGACCGATTATGATATCGTCCCCTACCAATCGACGCATAATACGGGCGGCACGACAATGGGAGCAAGCCCCGATGACAGTGTCGTCAACAATTACTTGCAGCACTGGGATGCGGACAACCTGTTTGTCGTCGGTGCCGGAAACTTCCAGCACAATAGCGGCTACAACCCGACAGCTACAGTCGGTGCTCTTTCCTATCGGGCGGCGGAAGGAATTATAAAATATAGCAAAAACGGCGGTTCACTTGTCTAATTGAAAGGAGAGATGCAACATGAGTTTAGCAAGCATAGGCGTACCTGGTCTGATTATCATCCTCGTCATCATCCTCATTCTGTTTGGACCCCGAAAATTGCCGGAGGTCGGGTCAGCAGTCGGCAAGACGTTGGCGGAGTTCAAAAAGTCAGCCCGTGAAGTGATGGAGGATGACGAAGGGAAAGATGAAAAGCAGAAGAATACGGACCAGTTGTGAGGCGTCGCAATGGATCCATATAGCGAACATCGAAATACGCGCAGTCCTCTCGATCCAAAGCCTGTGAGTTCTAACGTCGACCCTCCGCCTGCTGCAAGCATCCCGGAAACGGCTAATAAAAGCGAGGAAGAGGTGCAACCTGCACTTGTCGAGCATTTGAATGATTTGCGAAAACAGCTCCTTAAAAGCGTCATCACATTCTTGGCATTCTTCCTATTTATCTTCCTGACGATCAATAAATGGTTCCCTTTCGTCACAAGGGGCCATGAATTGATCGTCCTCGGTCCAATGGAAGTCGTGACGTTTTATACGTCCATATCAGCAGCATTGGCATTCGGATTGGCATTGCCGTTTCTCTGTCATTATCTATGGCAATTCGTAAAGCCGGGCCTGACTGAGAAAGAGAGCCAATTTCTTAGCCTTTATTCGCCAGTGATGTTTTTACTTTTCGTAGTAGGTCTTGCTTTCGGATACTTTGTTGTAAACCCGTTAAGTTATCACTTTTTAGTCTCATTAGGAGCGGTGAATTTCACCGTAATGGTGTCCGCACAGGAGTATGCCAAGTTTCTGCTGATGACGACATTGCCGATCGGTCTATTGTTCGAGCTGCCGATCGTTGCCATGTTCCTGTCCGCTATCGGTATTTTGACATCGGCGACGTTGAAAAAGGTGCGGAGGTGGTCCTATGTTATTTTGGCCGTCCTATCCGCCCTTTTGACGCCACCCGATTTCATCAGTCAATTACTCGTGCTCATCCCGATGATTGGACTATACGAAGCGAGCGTGCTCATCGTCGTGTACAAAGAAAAGAAAAATGTCGCGGTAAATTAAGGTGCCTGTTAACCAAACAGGCGTAGTTGTTTTTGATACACCGTTTTCACTTACACCCTCCCGCTCCCATGACAATCGAAGCACTCCCCGCCTTGAATATGCCGAAAATGCCCGATAAATCCTCTACCTCCGCATTTGCGACAGGGACGGGAAGGCGGGGTTGAGCGGGAGGGATTATAAAATATCGCCGCAACAGGATGCAGTTCTTCCATCAGCAAGGAAACGCCTTGCTTGAAAGTATTCCGATTCGCATCCGCAAAGCAAGTTGGGCAGTGTACATTCCATTCATCCCCTACTTGCGTGTTGTAATTATCAATCGCGTACTTGTACAGCGGTTCCGGCGTATAGAAAAGCTGCTGCCTATTTGCTCTAGCACAACTGCCACAGTAACTCTTCACCCACACTTCTTCGCAGTTTTCACATTTGTATGTCGTCTTGCCCCGGCGCACGGGATCGATTTCTCCGCTGGCCGGTGTGCTGCAGGTCGGGCAAATTTCAGCAAACCCACCGAATTCATGCAACAGCCGTTTAAAATAAATGTTCAAAGCGGACGTATCGAACGGCGTGACGTTAAAATGAGAAAGCGAATGCTTTTTATGGGAGCTGTCTCTCAAGTTCCAAAAATGAATGCCCTGCACTGGATGAATGAGGACACTCGATTGGATTGCCTGCCTTTCCAGACAAATCGTTTGCTTATAGCGTTTCGCGGATCGTTCCAAGTCGGTTTCCAAAACGGAAACCGTTTTTTCGTTGTACTGCTTATATTTCGCATCCGCGGTATGCCATTGCCAAATTTGCGTGTTTTTATTTTGGATGCCGATGATAAAATCTGGCTGCATATCAAAATCCGTTAAATAAACGTTAAACAGGATGCGCATACGGAACGGCATTTGAGGCAATTCAAATACCTCATCCAGTCCGTCTAATGTCCCTTTGGTGCTATAGTTTTTTCGGATCCACTCCACGAACTGCCGCGTATCGAATCCCCAGCCAGCTAATTGTTCCACCATCTTCAGCAATAACCAGTTTTCATAAAGAGAAGGCGATTTCAGTAATGATTTTACAAAGGGCTGCATGGCGGATTCAAAGTTCGCACGTAGGCTTGTAAAAGATGTATAAATCTCGAAAACTTCCTTATACTTAATATCCATCCGAAAAAGATATGTTTCTTCAACGGGAACCGGTTCTGTGTGGAATAATTCAGCCTCCAGATAAGGTGTCAATTTACCTTGTAAGGTTAGGTAGGCTGAGGCACGCCCTTCCAAAATTTTTAGCTCGTCTGTAATCCGCTGCTTGAAATCATTAAGGCTAATTGTGCCTCTTCGCTGAGATGCTACTTCCAGTTTCGTTGCGTCAGCTTTCAAACGTTTAATGACTATTTGTTCTTGCTCAGCTTCCGTCTGGATACGTTCTAACAGTTCTAGCAACATTGTCCGGATCATGGGATGCTCAATCAGTTGATTGGTCCGGATTGTCTGGTTTACGTTGAAATACTCCTTGCCAGTCGTCGCCTGCTCAATGAGCGTACGCGGGGTCCATTTTTTAATTTGGGATGTATGCTTCTTGACCGGCTCGGAAGTCAATGTGAACGCAGGAATGTCCAAGATTTCCTCCAGCACAGTACTAAACTGCATTACAAATTGTTCTAGTTGACGGAGCGGATATAGATGCCTCTGTACACGTTTGAGATACAGAGGTTCGTTCAGCATCTCCTTTGCGACATCAAGTGAAAAGACTTCCAACAACTGTTGGACTTCCTTTTGCATATAGCGATACTCCTCTAGCGAAAACACTTGGGGAATAATTATCGCTTGTGCTTCTTCGAACAGTTCACCATTTTTCACACATTGGACCGTAAAGTCCCCACCGGCATTCAAGCCAAAAATGCTATCCGTCTTTTCACTAAATGGGCCTTCTTTCCATTTGGAAGACGCGTGATACCAAATGCCGTTTTTCGATTGGGTTAGGGACATTGTGACATTATCCTGTTTGACGTATACTGCGCTCGCTTCGTCGGATCGGATGCCGACTTGCAGCAGCGATTTTTTAGCTCTGTCATATTCAAACGCATAATAGAAGCCATTTTTCTTCGACAATGGCTTAACTGTTTCAGCTATTTCACCACTTACTTTTATCGCGTACATTTCCATCGCCATCACCTACCAAAAGGATACCGTATGATTCGTTTTTAGCATATCCGCCACTTTCTCTTTCGACTTCGGATAGTTTTTCAGCAGTTCATCCAATGCCCCCCGCAGCTCTTCCATGTCCGCTTTTTTCAGCTCGATCCGTGGTAACATCTTTCCTTTGATAAGCAGATCTATTAGATCAACTGATTCCTCCCACCAATAGGAGGCGATTGCATCCACATGCTTCCTGCCCCGATTATTAAGCGGGATATCCCGATATTCCTGGAAAACACTCGAGATTTTATTCAGACCGTCCGCTACCCTTCTCTTCGCCCTCGATGTTAGCAACTCTTCCAATGAAATATGAATCCGTTCTGCCATTTCCTTCTTTTCTTCCAACCGTTGTGCGAGCTCGCGCGCTCCTGTTTCTTTCATCGGCAGAAGCTCAATCATGAGGCTTCGGTCAATCACTTTTGGGCTTAGTGACTTCACCGTATGATCCATGTTCAATGTTCCAACGAATCGGACATTGGACGGCAGCGGAAAGCTAGAAGGATAATAGGTAAGCAATTCATCCGCATTTTCTTGTTCATTACGGCTCGCTTCCAACTCTCCTGCCTGTACGCGCATAGCCCATTTTTCGTACCGTTTCGGGTAAAGCTGGATCTTTGGCTCGGCTTGCTCGCGTACGCTTAGAAACTGTGCAAAATAGTATTCTATGTGAGCGAGGTTCATTTCATCCAGACAAATAATATGTAGCTCATCTTTCCCATTTTTCTCCGCCAAACGGGCCGCAGCCAGCGCTTCCATGAAAGGCGTTGCGATGAAGATTTTTTCATTCGGATGGAAATAGCCGATTAAATCCTGTGCGTCCGTCCAGCTAGACTGCACGGGGATCATGGTGACTTTTGCGTTGACAATCGCTTTTCCGAGTCCCTCAACCAAGCTGGATTTTCCCGTGCCAGAAGGGCCGCTTAAGATTGTGAGGACGTTCGCACGCAGACCGCTCATAAATAGTTCGAGGACTGAATGTTCATACAGCAGCTGGTTGTCGTCCAAGTGATACAGCAACGATTGCAGATCATCTATGAATGTTTTCGGGTCATATAGTGCGGCGTTGGATGGTTTCTCTTCAGCTTCCAGCGGGTAGTCAATCCGTTCTAATACGTCCGCCCAAGCCCGCCGCCGATTCGATAAACTTTGTTTTTGTTCCTGAACTTGCTTGTCCAATTCGGCTTGCTCGTTTTGAAGCTCCTTCAGCTCCTGTTTTTTTTGATTCACGGCAATTTGAAATTTTGGAACTTCAGTGATGACCGCTTTCACCAATTGATTGACAAGGACATCTTCTTTACCAGGTTGAATGCCAAGTGTCCGATAAGCTTCTCCGGTGTTGATTTCCCCTAGATGATGGTGCAGTACTTGCTGCAGAGTGCGGTCCAAGCGTGTACTTGTTTCGTAGTCGAGTGAAATGAAGTTTTTATAAAATTGTTTATGTTTGGCTGCTGGGGACCGATACGACACATTTAAAATATCGCCCGGCCGAATCCCTTCAAATAAACCATTGTTTGCGCTGTCCTGAAAGCCTGACACAATCCATCGTCTTCCTGTCAAAGGATGAGGCATTTCGATAAATTCCCCGTCCCAATAAAGGACAGGCGTCATTTCAAAGATATTCCGATTTCGAACAGTGAACTTAACATGGATTTCTGCACGGAACAATCGGCGGAAAGCGCGTTCAAAGCGTCTTACATGTTCTGGCTGCAGTTCGTCGCTCTCGTAAAGAATTTTCAGCTCATCCAATAGATTGCTTTCATCATCTAGCCATTTCTCATATGGATTTTTGAGAGATTTCTCGCAAGACGCGGCAAGTATTTCCACGAAATTCAAAACTGGCAACTCCCGAAAACCTTCAAGAATTTTTCCAATATCAGTACCTTGGAGAAATGCAATCCGCAATAATTTAAGTTGGCGAATGATCTTTTCGGTTTCTTCTTTTTCGGTATGGAAGATGATCTCCATTTCCTCGAAATTATCGGATTCCAAAAACCGTGAAATGGTACTTACTGACTGTTGGAATGGCTCCATATCGTCCAATACCATTTCCGGTATTTCAAATAATGGCCTGACTCTTTCAATATGTTCCAAGACATCTCGGACCTGCATTTCAGCCCGTGGATAAATAGTGCTGCTCATCTCTATTCCCTCCATCTTAATCGTTATGCTTTTTTCGTTTCCCCTTCAACTGTCCAAACAAATTTACTATCATGGGTATTTGGGCTTCCTTTTTAGATCAAATTTCTTCATTTTAACAGCTTTCTTTTTAACAATCTCTTGGTTAGTGTAAAGCTTTTTCAATCAGCATGACAGTTTCCACTTCATAAAACGCGTTGATATAGCTTTTTTATTGATGCTCTTATGGAAAAATAAATAATTTCTCTTCCTGACGATCGTCAGTAGTTTACGCCCCCTCGCCCCTTTATCACCATAAGTGAACTTGAAACATTAGACCTTCTTCTCCATCATTTCGTTTTGGGTCGATGTAAGGTATTAGGTAATGAGCCACTGTAGTTCCTCCTTTACAAAGTGCCTACAACTAAACATACAGTAAAGGAATTAGTCTTATCTTACCATGTACTTTCAGAAAAGAAGAACAAGAATAAGTTTTGTTCAAGAGTAGTAAACAATGGTAGTTTCTTTTACAATCATTGACAGAAAATTTATATTTCTTTATGATAAATATATATTATGTGTGAATTTTTCAAACCATTTGAAAAGGAGTGTTACTATGGAATTTTTAGCATTAAGACAGTCAGAAGATATTGCATACATTACATTAGAAAATCCAAAAGAGTTTAACACGTTATCACTGCAATTAATGGAAGAGTTTGATCAATTACTTCAAGAATTAGCCGTAAAGCGTGCCGTGAAAGTGATTATTATCGAAGGTTCCAAAAAGTCTTTTAGTGCAGGTCATAGTTTAAGAGAAATACAAACGAGAACAGAAAATGAAGTATTAGCCTTGTTTCAAGTATGCCAGCAACTTATGAAACGAATAAGGGAAATTCCGCAAATTGTTATTTCGAAAGTGGAAGGTGTTGCGGTTGCAGCAGGTTGTCAACTTGTTGCAGCAAGTGATTTAGCGGTTGCAAGTGAGGGAGCACGTTTTGCAGTTCCGGGGATTAATAGCGGACTGTTTTGTAGCACACCAGCCGTATTTTTAAGTCGAAATATCGGACGAAAGAAAGCGGCAGAATTATTATTTACAGGTAATCTTATGTCAGCAGAGGAAGCGAAAGCAGAGGGGTTGGTCAATAAAGTCGTTCCAGTTGAAAATTTGGATGACGAAACGGACAAGCTAGCAAAAGCCATTACAAAACAAAGCTTGAACATTATAGAATTAGGGAAAAGACAATTTTACCAGCAACTCAATATGGAAGATTTTCAAGCATTGAATTATTCAACTGAAGTTATTGCTTTAAATACGAAACATCCGGATGCCGTTGAAGGAATTAATGCTTTTCTTGAAAAAAGAACACCAGAATGGAACGATAAACCAAAACAAGAAATAAAATAATTTGAACGAAGGAATGCGAAAAACTGCGAAGGAAATGAATGTGAGCATGGCGTGGATTGGACAAGTTTACAGTACGTCGGAAGCATTTCCGGATATAGTCTCTATGCTGCCATTATGGGGTATCTTGGGGGCAAAGCAAAAGACCTTTTGTTATTCCTCATATGAATTTTGGCTAAAACCATGCCATACGTTGCGCCATTCTCCAAGTAATCAACAAAAAAGGGCTGTCCAGAAAGTCAAATACTGATTTTCTGTGACAGCCCTTTATGTTTGGCTCTATAAGTTACGGCGCTAGTATGTTAATCGTCGTAATGATAATTGGTGCGCCGAATACGACATCCATCAGGAATCCACCGACGATCGGCACGACGAGGAAAGCTGTGCGGGATGGACCGAACTTGTTGACAGTCGCGCCCATGTTCGCCATCGCATTCGGTGTGGCACCGAGTCCGTGACCCAAAAATCCGGAAATCATCACGGCCGCGTCGTAGTCCTTGCCAAGCGCTCGGAACATCACGAAGACGGCAAACAGGACGATAAACAGCACTTGGACGATAATAATACCGATGAGCGGAAGTGCCAGTCCCGCCAACTCCCAGAGCTTGATGCTCATCAATGCCATGGAAAGGAAGATGGAAAGTGAAACACCGCCGATCAGGTCGATCTCTTTCATGTTAACTGTTCCCGGAAGGAAGCGATCCATCAGATTACGAACAATGACCGCGACGAACATCGCTCCGATATAAGCGGGAAGGACGAATCCGGTCGCTTCCGTGAACAAATCGCCGAGGAACGTCCCGCCTGCCATGGAGACCGTAATCAGTGCAACCTGGATCATGAACGAACGTTCTTGGATCGGTCTTTCATCTTGTTCCTCATATTCTTCGACTTTTCCTCCCGCCGGCTTCAGATCATATTTGTTGATCAGGTGCCGTGCGATCGGACCGCCGGAAAGACTGCCGGAAATCAGACCGAGAGTGGCAGCTGCCATACCGATCGTCACGGCAGAAGAAATGCCCAGTCCTTCAATCGTCTGTCCGTAAGCTGCAGCGCCGCCGTGCCCGCCGCTCATCGTTACCGCCCCACTCATGACTCCAAGCAACGGCTCAATTTTGAATACTTGGGCGAGTGAAACACCGATGAAGTTTTGCATAAAGATGGTGACCCCACACAACAGCAAATAAATGATCAAAAGCTTGCCGCCTAACTTTATCAGCTTGAAGCTGGCCCCAAGCCCAACCGTCGTAAAGAATGCAACCATGAACAGCGATTGCAAGGATGTATCGAGAGAGATTTCTGCAACACCTGTCGATTGCAAGATCAAAGCCAGAATAGCAAAGATCAGCCCGCCGACGACCGGTGCCGGGATCAGAAACCGGTCCAGAATGCCGATACGGTTTACGAGCGCCATTCCGAGCAAGTAAAGTGCCACTGCTAAGAACAATGTTGTGATCTGGTTGATTTCAATCATTTTCATTCACCTTCCCAAAAAAATCATGACAGCTGCAGAACCATTTCCGAGCCGTTCTAACTGAATGCTTTTTAACTGTGCCGGCCTCAATCCGTGTTTTCCAGGCCTGCACATTCCGCGATTACACAGATAGCGTTTTCATCATGCCCCGCCGCGAACGAACATTGGATACTTCGTCGATGCGGAGTATTCAAAAATCCCTCAATGGAACAATGCCGTATCGCTTTTGATTCAAACAGTCTGCGTCTACTACAATGCAACATGTTAAAGTATAGGCTTTGGCCGGATTCTTTTGCAATAGTTCCATCCAAACGCGTACTATTCGTAAAAGTGCATCCCTTGGATGAATTTCAATCAATCCGAATAGAGGGAAAACCGCCTTCCCTTCATTCGGCTTGATTCATCCCTCTCCTTCTTTGATTCCCTGAAACCGCTCGCCGTACCCTATATCGTTCGGACTATTTCCTCTTGACCGCTTTCCCATCAAAAGACGGAGACGTCTCGGAAATAAAGTGAATGTTGACTTTCTAGCCAAACCTTGTTGAATTGTTCAAAAGTCCCAAAATAAAAACGACCGCCCAATGCCTTCACATTAAGCGATCTGTAATAGCATGTGCTAATGATGAAATAATCCACCTTTTTCAAGGTACTCCACCTAGGAATCATTACTCCATATACGAAATAACAACCGTTTCTTTTCTTTCCTCTCCATTCATCCTGATAAATATCTAAGTTGTCGATTAGTATATCCCATCTTTTAATGATAAAAACATGCTTGATTCGATCCCTAACACCCAAAAAAAGGAATCGGACAATCCTACATCCGATTCCCAATTTTTTAGACTTAAACAGAAGTCGCCCCTTGTCCACCATCAATACGGTAATAAGATCCTGAGATGAAGGATGCTTTATCAGAGGCTAAGAACGTGATTAAATCTGCAATTTCAGAAGCCTCGGCGTAACGGTTCATTGGAACGGTAGCTGCGAATGCCGCTTTCGCATCTTCTTCCTTGCCAGGCATCGCATTTGTTTCGATCGAGCGCATCATCTGTGTATCGACACCAGAAGGACAAACCGCAACGGAACGAATCCCATTTTCCGCACCTTCCAATGCAGCCGTTTTATTCAAGGCGATCACCGCATGCTTAGAGGCAACATACGCACTCATCCCAGGCGCGCCAAGCAACCCGCCGTTGGATGCTAAGTTTACAATGGAACCTTGTTTTTGTTCATTCATCACTTTCATGACATATTTCAAACCTAGAAATACGCCAATCACATTAACATTTAACACGTTATGAAAATTTTCAACCGTTTGATCCACAATATTTGCAAAATCACCGTTAATGCCCGCATTATTTACAAATGAATCGATTCTTCCAAACTTTGCAACCGTATCATCGACATACTTTTTTACTTCATCTTCTTTTGTCACGTTCGCCGTCAATAGCAAAGCATCTTCGATTCCTGCTTCTTTTACTGCTTTTTCTAACGCCTCTCGATTGAGGTCAACTAATGATAATTTAGCGCCTTGTTCCGCAAAAGCTTTGGCAGTAGCAATACCAATGCCGCCGGCAGCCCCCGTAATTAAGACAACCTTGTCTGTAAAGCTTCCCATTCTAAATCTCTCCCTTAGTTATGATGTTATTTCGCAAAAGTAATGCGAATAACTATATTATATCTGTCCAAAAAGATGTTCTCTAATCAAAAGCCTTGATTTCAAGTTATATTTTGGGGAAAGGAATCGGAATTCCTGTAAATATTGCATATATTATCATTGATACTATTTGTGATTAGTGCAAAAAGCCATTTTTGCTCGTTCTCAAAAAGCCAATTGCCTCAATCACTTTAAATAAAACAAGCCGCCACTAATAATTTCCACATAGATCTTCGCTTCGTACTGCTCCTCAATCGCCTGCTTTTCCATTTCATAGCATTCGGGCCTGTCTTCAATCCCTTCATAAAAGTATTCGAGCACCCGTAAGTCCTTTTTTCGCCTGGCCCGTGCCTCTTCCGTCCATTTATGGTCATCTTCCTGGATGAGCTGATCGATTAGTTCATCCAACCGATCCAAGGCGCGCATCGGTTTGATGATATACGGCAGATGGAAAGTGTTTGCCGGTATGGCCGGCTCCAGATTCCGTTCACTGAGACTTTCCTGGAAGCCGCTCAAGATGGCGCCGGTCATTAGGTTCATGCCGAGCGAATAAAGCATCTCTTTCGTCCGGTCGCTGGAATAGGTGATTTTATAATTCACGGCGAGCCACGGAGTTAAGATGACTTGTTTGCCGGAATCGCTCACCGCCCGTTCGTACATTTGGACGAAGGACCCCCGCTCCCTTGTCACTTGGAACAACTGGTTCAGCCGGTGGGACCCATAATGCACCACTTCCCCGGCCAAGTTCTCGGTCAGGCGGTTCTTATCCGTGATCAATGTCAGTTGTGCTGGATTGGGCTGGCCGCCAGTGCTTTCCACATAGCTCCAGTAAAAAGGCCGGTTCATAATCCGTTTGTCCATCTCTACCGTCAATTGGACACGGAGGTGATGTTCGCTTTCCTGCACAATCGGGCAATTGTTCTCTTTGAAAAACTGCCGCACATACTGATGAATCTGTTGCGGATACATGCACATTCTCCTCTCATTTAGATGGACATTCGATACTCCGACAAAATATCATCCAACTCCCCCACCACTTGCTCAAAGACGTCAATTTTCCCTTGAAGAAGTTCCAGGATGGAGTCTTCAATCGTATCGCGGATGGCCAAATTGTAAATATGGACATCTTCCGTCTGCCCGAGCCGGTGGACCCGCCCGATCCGCTGCTCCAATTTCATCGGGTTCCATGGCAGATCATAATTGATGACATGATGACAGAATTGGAGGTTGATCCCCTCACTGCCGGATTCTGTCGCAATGAGCACTTGAGCTTGATCCCGGAAAAGTTGCCTCATCCATTCCCGCTTGCTTTTGTTGAATTTTCCGTTGAATAAAACGCTAGTGATGCCTTTTGAGTGTAAATAGGCTTGCAAAAAGGCCTGACTCGCCCGATATTCGGTAAAAATGATGACCTTATCCTGTGCCTGTTCAATGATTTCATATGCTTTTTCCGCTTTTGAATTGATTCGGAGCTCCCTCAGATTTCGAAGAATACTATCCACGGCCGCAAGCTCTTCCGGTTTACCGCATTTCTCGCGTACTTTTTCCAGTGTTAGATAAGCTGCTTCCTTACTGGAGCATAATTCCCGTTGAAGCGTAAGGAGTGTGAAAGCATCCGAAAAAAGCGTGGAAATCTGTTTCAGTTCCAAAACCGACTGGTAGATCTCTTTCTCCTCTGCACTGAACTCGATCGGCATGATTTGGACGCGTCGGTTCGTCCATTCAATCCTGGTATCCTGTCTTGAATTCCGCACCATTACTTGATGAATCAATTCTTTCAAAAAGTCATCTTCGTCCACATGGTGCTTGCCCGCGGAAAAGACGCTTTGGAATGTCTCGAAATTGCCCAAATGACCGGGTTTAAGAAGAGAGATGAGGTTGAACAGTTCAAACACATCATTCTGAATCGGCGTCGCAGTTAACAGCAAACAGAACTTCTTCTTAAGATTTTGTACAAACTCATAGTTTTTCGTTTTATGGTTTTTCAATTTATGGGCTTCGTCTATAATAATCAGATCAAAATCCTGCTTATAGATATTTTCCTTATGAGGACTTCGTTTGGCCATATCGATACTGACGACGACGATATTACATTGGCTTAAATCGTATTTTTTATGGAAAGGCATGGCCGGGATATGAAATTTTTGATTCAGTTCGGTAATCCATTGATTCATCAAAGAAGCCGGAGTCAGGATGAGCGCTTTCTTTACAAGGCCCCTGATCAAATATTCCTTTAAAATCAGGCCCGCTTCAATTGTTTTCCCGAGTCCGACCTCGTCCGCCAAGATGGCTTTGCCGTTCATCCGTTCAATGACCGTTTCCGCCGCCTCCAATTGATGGGCAAAAGGTTTCAATCCCGGTAAATACTTAGGACATTGCAGTCCGTGGAAATTCGTGATCAACTTTGCTTTTTCCACTTCATAACTCATGTTATACAACGTCCAATTATCCCATTCTTTTCGACTTTCCAATCGTTCTTGAAAACCATCTTTCCATTCGGAGGACCTTTCAATTTGCATGGACATCCCCTCATCCGATATTTTCTTTCTTGTTAGAATGTCCAAGTAGGAAGTTTCTATGTATTTTAGTAGCCGATACCTAAATGTTTATTTGAATGCGAGGCACCTTCGCGCCCACTTTTGCAACCTTCTCCCCTCAAAACCGTCCAATGCTTATGGTATGATAAGTAGATGTGAGGTGAGGGTGATGACGATCCGATACCCGAATGGGAAGAAGTATGTGCGGCCGGCCGAGCAGCCGGGAAGCCCGAAAAAGTTGGATATGTCTTATAGTAACCGGGGCAAGTCATTGGAAGATGAGCTGAATGACTCGAATGCCTATTACTTGAGCCAAGGCATCGCAGTCATCCATAAGAAGCCGATTCCGATCCAAGTCGTCAATGTCCACTACCCTGCCCGGAGTGCCGCCGTCATTACGGAAGCGTATTTCCGGACTCCGTCGACGACCGATTTCAACGGTGTCTGGCGCGGACGTTATCTCGATTTTGAGGCGAAGGAGACGAAAAGTGCCACGTCCTTTCCACTGCAAAATATCCATGCCCACCAAGTGGACCATATGAAACAAGTGACGGAACAGGGCGGCATCGCGTTTCTCGTCGTGAAATTTACGACGCTTGACCGTTATTTCATCCTACCGTATGATAGTCTCGAAGAAAAATGGGAGCGCATGAAAGCAGGCGGCCGGAAATCGATTACGCTTGCGGAATTCGAAGAGGCGGCCTACGAAATCATGCCTCGCTTCCAACCCGTGCTAGACTACTTGCCGGGACTTCATTTATTATTTCCACAAATCGGTGAACCAATCGAAAGGCAGGAAAACCTATGAGTGATCAAATACATTCACGTGCCGCCCGCCGGAAGCAAATGGAAGCGGAGCGGACAAAGAAAAAAGGAAAAAAGCCACAGAAGAAGAAAGGCTTGATCAAAAAAATCTTTCTCGCCATCATCGCCGTTGGAATGGCCCTTTTCCTTTTCGGGGTCGGCTTGTTCGCTTATTACGCGAGCACGGCGCCAAAACTGGATGAAGCATTACTGAAAGACCCGTTGACTTCCGAGTTTTTGGACAAGGATGGCAATGTGTTCATGAAATTTGGAGCGCAGCGACGCGAGTATGTGCCGTATGATGAAATTCCAAAAATGATGGAAGATGCGATTCTGGCGACCGAGGACGTCCGGTTTTATTCCCACCACGGGATGGACTTTTGGCGGCTCGGCGGCGCGGTATTGGCCAACTTCCGGAGCGGTTTCGGTTCCCAAGGGGCCAGTACGCTCACCCAGCAGGTGATCAAGAACTCCTTCCTCTCCGATGAAAAGACATTGAAGCGGAAAGCGCAAGAAGCTTGGCTCGCCTTCCAGCTGGAACGGAAATATAGTAAAGAAGAAATTTTTGAAATGTATTTCAATAAAGTGCTAATGTCGGGCCGCGTACACGGTTTCGGAACGGGAGCGGATTATTTCTTCGGCAAGAACCTCGATGAATTGGAATTGCCGGAAATCGCGATGCTGGCAGGGATGCCGCAATATCCGAACGGTTACAATCCGTATAAAAATCCAGAACGTACCGAAAAACGACGCAATATCGTGCTAGGTCTCATGGTGCAGCATAAGAAGATCACGCAGGCGGAAGCCGATGAAGCGAAAGCTGTTCCGGTCGCTTCTCTCATATTGCCAGAAGATCAGCGTCCGACGACCGATTCCAAATATCCGGCCTATGTCGATGTCGTCCTCGATGAATTAGAAGCGGCGGGCATGGTGGATGTATTGTCGGACGGGGTCAAAATCCAGACAAACTTGGATCCGGCCGCACAGGAAGCAGTTGAGGGTGCCATCAATAATCCGAACTGGTATGAGTCCGAGGATATGGAAGCGGGCATGACGGTCGTGGATACGAAAACTGGAGCCATTGTCGCAGTCGGCGGTGGACGGGATTATGCCGGACGGGATCTGAACTTTGCGACCGACCAAAAACGGCAGCCCGGTTCTGCCATCAAGCCGATTTTGTCCTACGGCCCAGCGATTGAAAACTTGAGCTGGTCGACGGGGCAAATTACGAAGGACGAACCGTACAACTACCGCGGAACCAATCAGCCGATCCGGAATGTCGACGGCCGCTACCAAGGAGCCATCACGATCCGCGAAGCGCTTTACCGTTCGCGAAACGTGCCTGCTGTAAAGATTTTTGAAGAAGTCGGTCCTTCCAAAGCAGCCGATTTCGCAAAAGACCTCGGCCTGCCGGTTGATAAATTGAACTCTTCCAATGCCATCGGAGGCGGCGAGATCCAGTTCTCCACCTTGCAAATGGCTGGAGCCTACGCTGCATTTGGTAACGGCGGGGTCTACACGGAGCCGCATGCGGTGAAAGAAGTTATTTTCCGGGACGGCACATCGAAACCGGATCTGGCACCAAAACCGCAAGTTGCCATGAAAGACTCCACCGCCTACATGGTGACGGATATTTTACGGGATGTCATGACAGAAGGGACCGGGAAACTGGCAAATGTCAGCGGATTGGACGATGCCGGTAAAACCGGGACGACAAACTATTCCGCCGAGACGATCCAAAAACACGGCATGAAAAACAGCGATGTGCCGGATTCCTGGTTCGTCGGGTACACAACAGACTACACGATTGCGGTCTGGGGCGGATACAAAGACTATACGACCCCGATCACGACATATGACCGAGGCCGCTATGTCCCGCAAAATCTATTCCGGACGGTCATGAGTGAAATTTCCTCCGGGAAAAATACGGCTTCCTTCAAACGCCCGGGTTCTGTAGAGGAAGCGAAGATTGTGTATGGCTCGAACCCACTCGTTTTGGCTAGCGCCTCGACGCCAGCCAATTTGCAGCGGACGGAACTGTTTGTCCGAGGCACCCTTCCGGAACAACAAGCGCCGGAAGAAGAAACGGTGGAATTAGAAGCGCCGAATAATTTGAATGCCAATTATGATCCAAATACGGGCACGATTACGCTTCAATGGGGTCATAATCCGCCGGATCCGGCGGTCATTGAAGGCCCAGTCGAATTCGAAGTGTCTGTCGGCGTCGATGGCGGCGAACCGCAGTCGATGACGACAACATCGGATTATTCCGTAACATTCAATTCCGCCGAAACGGGGCGTACCTACTCGTTCTCGGTTGTAGCAAAAGCCGGAGAGCTGACGAGTGATCCAGCCTCCACGAGCCTGCAAATCGAAGAATATACAGATGAAGAGCCACAAGAGGAGCAACCGGAAGAGACTCCAGACGAGGAGCAAAATCCGGACGACGGATGGAACAATGGAAATGGCAATCCGAACGACAATGGGTGGAACCAAGGGAATCCAGGGAACCAAGGCAATGGCGGTAATCAGGGCGATGGAAACCAAGGCGGCAATCCAAATGCCCCAACTGATCCAAACAACCAAGGTACCGAGAATCCAAATCCTGATGGCGGTACGGAAACCGAACCCACTCCATAATGGAAATGAAACCGGGCTGGTAGTCACAATCGACTGCCAGCCCGGTTTTTCTCTTGGTTCTATTTCAGTTTCTTTGTATTTGATAGCAAAGCTGAACAACACCGGAGGAAAACGTTCTAGTTTGAACCAATGTTAAGTTTAACCTCTGTTGGATATCCACAAACAATGGTTTACCCTCTCCCAAAACAACCGGATGAACCGATAATCTATATTCATTGACAAGACCTAGATTGATAAACGTTGTAATCAGACTGGAACCACCATAAAGCCAGATGTCTTTGCCAGGCTTTTTCTTTATATTATTTACTTCTTCAAGAATATTATCATTGATGAATACTGCATTATATCCATTCCCTTTTTGAGTTCTGGAAAACACATATTTCTCTTTCCGATGAAGGACTTCCCACATCTCTTTTTCAGTAGGGTGGACTTCGTTATCAGGCGTATATTCTCCCCATAACTCATAGCTTTTTCTTCCATATAAAATCGTATCAATTTGATGAAGGAATTCAATAAAATTCATTTCCGGGTCCATAATGCACCAATCCACTTCCCCATGTTTCCCTTCAATAAAACCATCTAATGATACCGCTAAATCTAAAATTATTTTTCTAGAGCTTGTGTCATTGGACAACCAACTTCCTCCTTTTCATAAGAACTTCAACTTTATTCGTCCATAATCCAACGCCACGTAATTTCCCAATTTTACTACGCCTCCAACGATACAATTTGATAAAATCGAATATGCCAAATGTAAAGGCATATATGATAAAAATGGTAATCACGATTTGAAATGTTGAAATTTCCCCAGTTTGACGGTAGACATAGAATCCGAGCAATCCTTCAAGGACCAACAGAAACAGAAAAATAAACATTATGCTAACACGAGGTTTATTAAAAAAATAGCGAAATGTACCGAATAAGATTAGCGCTCCTTATGATAATGCCTCTGCTGAGATAAACAATTCCCAATTGTTTTCAAGGAGAAGTTCCATAAAAATGTTCACTCCCTTGCCCAGCATTATGATTGATTTCGATTTTCAACTTGATGAATCCAATTTAAATCTGCTTCTAAATGCAAAAGTGTCCCCGTAATTAATAAATACCTATTCTCGTCACCTTGCATAAGAAATTCCGTTTTTAATTTAGTCAATTCCAAAACATCTTTCATAATCATTGCTTTTTGTTGATCCAGCATGTTCTTTTCCTGTTCGAAAGCAATCTTGCGAGCGCAGCTCCATTTAAAATGAAAGTCCTCTTTAGTAGAATGGTAGGGTACGGGTTCCAGTAACCAATGGGCCAACTCTTTATTGCCTTCCGTCGTTATCTCATAAAGTTTTCTTTCTTGGTCATCCATTCCTACAGATGAGACAAGTTGATCACGGATCAGACGATCCAAAGTCGTATAAATTTGGCCTGGATTAATTTTCCCTTTAATACCTAGAAGGGATTCTAGCTCTAGTTTTAATTCGTATCCATGATTTTTTTGTACATGTAGCAATGTTAATATTCCGTACTTGACCGACATTAATGCTCAACCTTCTTTGAGTGTTGATATAATATTTATTTTACTCGCTGTAGCACTAGAAATCCACGAAGCGAAGAGACTTAGAGAAACACCGGCAATTAGCGCCAGTATACTATTCCCTAAAGGTATTTGAAAAGATATGAATCCTTTCAAAAGTTCGGATTGGCTAGTGATATAAAGCAAAATCACACCTGAAAGTACGCCTCCCATAACCCCCGACAATCCTATCAGTAGACCTTCTCCCATTATCATCTTTTTAACTTGCTGTTTCGTAAAACCGAGCGCTCGCATTGTCCCGATCTCGGAAGTGCGTTCCAAAGTATTCATTAATAGAGTGTTTGCTGTACCAATACTAGCTAGCCCGATGATTAACACAAGCATGATGAGGATTAACTCGTTCATACCCGTCAATGCTGAAGTTGTTGAATTAATTTCATCTTCAACCGTTTCAACTTTTGAGAGGTGATTGCTGAAATCTAGCCATAACTGATCCCGTAATGGTTCAACAGTATATCCATCCTGTAAAGTGAGTAGCATGTCAAAACTATTCGCCCATCCGAATTCATTATTTACATGATCCTCATCCATAAATGCGACATAGCCAGAGTAATTCGAAGTTTTTACAACGTCAATGACTTCCATTTGTTGTGTACCTGAAGGAGTATTCATGTAAATCCTTTCTCCCACATTGCCGCCCCATTCATCAAAAGCTCTTTCACCAAGGAGAATAGATGGTTCCTTGGTTAGCCCATTATATAATTTCTCTTTTGCAGAACTCTCAAATAAGGTAGGTCCTTCCCTATCTATAGCAAAAATAGAAAACTGTCGCTTCTCTCCCTCGATTGTTTCCCATGTAATTGGCGTAGCTTCCGTTAAAGGCTCAGCATTTGCAACAGAATCGTATGATAGCAGTTTTGCTATATCTTCATTAGACCAAGGCGCTTCTGATGTAAGTCTTAGGTCGCCTCCATACGTATTCCTGATTTCATTTTCATAACCCTCAGGAGCCGATTCTATAACAGCACTTAATAATAAGATCACTGCGATCCCAATGGCAAGAATAGCGGCAGTATTGGCATTTCGATTTAATTGTTGTGTCAGATTTTGAGCTGCCAGACGACCAGGATAGCCAAAGCATATCTTCAAAAGAGGTTTGACTATCCGATTCAGACCCAGTAACAAGAATGGAAACAACAGAATGATGCTTGCTACAATAGCTACATAGGAGACGGGATGATTGATCCATACAAAAGAAAGCAAACCTATCCCCGTGACAGCCCTAAAAAGAAATCGCTTCGTCGATGGACGCGTTTGATTTTCCATTTTTAATGTCAGTAACACCGAGGTTTTTCCCGCATGGTAAATAGGAAATAAAGAAAAAACAATAGGAAATACAATCCCGATTATTACTGCTGCGACTGTAGGCATTTTCCAATTTAAAGTGTAAACCATGTCAAACTCAAACACACCTAGCAAAGTTTGCATGAACAGATCTCCAAGCCAAATTCCTATAGGGACCCCAATGGCTGTACCGATTATGGACATAAGGATTACTTCAATCAGTATAAGTTTAGAAACGGAACTATGAAGATAACCAAGACTCTTCATGATTGCAAATTCCTTTTTTCTTTCCATCACACTTGTATAGATCATATTAAAAACAATAAATCCGCTGATAAACATGGATAACCCGGCAATCAAATAAAAGAATGTATAAAGCCCCCCAATGTCGTTACTTTGTCGATCATCCGCGACCACTGGTTGAATATATACATTTGAATTCCGAAATTCTTCCTGGAGCGAGTGAAAAAGTTGCTCCCCTTCTTCATTCGTTTGAAATCTTACATATGAAAGCTCGTGATCCATACCAGTCCAATCTCTTAACAAATCGAGTGGAGCCATAATTCGGAAGTTTGATGATTTCGCACCTTCCCAGTCACTCGGGCTTGCAAGTAGCTGCGTATATTCAACAATGGCGGAAACCTTCGCTTCACCCAAATCGGTAAACCTAATGGTATCTCCAACCTTTTTATGCAACAGATCTGCAACAACGTCTGGGATTACTAATCCTTCATTATCTAAAGTCCCTTCAATAACAGGAAGTTTAAGTAAAGAACTATTTTGATCATTTACGCCTGTAATTCGTACGGATCTTTGATTTATGGATTGATCGCCCTCTAGTTCAAAGAATGCTTGTTTATCTAGCGCAAGCAATGTTCCCGTTACAGCTGGACTCGTTAAAACTGACGAAACCATATCTTCAGAGTACGTATGTTCATCGCTTAAAACCCAGTAATCCGCATTAGCCACATACATTTGTTCATAATAATCGAAAACAGCATTTGTTGTTTTGTCTGCAATTAACATAGATGTTACAAACGCTATACCCAAAATAATTCCAAGCAGTGAAATGAAGAATCGTTTTCTATTTTGTGTGATGTTACGCCATGAAATTCGCCATATATTTAGCATAATCGTCATCCTTTCTAGCAATCACTTGATCAATCATTCCATCTTTAAAAAGAATAATTCGATCTGCAAAACCAGCCGCGAAAATATCATGTGTAACCATTATGATGGTTTGATTGCTTTCTCGATTGAACCGTAACATTAATGCAAGGATTTCTTCGGCTTTATGTCTATCTAAATTTCCGGTTGGTTCATCAGCCAATAAAACGGCAGGATGATTGACTAGCGCCCTGGCTATAGCGACTCGTTGTTGTTGACCACCACTCAGCAAATTTGCTCGTTTTCGGCCTAGTCCTTTCAATCCCACAGAATCCAGTAAATCTAAAATAATTGAATTTTTTTCTTTAGTTAAACTGCCATCCGCATGAAGAGGGAAAGCAATATTTTCTTCTACCGTTAATGTAGGGAGAAGCTGATAATTTTGAAATATAAAACCCATGTATTTTCTGCGGAATAGCGTTCTTTCCTTTTCCGTCATCGTACTTACATTAGTCTGATTGATGTATATATCTCCTTCAGAAGGTAGATCAAGACCACCTAAAAGTTGAAGTAACGTACTTTTACCGGAACCACTTGGCCCCATTATAGCCACAAATTCTCCTTCCCCAATATTCAAATCAATACCTTTCAACACTTGGGTTGTTTCTTGCCCCTGTATAAATTCCTTTTTTACATTCTTGACCTCAATCATGGTTTCATTCCTCCTATGCTTTATGCAATACTATATACTAAGTATATAGTAGATGGAAGTGAAATCAGGTAAATTGCTATATCTTTTTCGTCCAAAATAAAAAAATACCTATATATAACATGTACTGAGTACATATTATATATAGGTGCTTATGTTTTCTAAAGTAGGTCTCTGTTTTCATTGGAATTCAGCTTACTAAAGCAAGTCACAATACTTTTCTGCCAACTTTCCGCTTTTATTCAGCCAAGTACCGAGCTGTACTTTATATTCCTTCGTATGCTTTCTGTAACTCCGCAAGATCAAGCTTTTTCATTGTAAGAGTTGCCTGATTAACATGCGCAATTTGTTCCGGTGTGCCACTCGTCATCATCTCTTCCATTTCGCTCGGCACAATTTGCCAAGACACTCCAAACTTATCTTTCAGCCAACCGCATTGCTCGGCTTCAGGAACCGCGGACAGCTTTTCCCAGTAGTCATCAATCTCTTCTTGTGTATCGCAATAGACCATAAATGAGATGGCCTCGTTAAAACTGAATTGATGATCCATCGCGCTGTCCATTGCGGTTATCCAATAATTCTCAAGCATAAAATCAGAAAACATGATGTTTCCTTCTTTGTCAGGTTCCATGCCTTGGGGGTAGCGCGCAAGAAGGCCTTGTTTTGCATTCTTAAATACGGACAAATAAAAATGGATCGCTTCTTCTGCTTTGCCGCACTGATCCCCGACAAACAATAGCGATGGTATGATCGTAGGCCGCTCTTCCCCTTCTGGATTCGTAAGGATTAACTGCCACGACAAACCATACTTATCTTGAATCCAGCCATACTTCTCACTGAATGGATACTTACCAAGCGGCATTAACACAGTTCCACCTTCGGACAATTTATTCCAAACCTCATTTATTTTTTCACTCGCGTGTTTTTCTCGGGATGGGTCAAAATTTACGAAGAAAGACACCGACGGATTGAATTTGAAAAAAGGACCCGCGTTGATTGCCATGAATTTTTGTCCCCAAAGTTCTAATGAAACTAGTTCGGCATCACCGGATGGTGTGTCATGGACTGTTGTTTCATTTGTAATTCTGGAGTCCGGGAAAATGGAAGCATAAAACGCTGCTGCTTCCTTCGCCTCCTTGTCATACCATAAATGTGGAACGATGTTTTGATTTTTTTTTGTCATAGTCGATCCTCCTAATTTTCCGTTGACATTTTACTGTAGCAGGTCTGGAAGTAGACAGCTCCTAAGGATTACGACTGCTAACAGACCTGTGTAAATCCAATGGCTAATTATAACTTTCTTCGAAGATATTTTATTTCCTCTTTTCGATGTTAGATGAAATAAAGTGATGTCATGAATTCAATATCAATTAATTGGATTCCTGGTCGGTTTATATACCTCTATTCAGCAATCAAAATGTATAATACTGTAGAATTCTTTTGGACATCTGAAAACTCTGATTAGTATTTTTCGGGAAAAGCTCCTGTTTACGGTAGAACATTGGCTATCTCAGTTTTACTTGAAAGGAGATTTGAATATGGGGATTTTTAAAAAATTTGCTTTACAGTTTGGGAAGCCAGAAGGGATGTTAGGCGGCATTGCAGGTAGATTAATGGCATCCACAAATGTTGAAAAAAACAAGTGGACCATTTCATTGTTAAATATTCAAAGTTCGGATTACGTCTTGGAAATTGGTTTCGGGCCAGGGATTGCAACTGAACTAGTTTCAAAAGTTATTCACGACGGGCATTATGTTGGAATTGATTATTCAGATGTCATGTTACGGCAAGCAAGAAAAAGAAATAAAAAGGCGCTGCAAGAAGGAAAAGTCACATTAAAACTGGAGGAAGTTAGTAATATATCTCCATCTGATCTCAAGTTTGACACAGTGTTTTCAGTTAATTCCATTATTTTTTGGGAGGACCCCGTTAACTCATTGAAGAGAATACGCAAAGTGATGAAACCAAAAGGTCTAATCGCCTTAACGGTCCTTCCATACATGAAAGGCGCGACGGAAGAAACATCAATAAAACTAGGGAGCGATATCAGTCAGTATCTAAAACAAGCAGGGTTTTCTACTATTAAAACGGAATTAAAGGAAATGAAACCCGTTGCCGCGATATGTGTACTTGGAGTTAATCAATAAGGAAAGTCTAGCTTTCATATAGTGTGGAGGAAATTCTACCTGCCTAGAAAGCTGGAATAAGTTTTTCTTCCTTCAACAGATGGCCCTGAAACAGGCATCATGCACGATTCAATCAGTGGGTCCTAAAGCTGCGATTACTTACTTGGACTGTAAAGGAGAGAATTGGATTCTATGGAGTATGGTTTTTGGTTAGTAATCATCTTCACAATATTTTACGAGCCAATTATCGGATATTTTGATTTCCAAAAATTTAAAGTGGATATAAAAGAAAATCAAAACGCGAGATTGAAATATTATATAAATACAATAATTGGTCTATGGGTTCCTACCATCTTCATTTTATTATTAGTTTTTATCTCAGATCTCACTTTAAATGATATTGGATTGTCTATTCCCAGTATTAACACTGATATCTTAGGATCATTCGTTACGTATTCTGTATTTGCTATTGCTTTCCTTTATTTAGTTGGCATCTTATACTATTCTATTGGCTATCAATTTAGCGATAAGATTAGAACTAAATTTGCACAAACAAAAGAGAAGGAATGGGAAAATGTCAATTTTTCAATAATACTACCCATTACTAAAAAAGAAAAAAGATTATGGAGTTATGTTTCGTTAATAGCAGGAGTTACCGAAGAAATAATTTATAGAGGTTTTCTACTCTTCGCTTTAAGTTATTTATTTCCTAATTTCTCGATTTGGTTAATTATAATGTTTTCTTCCCTATTGTTCGGATTAGCTCACACTTATCAAGGCTTTACAATTGGGGTATTACGAACAACTGTTGTTGGAGTAATATTTTCAGTTCTATATATTGGAATCAGTTCAATTTTGCCACTTATCGTCCTTCATTTTTTGATAGACTATGTAGCAAAGTTAGGTGATGTAAAAGCACAAAATTAAATTTATACGCTTGGAGCAATTATTAAGTACAAATCAGCACTGGTTTTTACTTCCTGTAATGACATTAACAGTCCTAAAGAATATTGAACTTTTAACCTTGACCGATCGTCTCCCCACTACCGATTCTACGGCCTTCATTAATGCACTCAACGTCCTTTAGAAGTTCTTTTTGTCGAATCGAGTAGGAGGGAGTGATTAGCTCCCGACCTCTCACACCACCGTACGTACGGTTCCGTATACGGCGGTTCAATAACTTAAGTATCGACGCTCATACAAGTGATTCAGGTCTTTCAGACCCCACTTGGTGAGCGTTTCTGCTTTGATTGCTTTATGTAGAGTTTCGCTTTTGGAGACTCTCCAATATCCCTTTCGGGAATTTGATACTTTCCAAGCTTCTTCATGTAAAATTCCCAGCCTTCGTAACTGACGGTATTTTGTCCATATCTTCTTCCAACGTTTCCATATCAGTTGACGTAACCGATGGTTCAGCCATTGTGCCATGGATTTGATAAAACTTTTCATAAAGCCAATTCCATAGTAGTTTATCCAACCTATTGTCACTTGGTTGATTTCTTTGGCAATCTCGTCAAAGCGGCCCGGGCGATTCCGTTTGGTGATTTTCTTTAATTTTGATTTGAATCGACTTTTTGCGGAGTGATGTGGTCTACAACCCACACCTTTAGATGTGGAATGGAGGCAGAAACCGAGGAACTTGAGTTTGACCGGAGAACCCACCTTGCTCTTTTCTTGGTTCACTGTCAGCTTCAAATCATGTTCAAGGAACTTTGTAATGCTTTCCAAAACACGTTCCCCTGCTCGCCTGCTTTTCACGTATATGCAGAAATCATCCGCAAATCGTACGAATTTATGCCCCCGTCTTTCAAGTTCCCTATCTAATTGATTCAAATAGACATTGCTAAGAATCGGGGAGAGTACGCCACCTTGCGGAGCACCTTCTTCTGTTGGACTGATAAGTCCATCTTCAAGGATGCCACTCTTTAGAAACTTCCATATCAACTTTAGGACAATCTTGTCGTTTATGAACTCTTTTAGATATTCCATCAGCTTCTGATGATTAATGGTGTCGAAGTAGCTTTTTAAATCACAATCGACTACCACTCTATAACCTTGTTCATAATATGTGATGGATTGCTTAATGGCTTGATGCTGATTCCGTTTTGGACGAAAACCATAGCTCCTCTCCGAAAAATGAGGGTCAATGATTTTACCAATCACCTGATAGATGGCTTGTTGAACCATTCGATCCCGTACACACGGTATGCCGAGTTTTCGCATTGACCCATCTAACTTTGGAATTTCAACACGTTTTACTGGCAGTGGTTCGTACGAACCGTCTTTCAGCTTTCTAATAAGTTGGGTTCGGTATTTGGCTACATGACCTAAAAGTTCATCTACTGTCATTTCATCGACACCCGGCGCCCCTTTATTTGCCTTCACTTTCTTACAAGCGTTAAAGAGGTTGTTGATGTCGACTACTTTATCAATCAAATCGATACCATCCTGTCGCTCCATTTCTGTAAAGACAGGACTGCACGCTCCCGCATATTCTTCGGTTTCCAACCTATCCCTTTGCGGCCAGCCATCTGCCGATGTTTTCTGTGGTCTTTGCACTGTCTTTACCTCCATTTCATTTCAGGATTATTATTGTTCAGCCCTTCGTCCTTATGGACTACTATGGCTTCTGCTGACTTCTTACAGTTCAACCTGCCATCACTGACCGGTTTGTTCCTGTGGGATATTCCATCCCTCTTGTCGGGAACCCCTGTAAGACCTCCCCGGGTAAGAGCTATAACCTTCCTCCCATGTAACCGCTGCATTTACTGTATGGAACTCGGGCAGTATTGGACTTTGTTTTGTACGGCAAACTCGTCCGTTCCAATTCAGCCTCATATGCAGTTTCTGTCCGTCGGTTCGGGATTTTGCCGCCGGCTTCCTTCAGATTCCACCTCACGGTGGACACCCTTGCCTTAAGCTAACAGTTCCTACTGCCAAGCCTGTAGTGGACTTTCACCACCAAGTTATAGCCCATGCCGGGCACACCTTAAAAACCCCCTTTAGATAATCATCCAAAGGGGGAAAACGATATCACTTTATTTTAATCGGTACATCTTTTTTCAAACGGTACGAATTTATTTTAAACTTATGGCCAGCCGCGCTGCCTTCTTCTTCATTTCCCCGAACAATGCGTCCAGTTGTACAAACGCATAGTGACTGGCGAGTTTCGCCTTCACGAATTCCAGGCGTTCGCCTCCGTTTAATGGGGATAATCGGTAGCCTTCCCGCCCGCTCCGCGCATCGGTCTGCACACCACCCAGTTCGAGCAGCCGTTCATACATTCCAACCGCTTCTCGCATCATTTCCGCGGCTCGTTTGTCTTTCTGTGCATACAATGCCTCAATCGTCTCCCGCTTTGTTTCCCACTCTGCAAAATACGGGGAAAGGACCTCCTTGTCGATCCGCTTCCCGTCATTCGGCACGTTCTTTCATCCTCTTCTTCCCTTCCCGGCAGAGCGGCAACAGCGGGCATTCCGGACAGTTGGGATTTTGCGCCTTGCAGTGGTAACGCCCGAAGAAAATGATCCGATGATGCGTATCGGTCCATTGCTCCCGCGGCGTCCAGCGCATGATTTTCTCCTCGACGGCAAGCGGCGAGTCTTTCCAGCGGTTCATGCCGAGCCGTTTCGCCACCCGTTCCACGTGCGTATCGACCGCCATCGCAGGAATTCCAAATGCGTTCGAGACAACGACATTGGCTGTCTTGCGCCCCACGCCCGGGAACGTCATGAGCACATCCCGGTTCGGCGGCACAATGCCCCCGTATTCGTCAATCAGCAATTGGCTGAGCGCCCGGATGTTTTTCGCCTTGTTGCGATAGAGGCCGATTGAACGGATATCATTTTCCAGCTCCGCCGTCTCAACCGCCAAATAATCCTCCGGCGTCTTATATTTTTTGAATAAATCCGCCGTCACCCGGTTCACCAGCACATCTGTGCATTGGGCGGATAACAGCGTAGCGATGAGCAACTCAAACGGATTCGCATGCACGAGTTCGCAATGCGCCTCCGGGAACATTTCCCCGAATTGTTCCAGGCAATATTCCCATTGTTTTTTCGTCAACATCTATATCTACTCCCGTTCTTCCAACCAATTATAAAAAGGTACGCGCTTGACCTGGATTTGCTGTTGAAACTGCGGAGTTCGTGTCCCGCTCACGCTACGAAACGATTTCGTCTGCCGTTCGACATCCGCCAATGTTTTGACATTCTTCTTTTTCCATTCGAATAAAATCCGGTCAATATACCGCAAACTCATTTTCTGGGCAAGGACCGCTTCCTTCAGCGCCGCCCGGATGATTTCCACGGAATGGCCGTCTTCATCGAGCCACATCGTAATCGATTCGCATTCCATCGGTGACAACAGCCGTCCGAATTCCTGCTCGAACAACGTGAAAATTTCGCCCTCTTCCTCTTTCTTCTGCTCCTCCACCGTATCGCATGCACTCAGCATTACGTGATCGACCAGGCGATTCCAGAGCGGCTGCAATGTGAACGTTTCAATCAAGACACCGTCCACGTCCTTGCCTTGGTCGATTTGAAGAAACCCGTTCTGCATGAGCCGCTGCAAAATTTGCGAAACCTCATTTTCCGTCAACTCCATCCGGTCCGAAAAATCGGCAGGGGTCGGAAATCGATTGCCCTCCATCTGAAATGAAGTCATCTGCAAAACGAGCATCGCGTCCAAGTCTTTGATTCCCAAGCTTTTATAATGGTGAAAAAAAAGCTGAGAAACTTGTACATTCCCCTGCTCAATCCAAATTCGGAGCCGTTCTTCGTGCTGCATGTCCGAACTCCTCTCTATTTTCTATGTATCAATCTCACGCCACGGTGTGAGATAAAACTGCATTCAGCTCACCAACTATAGAGGTGGAAGTCTTCTGCTGAATAAAAAATAAACAGGCAGGGGTCCGCGATAATCCGCAGCACCCCCGCATCTGAAGACATTACTTATCGGTCAAGCTTTCCAGTTCTCTTCCACAAACGCATGGATGCGGCGGACCGCCTCTTCCAGCAGGTCGATCGATGTCGCATAGGACAAACGGATGGTCGTCGGGGAACCGAACCCGGATCCTGGAATGACAGCCACATTCGCTTTTTCCAGCAACGCTTTCGCAAAGTCGTCGACGTTGGCAAACCCTGTTTTTTCCACTGCTTCCGAAACTTCCGGAAGCAAGTAGAAAGCGCCTTGCGGTTTGATCACTTTAAAGCCAGGAATGGCCGACAGCTTCGGCATGATTTGGTTCAACCGGGATTCGAATGCTTGTCTCATCGTTTCGACTGCATCTTGCGGGCCGTTGTAGGCTTCCAACGTCGCATATTGAGAGGTCGTCGTCGGATTGGACGTCGAGTGGCTCGCAAGGTCCGTCATGGCGCTCACCACTGCCGCATCGCCCGCGATATAGCCGATCCGCCAGCCCGTCATGGAGTGCGATTTGGAAACGCCGTTGATGATTAACGTCCGTTGTTTCGCATCATCCGATAATTGGGCGATGGACACATGCTTCGCGTCGCCATATACTAATTTCTCGTAGATTTCGTCCGAGATGATCCAAATGTCTTTCTCTTGGCACACTTTCGCAATCTCTTGCAGTTCGTCTTCTGTATAGATCATCCCTGTCGGATTGCCCGGTGAATTGATGACGACCGCTTTCGTTTTCTCCGTGATGGCCTTGCGGATTTGATCGGCCGTCACTTTGAATTGCGACTCGGCCGTCGCTTCCACGTAAACCGGCTTGCCGCCCGCAAGCTTCACCTGTTCCGGATAGCTGACCCAATACGGGGTCGGAATGATCACTTCATCACTCGGATCGAGGATGACTTGGAATAATGTATAAAGGACATGTTTTGCGCCGATTCCGATCATGATTTCATTGCGCGCGTAATCGAGCCCTTGATCTTTCTTCAGTTTTGCGATGATGGCATCCTTCAACGCCGGGAGCCCGCCTGAAGGCGTATATTTCGTTTTCCCTTCTTTCATCGATCGGTAGGCCGCTTCAATGATGTTGTCCGGTGTATTATAATCCGGTTCCCCTGCGCCTAGCCCGATGACATCGATTCCCGACTCTTTCATCTCTTTAGCTTTCGCCGTGATAGCCAGCGTCGTCGAAGGTGAAAGCGTATTTACTCTGGATGCCAATGTTTTTGTCATTTTCTTTCGCTCCCTACTTATAAATTCAAAATTCTTTTCCACCATTGTCCACTTTCGAATAGGACATAGACATAATTCAGTTTGCCGTCTTTGCTCGTGAAGGCGACTTCCCAGACAGGGCCGACTTCTTCCATCCCGAGTGCCGCATGGAGCACCTTTTTGACGTCCAGTTCTTTTTGAACCGTCTGAATTGCGGTTTTTGCGGTAATCCCTTCAGCAAGCTTTACTTCCTGATAAGTCTTTTCCGGTTCCCGGCCGACGAATACAGCTTTCTCCACGCCGTCACCGTCCACTCCCCGGACAGTCACCCAGGTACTGCTCCCCTGATAGGCATCCGCCCGCTTGACGTCTTTCAACTGCCCCGTCTTCAGGACGGAGTCGATTGCCGCCTGCTCCACATCCGCAAATGGCTTGTTCGCGTTATACAGCACGATGATCGTAATGGCGATCGTCAATGCCAATAGGAAAGTGGTGATGAACTTGATCCAATTCAGCATGTGCTCACTCGTCCTGTCCGTTTTGGATTCGTCCATTGTTTCATTTGTTTCCCTACCTTGTTTTCAATCGAATACTTAGTCATTATAACAATTTTCAAGCTCATCGACCATATTTTCTAGCGTCACTTTCCGGATCGGCACATCAGGCAGCGACTCGAGAAAACGGCGTCCATATGATTTCGTTTCGATCCGCCGATCCAGCAGGATGAAGAACCCTTTGTCGGACGATGCGCGGATCAGGCGCCCGAATCCTTGCCGCAAGCGCATGACTGCCTCAGGCAACGAGTAGCCGTTGAATGGATGGATTCCCTGTTCCGTCAGCTTGGCTGCCCGTGCTTTGAATAAAGGATCTTCCGGCGACGAAAACGGCAACCGTACGACGATGACGGCGGATAATGCCTCACCCGGCACATCGACCCCTTCCCAGAAACTGTTCGTTCCGAAAAGGACCGCTTTGCCATATTGGCGGAACGACTTCAACAACCGCATGCGGCTGCCCGAACTAACTCCTTGGGCAATAAGCACGAACTCTTCCAGCTGTTCGCTTTCGACAATCAGTTCATACGTCTTGCGCAACATATCTTGCGAGGTGAATAAAACGAAAAGCCTTCCTTTCGTCACGAGCACCGTCTCCACGACAGCGTTGGCGACCGCCTCTATATAATCCGTCTGCGCAACTTGCTGGATGTCCGGCATGTCTTCGACGATGAAAATCTCGGCCCCCTCGTAGAAATGAGGCGGTGCATCGAATTTCAGGAGCGGAACCGTGTCGGCGATCCCTAGCTGCCTCATGACGTACCGCTCATCGCCCGCCACCGCCAATGTCCCGGACGTCCACAGGAGGCCCGCCTGTTGCTGCTTCATCCGTTCGGCGAATTGGCGAATCAATCCGGTGCCGGTTAACCGAGTTTTCATGACCATCAAGCTGCCCGGAATGCTACGGCGGTCTTTTTCCACCCAGACGGCATAGTCTTCTTGGTTCCTATCCAGAAAAATTTCAATCCACTCGCCCGCCTTGATTTTCAACTCCTGCACCCAATACGCCCATTCTGATAGGATGGCTGCCCCTTTTTGCGTCAATTGATCCCGATTGCTCACCACATCTTTTGCGAACCGTTCAGCTTGTTGCAAATAAACGGATAAGCTAGTGGCGACGTCCCGGAAACAAGGCTCCGACTCCGTATCAGGCAGCGGGAAGACGATCCGGTTGCCTGCTTGTTTGTCCGGCGCAGTTGGCTTATGCGCTGCCAGATGATCAACAGCGACTTCGAATGCCATTGCAAAATCAAGATAGGCGGCATCGAGTTCCAGTTTTCCTGTCGGCCGATAAGACTCTCCCAAACAGTCTTTGAGCAGCGACTCCATCTGCTGAAGCAATTGCCCTTCCGCATCCGAACCGAGCTGTCCCATGCAATATTTCCAATTCGTATAGGAAAATGCAGTTTCATTCATACGGGAAGCGGTTTGAATGAACTGATGGGCTTCGTCGACAATCACCCCCGCAAGCGGTTGGAACACCGTCTGCTCCCGGTCCAGGTCGGAAAGGAGCATCGCATGATTCGTAATGATCAAATTGGCGTCCTGGCAAGCAGCCGTCTGCCTGGCATGGAAATCGGCGAAACGCTCATCAGGCGCCATTCGCTCCGATCGTTTCCGGATGCGGTTAAGGAACAGCTGACCTCCGCCTGAAACGTTCAGCTCTTCCAAATCGCCGGTCACCGTTTCGGTCAGCCAGACGAGGATCTGCATCGCGGTGAATGTTTCATCGTATGATTCATCGGTAATCCGGAGCAGCTCCTCGAATTTTCCTAACGAGATATATTGCTCCCTGCCTTTCAAGACGGCGACCGGCAGATCGGCCCCCAGCAGGCGGCGCACTTTCTCCATCTCTTCCTCGACGATTTTGTCGACGAGATGGTTCGTATATGTACTGACGACAACCGGTTTGCCGCTTTTTATGGAATGGATGGCCGCTGGCAGGAGATAGGCAATCGTCTTACCGATACCCGTCGGCACTTCGGCGGCGACTTCCGAACGCTGTGCCAGGACATCCCGAACCGCATCCATGAAGAGGAATTGGGCATCTCGCTTTTCGAATCCATCGAACTGCTTCGTGAATAAGGCGATTTTGGCCTCCTCAGTGTCCGGGTATGACGGAAGCTCGAAGACTTTTCCAGCAGACTTCGGGCCGATCCGGTACGGGATTCCCCGGTATGCCGAGATGCCGCGCTCTTCCATTGATCGCATTCGTGCGGCTTTCAACGCTTCATAGAAAACGGTGGACAGGTCCGATTTCAGCAGGAAAGACCGCCGATGCAACAGCTCCAACGTCCCTTTCGGTAAGTCTTCCAATTTGGCGAGGCAGGCAAGGAAAAGCTCGGCCGTTGCCGCCGCATCGTCATCGGCCCGGTGTGCGGATTGAAGCGGTATGCCAAGCTCCTCCGTAATATCCTGCAACCGGTAGCTCGCCGAGGATGGGAACATAATTTTCGCCAATTCCACTGTATCGATTTTCTGCCCCGTCCATTTGCCGAGGCCGCATCGTTTGAATTCATTTTGTAAAAAGGCGAGGTCGAAGTCTGTATTATGTGCCACAAATACAGTGCCTTCCAACCGCTCCGCCACTTCCTGCGCAATGTCTTCGAACATCGGCGCCTCTTTAACATCATTGTCCGAAATCGATGTCAACTGGCGGATGAAGGCGGGAATCTCCTTGCCGGGATTGACGAACCGGACATACGGTTCGCCGATCCGGCCATTCTGAATGAACACGATGGCAATCTGGATGATCCGGTCCCCGTTGGTCGAAGAATGACCCGTCGTCTCCAGATCCACCACCGCATAAGTTCTATTATCCATTCCATCATCAACTTCCTGTTTTCATACTACAGCAAATTGTATCATACTCTCGGCGGCAGTAGAAACAACCGAGTGCCTATCCTTCAATCAAACAAAAGTGCGTGAATAATCATGAATGTTGCAACAAACACGTTTGTTTGAATTAATGCGTTTGTCGTGTTTGTTTCGGTGCCTGGCACCAAAAACGGGAGCAATCCGGATTCCAGATCACTCCCGCATGATGTCATCAGATCGTCATGGCTTCCTTTTCTTTGATGATTTCCCGGACGCCATTGTTTTCATCCATGATCAACACAGTCGGTTCATGGGTGCGCGCTTCTTCATCCGTCATATAGACATACGACAGGATGATGACGATATCACCCTTTTGCACGAGACGTGCAGCTGCACCGTTGACGCAAATGACGCCGCTGCCGCGCTCTCCCGCGATGATATACGTTTCGAAACGGGCACCGTTGTTATTGTTCACGACGTGGACTTTTTCGTTCGGCAACATGCCAGCCGCATCTAGCAGATCCTCGTCAATTGTGATGCTCCCGACATAATTCAAGTCTGCTTGTGTCACGGTCGCACGGTGTAGTTTGCTGTTCATCATCATTCTGAACATAATAACCATCCTTCATTTTAAGATTATATTATCAATCAATCGTGTCTTTTCAAAATGCACGGCACAGGCTAAAATGGCTTCCTCCGATGATGGGTCGTACTCGGTTAATTCAGGGTAGGACAGCAAGGATACATAATCGATCCTCCCCGTACTGTTCCCGGTGATGTACGCCGCCACTTTTTCTTCAATCTCCCCTGCCGGCTTTCCTTCGGCAAAGAGTTCCGCCCCCAGCTCCAGCGCTTGCCGGATGGCGGGCGCTTCCTGCCGTTCCGTCTCCGATAAGTTGACGTTGCGCGAGCTTTTCGCCAGGCCGTCTTCTTCCCGGACGGTCGGGACACGGACGATGTTAGTCCGCAAGTTGAAATCTCGGACGAATGTCTCGATGATTGCCAACTGTTGTGCGTCTTTCATTCCGAAATAGGAACGGTCGGGATCAACGATATTGAACAATTTCAGGACGACTTTCAGCACGCCGTCGAAGTGGCCCGGGCGGGATGCTCCGCAAAGTGCGGTCGCTTGTGCTCCCGGCAGGATCCGGATGCCTCCGTCGGTCGGATACATTTCTTCCACGGACGGGATGAACAAGTAGTCGACCCCAGCACTTTCCGCCAGTTTCGCATCCCGATCAATATCGCGGGGATACGATTCGAAATCCTCCTCTGGCCCGAATTGGGCAGGATTGACGAAAATGCTCATGACAACGGTATCATTTTGCTTCTTCGCTTGTTTGGCGAGTGCCAGATGGCCTTCATGCAGGAATCCCATCGTCGGGACGAGGCCGACTGTACGGCCTGCCCGCTCATTCCGATCCAGCTTCTGTTGCAATTCTTTTATCGAATGGATGATTTCCATCGGTTCAACCCCCATACAAGACAGCCAGCTCTTCTTCCTTCATCGTGAAGCGATGCTCTTCAGCGGGGAATGAACCCTCTTTGACCTCGGCGACATACTGTCCGATCCCTTCTTGGATGATCGGGCTAAGATTCGCATACGATTGAACGAATTTTGGAATCCGGTGACTGCCATATTTCAACGTATCATGGAACACGAGCACTTGGCCATCGGTCTCGGCACCAGCCCCGATACCGATAATCGGAATGGAAACGGCAGCTGTCACTTGTTCCGCCAACTGGTACGGAATGCACTCAAGCACGATCATGCACGCGCCCGCCTGTTCGCAAGCGATTGCGTCATCGATTAGTTGTTTCGCGGCATCCGCTGTTTTCCCTTGTACTTTATACCCTCCGAGAACAGCAGCCGATTGCGGCAGCAGTCCAAGATGACCGATGACCGGAATACCTGTCGAAGTCATGAGGCGAATTTTCTCAATAACATCACCCGCTCCTTCCACTTTCAAGGCATCCGCTCCAGTTTCCTGGAACATGCGAATCGCTTCCGTCAAAACCCGATCGTCGGAACCGTGGCACGAACCGAACGGCATATCGACAACCGTAAACGTGTTGGGCGCACCCCTTCTGACCGCTTTCCCGTGGTGGATCATATCATCCACCGTCACCGACGCGGTCGACTCATAGCCAAGGACGACCATTCCAAGTGAGTCGCCGACTAGCAATACATCGACACCGGCCTCTTCCGCCAACTTCGCCGATGGGTAATCGTACGCGGTCAGCATGGCAATTTTCTCACCATTTTGCTTCATCTTCATAAAATCCTGTGTACTCTTCTTCACTCCATTTTCCTCTCCTTTCGGGGAGAAAACCTGAAAACCAAAAAATCAAAAACCCTTCTTCCCAAAAATGGACAGAAGGGTTGTGTAGGCATCAATAGATGGTTTCCTCCGTCCCTGTCTGTTTGTAGATCAAGGCAGATCTTGTTGAAATATACAATTTTCTAGATGTCCCTGAAAGGTGCAGTTCCGATTGATACCGCCCTTCGACATTACTATACCAAATTGAGACTATTTTGTATACGATTCATTTCGGAATTTCGATGTCCGCCGAAAAAATCCCTCGTACCGATCCATCATCGAGACGGACTTCAAGCACGCCTTCATCGGAAATCCCGACCGCCGTACCCTCGATCGTCTCATGAAGCATAACGGCACGGATCCGCTTGCCCATCGTATTCGAGTACCCTTCCCAGACAAGTTTGATCGGCGCAAAACCATGTTTGACGTACATATCAACATATAATTCAAGATAGCCCAATATTTTGGCAATCAATTCCGCCCGGTCCACATCTTTCCCTGTAACGAGCTTCAGCGAAGTCGCAATCTCTTGCAATTCTTCAGGGAAATCGGCCTTCTCCTGATTGACGTTCATGCCGATTCCCAAAATAATCGCCTTTACCCGATCGGGATCTGCCTGGAGCTCAGTCAAAATGCCGGTCACTTTTCGGCCATCGACCAAAATGTCATTCGGCCATTTGATCGCCGGTTCAATGCCCGTCAACTCTTCAATGGCGCGCGTCACGGCGACCGCCGCCACCAACGTCAATTGCGGAGCTTGCTGCGGTGTGAGTGATGGGCGCGCGATGACGCTCATCCAAATGCCTTTGCCCGACACCGAACTCCATGGCCGGGACAGCCTCCCTTTTCCGGACGTCTGTTCCTCCGATATGACGACCGTTCCATCCGCAGCACCATTTTGAGCTTCATCATGCGCGATGAGCTGAGTTGATGGGCACGTCTCATAATAAAGGATATTTCTTCCGTACGTCTTTGTGGCCAAATAATTTTGGACGTTCGCCTCGTTCACCAAGTCCGGGGATTGGATCAAATAATATCCTTTTTTCCGGATCGTGCCGATTTCATATCCTTCCTGTTCCAGTTCCTTGACATATTTCCAGATCGCCGTCCTCGACAGGCCGAACTGTTCCGCGATCTCTTGTCCGGAAACCGGTTCGCCTCCCGCTTCGAACAATCTTTTCAGCAATTCATTCTTCACGATTGAACTCATTCAAAAACCATCCCTTTATATCGTCCGGGTCATTGGTGCATTTCCCATGGAGAACGGCCGATTCGATTTTTTGTATCCAGTCGCCGGTCCATTTTCCGCCCCTGACACCGGCCCAGCCGATTAGATCGCTTCCTCTCACCGCCAAGTCCGCCTTCGATCGGATCGGCAGCTCACGGTGCCTTCTTTCCATTTCTTCGAATGAAGTCGGCTCGATTCTCGGAGCCAATTTGCGAAGAAGCTTTTCACAGACGAGAAGGACATCCATCGCATATGTATAGAAATCCTCCACAGTATACGGACGGGTCCCCCGTTTTTCCATCAAGTCCTCGACATTATGGAGAAACTCCTTTTCCCGATTGGATAATTTATAAGCCCGTGCCACTTCGGAAGATCCGAATTTTCCGGCGGCCATCAAACTGGCCCAGCCTTCCGATGCTGTTTCGTACGGGGCTGTCCGAGCAAGTGCTGCTCCGTCTTCCGGAAAAAGCGGCAAAACTCCGCTCAGTCCTGTGTCGGCTGCATAGCGAAACGCTTTTACGGGGTTTATTCCGGTAAACAGCTTATCCATCTCAGCTTTAATCCGTTCAATGGCGATATGCCGAAGGAGTGCTTTCTTCTTCCCGATCGCTTCACAAGTATTGTCCTCGATCGTAAAATCCAGCACGGAAGAGAAACGGATGGCCCGGACCATCCGAAGAGCGTCTTCATCGAACCGTTCCGTGGCCTTGCCAATCGCCCGGATGACGCCCAGCTCCAGATCGTCTTTCCCCCCGAACAGATCAATCAATTTGCCTTCCCGCGTCACTGCCAGCGCATTGATTGTATAATCCCGGCGTGCCAGATCCTCCTGCAGCGACCGGACAAATTGGACCTCATCCGGCCGCCGATGATCCGAATACGTCCCTTCCGTCCGATACGTTGTCACTTCGATCGCTTCCCCGTCGAGCAAGACAAGTACGGTGCCATGGGCAATCCCGACGTCGACGGTATTTGGAAACACCGCCTTTACCTCAGTCGGTTCCGCTGATGTCGCAATATCGAAATCCTTTGCCGGCTTGCCGAGCAGGAAATCCCGCACAGCCCCCCCGACAAAGACCGCTTCGTAGCCTTCCTTTTCCAGAGCCGCAATGGCCTTCTTTCCTGCCGGGGTCCCGAATTGTTCGATCATGCTTTTCCCGCCACCTCGTAATAAATGGTTTCATATTCGGAAACAATCGTTTCCGTGTTGAACTTTTCTTTCGCAATCGCCAAGGCATGGCTTTTAAACGTATCAAGCAACGCATTGTCATTCAGCAACAGGATCGCCTTGGCCGCCGCTGTCTCGCAGTCGCCAAGCGGCACGAGAAATCCGTTGACCCCGTCCTCGATCACTTCCGGAATGCCGCCGATTTTCGTCGCGATGGACGGCACCCCGCAAGCGAGTGCTTCCAGCAGAACTAAGCCGAACGCTTCCTTTTCGGACAGATGGAACATGACATCGCTGATTGCGAGCAATTCAGGCAAATCATCCCGTTTTCCAGTGAAGATGACGTGGCGCTCAAGGTTTAATTCCTCAACGAGCCTTTCCATTTCCAGTTTTTCCGGACCTTCTCCGACAAGCAGCAATTTGACATCGGCCATTTGTTCGACCACTTTTTGGAAACTCATAATGACATCCGGAATCCGTTTCACTTCCCTGAAATTCGAAATATGAATAATCACTTTTTCTTCCCGGCGGATTCCGAGTTCCTGCTTGAGCAGACCCGGGTCGACCGGATAATAACGATTTTCATCGATAAAATTATAAATTCGCGTAATCGGACCATCTGGCCGGATCAATTCCATCGTTTCCTGCACGAGACAGTCGGAGACCGCGGTCGTCCGATCCGACTTGTTGATGCCGTAACGGACTGTATTGCGCAAACCTGGATCATGCCCGAGAATTGTGACGTCTGTTCCATGCAGCGTCGTGATGATACCGATATCGGATTGGGCCATATCCTTCGCAAGCGATGCAGAAATCGCGTGAGGCACCGCATAATGGACATGAAGCAAATCCAGTTGTTCCTCCACGATCACTTGCGCAATTTCGTTGGCGAGCGCGATATCATAGGGGGGATATTTGAAAACGGAATACCCTTCGATTTTCACTTCATGAAAAAAGATGCGGGGATTTTCTTCAGTGAGTCGGAAAGGGCGGCCTGATGAAATGAAATGCATCTCATGGCCCCGCTCCGTCATCTTTTTACCAAGTTCCGTTGCGACAACGCCGGAACCGCCTAAGGAAGGGTAGCAGATGACTCCCACTTTCAGCTTATTCACAAGCGCTCCCCCTTCTGGATCCTATTTTACTCGATAATATTCTCCAATCCATAGATGAAGTCTTCCCCTTCCATGACGTGACGAATCGCCATGATAATCCCCGGCATGAAAGACTTGCGGTCGAATGAATCATGGCGAATACTCAGCAGTTCTCCTTCGCCGCCGAGCAGCACTTGCTGGTGGGCAAGCAGTCCTGGAAGGCGGATACTATGGATTTTCATGCCATCCACATCGGCACCGCGCGCTCCTGGTTGATGCTCCTGCTCTTCCGGATGGCCCTGGATATGCGGCGTCCGGACTTCCTTGATCATATCCGCCGTCTTCACCGCGGTTCCGGACGGTGCATCCAGTTTGCGGTCATGGTGCATCTCCAGAATTTCGACATCCCCAAGATAACGGGCTGCCATTACAGAGAATTTCATCATCAGAACGGCACCGATAGAGAAGTTCGGCGCAATGATGCCGCCGATTTGGGCTTTATGCGCCATATCGATCAATGTGTCAATCTCCTCGGCAGTCAAGCCCGACGTACCGATTACTGGCCGGATGCCAAATGATATAGCCTCCGTCGCATTTTGGAAAACAGCGTCTGGATCTGTCACATCAAGCAAGACATCCGGCTTGTCAAAATCGGCCAAATGGGCAAGCGAAGTGTAAATCGGAATTCCGCCTCCGTCCGATACGATTTCCCCATCCTTGATATATTGCCCTTCGAATTTATAATCGAGCGCTGCCACCACTTCCATGTCAGGCGCTTCAGTGATCGCTTGGATTGCAGTCGTGCCCATACGGCCCCGTGCTCCTGCGATTGCCACTTTGATTGTCATTTCGGTTCCTCCTTTTTAGTCCAGCGATCGGCATCCCGCACTTTAAACTTCTGCAGGACAGTGCTCAATGCATCTTCCAAACTGATGCCTTGGGAATTAGCAAAGCAGACGAGAACGAAAAACAAATCGCCCACCTCTTCTTCCATTGAACGGACCGCTTCTTCCGGCTTTTTCTTTTTCATTCCATAGACATGCTGCACTTCCCTCGACAGCTCCCCCAACTCCTCCGTGAGCCGGGCCAGCAGTTCCATCGGGGGGAAGTATCCTTCCTTGAAACCGTTTATGTATTGATCGACTTCTTGTTGCAAGTGTTCCAATGTCTTCGCTTGTTGCATAAACGTCAACTCCCTACCTCATCGTATTCATTACCACCAATATTGTCAAAATAAAAAATATCATTGATAATGGCTTTATTGTACCAAAATGAAGGGAGTGCAACGATTGCTCGAAACAATTAAAATCAAAAATATCATATTCATCATTCTCGGCGCAGCCATTTTCAGTTTCGGCCTTGTCCATTTCAATATCCAGCATGCTTTGGCAGAAGGCGGCTTCACCGGAATCACGCTCATTTTGCTTTTCGCATTCGACTGGGATCCTGCCATCATGAACTTGGTATTGAACATCCCAATGTTTTTCCTCGGCTGGAAACTGCTCGGCAGGCGGATGTTCATCTATACGATTATCGGAACCGTTGCCGTATCCGTTTTCCTGAAAGTGTTCATGAAATACCAGATCGATATCCATTTACAAGATGATATGTTCCTCGTCGCCCTCTTTGCCGGTGTCTTCATCGGAGTCGGACTTGGCATCATTTTCCGCAACGGTGGAACGACGGGCGGTGTCGACATTATCGCGCGGCTGATAAATAAATACATCGGCTGGAGCATGGGGAAAACAATGTTCCTCTTCGATGCACTTGTCATGGCCGTTTCCTGGATCGTCTATCTAGATCACCGCTCGATGATGTACACGTTAGTCGCCCTTTACGTCAGCGCGCGTGTCATTGACTTCGTACAAGAAGGGGCCTATGCCGCCAGGGGAGCCTTCATCATTTCGGAGAATCAAGACGCCATCGCGACAAAAATCACCTTGGACATGGAACGAGGCGTAACCGTTTTCCGAGGGTACGGACATTTCACAAAAGGCGATCGAGAAATCCTCTATTGTGTAGTCGGGCGAAATGAGATCATGCGATTGAAAAACATCATCACATCAGTCGATCCCCATGCCTTCGTCACCTTGACGGATGTCTATGATGTCATGGGAGAAGGCTTCACCCTAGATGAACAAAAACGGCCAATCGATCGGTGACTGTCACCTCCTCAAGGAACCAAAAAGGCTGTCCTTTTCCGGACAGCCTTTTGCTTATTCTCTGTTCGTGAAAATCAAGATAAGGCGGACTAGCTCCAACACGGCGACAGCTGCTGCTGCGACATAAGTCATTGCGGCGGCGCTCAACACTTTTTTCGCGTGCGGTTCTTCCTCATTGCGGATAACACCGAGCTCCACGATTTGATTCATCGCACGGCTGGATGCATTGAACTCCACTGGCAATGTGACAAGTTGGAAGACGACCCCAACCGCCAACAGAACAATCCCGATCAACAGCATGGAATTCAAGTTGGAGAAAATAAGGCCAATCATGATGAAAATCCAAGAAGCATTGGAAGTCAAATTGACGGCAGGCACCATCCGATGGCGCAAACGCAAGAATGAATAGGCTTCCTTATCTTGAATCGCATGTCCGACCTCGTGAGCTGCGACCGCTGTTCCCGCAACCGATGCTTCGCGATAGTTTTGTGGTGACAAAGCAACTGTCTTCGTAAGCGGGTTATAATGATCGCTCAGAAATCCTTGGCCTTCCACGACTTTCACATTGTGCAGTCCGTTGTGGTCCAAAATGAGCCGAGCCACTTCCGCACCCGTCATACCGGATGTCGAGCGAACTTTTGCATATTTTTTATACGTACTTTTTACTTTGAATTGAGCATAGAGCGGCAAGATAATAATTGCTGCGAAGTAAATCCAAAACATTTTCAGTTTCCTCCCCTTTCTCTCTACTCTTTATTTTAGTATGCCCCAGACGGAACCGCAACTATTTGCTATTTCGATTTCGGTCGCTTTCTCCAAATCCAGAAGGCCAGCCAAATACACGCCAAGGAGAGCCAGAATGTGAAATAACCGATTGGCTGCATATACTTCATGATGTCATAGTAAATCGGCATTTGACCGAACACATAGTCAATCACATCATTATGCAATGTCCAGATGGCAGCCAATACGATATGAACGATGCCAAACCGGTAAAATGAGCTGTACAATACCGCTTGTACCGCCATGGCAAAATGGGAGACGACAAGCATCCAGCCTTCCGGACCGATGGACCCTGTCTCCCAAAGCGTCATCATATTCATGACGACGGCCCACAGACCATATTTCACTAAAGTGATAAGAGCGAGCGCTTCCACTAGTTTGAAATTCCGGCCCACAATCCAGCCAAGGAGCGCCAAGCAAAAAAACAGGCTGGCTGTCGGACTATCCGGTACGAAAATCCAGAAAAGCGGTTCCGTTATCTGGAGCTGCCACATATACCAATAGTATCCGTACACCGTGCCGAATATGTTGACATATAACAAAATCCATAGAAACGATTTATGTGATAATATCGACCAACCCAGTCTGAATATGGAACTCATGGACACCTCTCCGATTGGTTTGATAAATAACTTGTATGTATGAAAAAAAGAGCCAGTTTCCTGACTCTTTTTTATTCGGATGAATCGGAACGCAGATTAGGCATCCGATCTTATCCGTATTACTCTTCGTTACCCAATTCTGAGATGAATTCAGCCATGACTTGGAGATCTTCCTCCGAGCCATCCCATGTTCCAGGAGGCATGTCGCCAATCCCATCATGGGCAATCGTTACGATTTCTTCCGGAGACAAACCGGTACCCGCAAGCGGTTTACCGAGTCCGCCTTGGAAGGCATCGCCGTGACAGCCGATACAAGTAGAAGCGGCATAGATTTGATAACCTTCTGCTTCAGCATCGTATTCGACCTCTTCAACAATCGCACCTTGTGCTTTTGCAGCTTCCCAGTCATGGTTCACATAAGATTCCCAAGTCAAATAGAAAAGTGCTGCGAAAGTCAATAGCATGAATGCTGTCGGAAGCGGGCGTTTTAACGGACGGCGTTCTTTCGTTGTGTCCATGAATGGCACGAGCATCAAAGCACCCATAGCCAGTCCAGGAATGATGATCGCACCGACGACGTTCCATGGTCCGGAAGCGAATTCATATTTCAGCAATTGGTACATCGAAAGGAAGTACCAGTCCGGAACCGGCATATATGTCGTGTCCGTCGGATCTGCTTGACGTTCAAGCGGAGACGGATGAGCGACTGTTAAGATCAAGTAACCGATGAGGAAAACAGCTCCGACCATCCATTCCTTCAAAAGGAAGTTCGGCCAGAATGCTTCCGTTTTACCAGGATATTCTGAGTAGTCTTTCGGGACGTTCGGCATCTTGCCTTCAGCCTTGATACGTGAGTCCCCGACAAACTTCATCCCTTTACCGCGCTGCATAGTGTCCCCTCCTTAAATAAAATCAGCGTTGGACCTATTCGATTTCTTATAGCGGTCCGGAAATACCTTGTCTTCGGATCATGATAAAGTGTGCCGCAAGCAACCCAAGCAAAGCAGCCGGTAAGAAGAATACATGAATCGCGAAGAAACGTGTCAATGTTTGTGCACCGAGAATAGTCGAGTCCCCTGCGAGAAGGATTTTGATCGATTCCCCGATGAATGGGACGGAAGCGGCAATCTCGATCCCTACTTTCGTAGCGAACAATGCTTTCATATCCCATGGTAGTAGATAGCCTGTGAAACCGAGACCAAGCATGACAGCGAAAATCAACACGCCGACAACCCAGTTCAATTCACGTGGCTTCTTGTAAGAACCTGTAAAGAATACACGTAATGTATGTAGGAACATCATGACGATGACTAGCGATGCCCCCCAGTGGTGCATCCCGCGCACAATTTCACCGAAAGCTACTTCATTTTGAAGATAGTAAACGGATTTCCAAGCATTTTCAATGTCCGGTGTATAATACATCGTCAAGAACATACCGGATAAGATCTGGATGACAGTGACGAAAAACGTCAATCCCCCGAAACAATAAATGAATGCGGAAAAGTGGTGTGCAGGGTTTACGTGCTCAGGTACTTCGTGGTCAGCGATATCGCGCCAAATCGGGGTGATATCCAACCGTTCGTCAACCCAGTCATAAATTTTATTCAGCACTTCGGTCGTACCCCCTTACTTTTTAGACTAATGTGTTCGGTATTGTTTTCCCGAGATAGACAAGCCCATCTACCACTTCGACTTCATACTCGTCAAGTGGACCGATTGGCGGGGTCCCTTTTACGTTTTCACCGTTTTTCAAGTAACGTCCTGCGTGACATGGGCAGAAGAATTCATTCGCATGCGCAGGGTCCCCTCCCCAGTTCACCGTACAACCCAAATGCTTACAGACAGGGGAAAGCGCGATGATTTTATCGCCTTCTTTATAGACCCAAGCCGTGTTGGATACGTCGGACTTGTACCAAGCATCTTGTCGATCCTTGATCGTAAAGTCGACACGAACCGGCTCCTCCGTAAGATCGTCCGCCTTATGCTCTGTCGGGATGAAATCACCGCCACCAGAAGCTTGCAAGACCGGATCGATTGCAAAGCGAACCATTGGCATCAGCATTGCAGAAGCCATGAAGCCGCCCGTACCCATCAATGTATAGCTAAGGAATTGGCGTCTAGACACTTTCTTGCTCATCAATTTCCCTCCTCTTACTTAAAGGTCAGTCCAACGGACATGCTTTTTCTAATTGTAATACTAGGACATATCTATGATATATCAATGCGTAGGGAAATTCAATCATGCTTTCCATACGTATTTCAGATTGTGAACAAATCTTGAATTTTTGATGAACATGGCGAATCGAGCCACGAAGCGCTCGATTTGCCGTATTTCCACGCACTTTGCAAAAATTAAGACATTCTCCTGTTACCAAGCGCTACGCTTTTTGGCACAAAGGCCGTTCTTCGTGATTGCATTCCCTGAAGCCGTCCATTACAAATTATTTATTTATTTCAAATAGTTCAACTTACTATAACTTGTCCAAAGCTCATTTTCTTCATTGCCCTGCCCATGCTGCAGAGAATTTTGGCACCAATTGGCGAATCTGATCTTCCATAATGGACTGCCGCAGTTTGGCGTCCATGCTTTCAAGAGGAATGGCGGGCAGCCAGATCACCTCTCCTGCAAGCTCCATGCTTGTCCAATCCGGATCTGTCGTCAGGAAGAAAATATGTTTGAACGGCATCCGGGATAAGTCTTCCGACCACGTTTTGCCCATCTGCTCCAGATCGACGGAAGGCGTGTAGGAAAACGGCGGAACCAGCACCATCCGTCCTTTGAATTGTGTTTCGATGAACATCGTCAAATTCATAAGGAAGTCCGAGGAAGACGCCGCGGTTTTCATCTTCTCCAAATCTGTCTCCACCTTGATGAGGGGGACGAGCAATGTGTCGATGTATTCCGTTTGTTGCAAATAGGTATCCAGTTCCTTGGCAGTCCAATTCATTTGAATTCCCCCTTTACACATGATGAAACGACTCCATCTAAAAAGGATGGAGTCATCAGTTTTTTGATAATTTCATATCGTTCAGCATGGCAGATAGCTTGATGAACCGTTCCCTGTCATTGGAATCCAATGCCTCATCGACTCGTTTCATCAATGATTCCAGCGTCATCGATTCGATACTCTCTTCAATCAATCGCTCCGCCAGTTTCCGATCGCTTTCACTTACTTGCAAATAGGCTGGGAGAAACGGATTTTCCTCACGGACGCTTGCATATTGCGGACAGGCATGGCTATTCGGGAAATTCAATTGGATATACATCTTGTCATCCGGATGCAGCCGAAGATCATGGAATGATTTTTCGGCATCCGCTGTCATCAAATTCCCCTTGTAAAAACGGAACGGGATACTTTCGGAATCCGTTGTCGACATGACCATTGCCCGTGGACAATAATGCGCCTCATCCGTGAAATGTACGTTCTGCAGAAGGTGCTCATGGCTTAGTAGATAATTCAAGATCCACACACATTCACGGCGTTTCAATTTATACCGTTTCAAGAACCAACGAACGAAGTCCTTTTTCGCTGTGACAGGAATCATGGCCGTCATATCACACCTCCTCGTCAGTTTGCGCTTCCAAAAAAGCCCTCCAATTCTCATTAGCAGGATCGAGCTCGACCAACTCTCGGACGATTGCGAGCGCCTCTTTGCGCCGGCCTTCTTCCAACAGGAAATTGGCATAGCGTTCAAGAAACCCGAAATCCTCTCTCATCCCATCATATGCCTTACCATAGAATGCGTATGCCTCTTCAAATTGTTCTAACCGTTGATAGGCATAAGCCAAGAACGCATGAAGGATTGGAATGTCGCCAATTTCCCCGTTCGGATCTGCCAACAAACTTAGCAATTCCTCGTCTTTTTCTCTTTCATTATACAACGAGGCAAGGGTGATGATCGGCTCGATATACTCGGGATCTAGTGCGAGCGCTTCTTCCAATTGCTGTTCCGCTTCATCCGGAAGGCCTAACTTCAAAGCGGACTTGCCCGCCGCAAGCCGGAGTTCCTTGTCGAAAGGATCCCGCTTGATACCTTCCAAAAACCACTCATACGCTTTCTGGTCGTTCTCCGCCAAAGCATGCGACTGGCCGATGAGCATATAGGCGGAAAAGTAGTCCGGATCCATTTCGATCAATTCTGTCAGCAAACGTATGGCCCGTTCCGCCTGCCGGGTCTGGTAATAGGCAAACGCCGCGCCGAATAAAATATCCGGAGTCGCCTGCGATTCAAGCAATTCCTCATAATAGGGAATCGCTTCTTCATAGGCAGCTCCTGCGCTATAGGCTTCAGCGAGCCGGGAGGCAATGCTGACACCCCCCATTTCATCGGTCTCTTGTAAGAGATCCAGATAAAAACGTGCCGCTTCCGCATACTTTCCCGCATCCAACAGCAACTCCGCATAAGCAAAACGGATGATGGGCTCATGCGGAACAAGTGAATGGGCTTCTTTGATCTTACCGATTGCCGCTTCCGCCATGCCGGTCATTTGGTAAAAATCCGCAAGCGCAAGCAAGGCCTGGACGTATTCTTCGTCATCAGGTTTCACATCTGACAAGAGAAGAAGGGCCTCATCTTCTTCCCCAAGCTCCAGGAGCGTTCCAGCCCTGTCAATTTTTAATTGGGCCTCATCCGGAAGATGAACCCGTAAGATTCCGTACAGACGATCCGCTTCCTGAATGAAACCATATTCACTTAACAAACCGGCGACGTCATAGAGCGCATCGAAATCTGTCGACGCTTCCAGCTTATCGATCGCCCGCTGAAGTGCATCGAGATCGCCGTCCAATAGATACGTTTCGACTTCCTGTAACTGCCCCATATTTTCACCTGTTCTTTCGCGATATATACACCGGCCAATTATTATTCAGCGTCTTCGGATCCCGTCAATTTTTCCAGATCTTCGAAAAAGGACGGGTAGGAAATGGCGATGCACGCCGGGTCCTCGATCGTTATGGCATCGGACGCGGCAAGCGCGGCAATGGCAGCCATCATGCCGAGGCGATGGTCCCCGTAAGAGGACAATGTCCCACCCGTAAGAGAGGTCGGCCCTTCGATGATCATACCATCTTCCGTCTCCTCAATGGACGCGCCCAGCTTCTTCAGCTCGGTCGTGACTGCTTTAATGCGATCCGTTTCCTTCACGCGCAGTTCCTCCGCATCTTTAATAACCGTCCTGCCTTCCGCCTGTGTCGCAAGGAGGGCGAGGGTCGGCAATTCGTCGATCAGCCTTGGGATCATATCGCCGCCGATTTCCGTCCCTCGCAGGGCGGCATGGGAAATACGGACCGTCCCATACGGCTCGCCCTGCTGTCCTTTCTCCTCTATATACTCGATTTGGGCTCCCATCGCTTCCAATACATCGAGGATACCGGTGCGTGTCGGATTCAGCCCGACATCGACGAAGACGACTTCGCTGTCTGGAATCATAGCCGCTGCTACCATGAAAAATGCCGCCGAGGAAATATCGCCCGGCACGAGGACATCCGTCCCTGCCAACGACTGGCCGCCTTTCAAAGAAACCGAATTCCCGTCCCGCTGCAAGTCTACACCGAATTGCTGCAGCATGCGCTCCGTATGATCGCGGGAAACCGTCTCTTCTGAAACTGTAACCGTTCCTTCCGCTTGTAAACCTGCGAATAGGATAGCAGACTTCACTTGGGCACTGGCCACCGGCATTTGATAATCAATCGCCCGCAAAGAAGCCATCCCCTTAATCCGTAGCGGCAGCAGATCGCTGTCAGGCCCTTCCGCTGCTATGGAAGCACCCATCGACAAGAGAGGAACCGTCACCCGTTTCATCGGCCGTTTCGATAAATACTCGTCTCCAGTCAGAACCGATTCGACCGAAGAGCCAGCCAATATGCCGAGCATAAGCCGGGCAGTCGTCCCTGAATTCCCCGCGTATAACGCATCCGCCGGTGTTTTCCATTCCGCCATGCCTGGGCTGTCAATCGACACATCCGTCCCGCTCCGCTCAATCGAAACGCCAAGCTGCTTGAATATTTCAAGCGTCCGCAGACAGTCTTCCCCTTCGAGAAAACCGGAAATATTCGTCCTACCCTTCGCAATGGAACCAAGCATGATAGCGCGGTGGGAAATCGACTTGTCCCCCGGCACCCGGAGCTCGCCGTCCAATCGCGGTTTGTGAAACGCTACCGTCCTCTTTTCCACCATGAAGCGATTCCTCCCTTAGATGATTTGCATCGAATAATCCGTCGCTTTCGACAAGGCTGCCCTCGCCCGCTTCCGGTCTTCCGCCGTCTGGAAACTGATCACGAGGATTCCGTAGACATCCGTTCTCGTTTCCACAATCCGGATATTCGTCAAGCTAATCCGCTCTTCTGCCAATATTTTCGTGATTTCTGAAACAATTCCGGGAGTGTCCGGAATATCGATATGTAGATCAAACGTCATATAGAGCGCTCCTTGGACCGCTCCTTCACGAGTGGACGGCAATTCATCCCGGAATTTCTTCGCCTCGGCAAAGAAATCATAAATCTGCTCGGGATCATTCGTCTCCAGCATTTCCCGGATGTTGCCCATCTCCTCGATCCAGCCATTCAGCTGGTTCAATAATTCTTCCCGGTTCTGGATGGTAATATCCCGCCACATGACCGGGTCGGCAGATGCGATCCGCGTCAAATCACGGAAGCCGCCCGCCGCCAGTTTCTTGACGAAAGGCTGTCCTTCCTGCTGATCTGCCAGCCGGCCGACCAATGAGGAAGCGACGATATGCGGGAAGTGACTGACGATGGCCGTCATGCGATCATGATCTTCCGCATCCAAGACGACAATCTTCCCTTTTGTCGGCGACAACAGATCCTTCAGTTTCTCCACTTGGTCCGCAGAAGCTCTTTCGGATGGTGTCAAAATGTAATAAGCATTTTCGAATAAATGATCTTTGGCCGCTGAAACGCCACTCTTATGAGAACCCGCCATCGGGTGCCCCCCGATGAATGTCCAGCCTTTGTCCCGCAACACTTGGGCCGCTTCCATAATAGGCTGTTTCGTGCTCCCCGTGTCCGTCATGATGACGCCCTCTTTCAACTCCCAGCGCGGCACGTCAGACAGAAGGGAAACGGTCGTATTGACCGGTGTCGCGAAGATGATGAAATCCGCTTGCGAACAAGCGGATTCCGCGGATGGAGCAATAGCGTCAATAATGCCACGGCGGTATGCTTCATCCGCCGTCGCATACGACCGGTCAAATCCTGTTACGTGGATAGCAGGATTCCGTTTGATGGCAAGACCGAGTGAACCGCCGATCAAGCCTAGTCCAATGATTGCTACTCTCACTTTACCGGATGCCTGCCTTTTTCGGAAATTAACGAAGACATCGCCTGGAAGAATCCGCTATTCTGCTCTTCCGAACCGACCGTAACCCTGACATAGCCCGGCGTGCCCAGCGCATTCCCGCTACGGACAATATAACCGTATTGCAATAAATATTCGGATGCTTCATCCGCATCTGCCGGCACTTGAATCAGTACGAAATTTGCCTGAGAATCGAAAATATCCAAATCGTTTGCCTCAGCGAATTCTTTGAAACGCTCTCGTTGAATATGGTTCAATTCCCGGCAGTTCGCGATGAATTGCTCGTCTTCCAACGCTTTTTCCACTACGGCAGTACCAAGCGTATTGTTATTGAATGGATTCCGCACTTTGTTCAGCTCTGTGATGATCGCTGGCTGCCCAACCGCATAGCCCACCCGGAATGCCGCCAATCCGTATGCTTTCGAGAACGTACGAAGGACCAGGATATTCGGAAATTTGTCAATCAGCTGGATGGAATCTACATATGAAGGCTCTGTAATGTATTCAAAATATGCTTCATCCAAGACGACAAGGATATGATCCGGCACTTGCGCCAAGAAGCTTTCCAAAACGCCCGCCGGAATGATATTCCCAGTCGGATTGTTCGGATTGCAGACCCAAATCACTGACGTGTTCTCATCGATTGCCTGCAAAAATCCGTCCAGATCGTGCTGCCCGTCGACCAATGGCAGCTCCCTCACTTCAGCGCCTTCCACTTTCGCATTATGTGCATATTGCGGAAACGTTGGTGTCGCCATGATTGTATTCGTATCCGGTCCAAGCAGGGAACGGGAAATGATGGACACGATTTCATCCGACCCGTTACCGAACAGAAGGAAATCCTCGCCCACTTGATGTTTATTGGCCAATTTAGTACGCAATCCCCCCGCATGGCCTTCCGGATAAATTTCAGGATGTAGCAACCCTTCGCGTATGAATTCCTTGACCGAAGGCGCGCAGCCATATGGATTTTCATTGGAAGCCAATTTATGGACTTCAGTCAATCCATAATCCTGCATCACCTCTTCAATCGATCTGCCTGGTTTGTACGGTCTCATTCCACCGAGTTCCTTTTTCCATTTCATCGTTTTTCCCACCTGTCCATACATTACGTATTATTTTTGTAAATCGGGTCTTAATTTCACTGCTTCGTTCTGATATACATGTTCCACCTCATGTTGCGGAATGTCCGAATTCGCGTGCATCAGCACCCGGATGCACAATGGCAATCCCCCGGGCACATCCATTTCATGGAAGCACATGACCGGGACGTATTTCCACCCCTCGATGGTACGGACCGCTTTCGCCGGAAACGCCGACTTGACATCAACAGTTGTCGATATCATAACAGAAATGATATCCTCTGGGTCTACATTATTCGCCTTCGCCATATCAAGCACGAGTGCTTCCGTCGCTTGGAGGACGGCTAGTTCTTCATCTTGCTGGACGGTCGTCGCCCCGCGGAACCCTCTCACTTTCATCGGCTCGGTTCCCCCTCCGTTCTCTCTCTAATTATATCAAACGCATGTTCACATTGTTCTTTTGAGAGCTCTGTGACATACGGTTTTCCCACTTCTTTCAACAAAACAAAATTCAATTTGCCGAATGACGCTTTTTTGTCCTTTTCCATATAGCTGAGGAATTCTTCGAATGTATGCTCGTGCACCGGCCGGAATGTATAGCCGTTGTCCAAAGCGAATCGGATGAAGCGTTCCGTCACGTCTTGGTCGATCGACCCTTCCTGCCCTTCGCTCAAAATTAGGCTGTATGCCATCCCGATCATGACGCACTCCCCATGACTCAAGCCTCCAAAACCGCAAACCGCTTCAACGGCATGGCCGAACGTATGGCCAAAATTCAGGAATTTCCGAGTCGAATGCTCGAATTCATCCTCCGCAACGATATGCGCTTTGACCTCGATACCTTTCAATAGCTCCGTCGCCAGCCAGCCGACCGACGGCTTTGAAAAAGTCGGGTTGGATAGCAAAGCGTCTGTCCAGTCCTTGTCTGAAATGAACGCATGTTTCAGAAGTTCCGCCATGCCGGATCGGATTTCGCGTGCCGGCAATGTTTCAAAGAGGCCCGTCTGGAAAAGGACCCCAGACGGTTGATGGAAAGAGCCGACCATGTTCTTCCCTTCCGGCATATTGATGGCCGTCTTCCCCCCGACTGCGCTGTCATGGGCGAGAATCGTCGTCGGGCATTGGATATAGCGGATGCCCCGCATGAACGTCGCGGCAACGAATCCGGTTAAATCGCCGCAAGCTCCCCCACCGAATGCGATAAGAAGCGAATTCCTCGTGAAATGATGTTGCAGGAGAAAGGATTGGCATTCGATATAGACAGCCGGGGATTTGCAACTCTCCCCTGCCGGAACCGTTTTGACAACGATATCCCTGCCGGTTTTACGCAACGCATCTTGCAGGAGGGACAAATGGAGCCCAGCGACATTCTCATCCACGATGATGCCGATGCGATCGGCACTATCCAAAAGAGGCGCATACGCTGTGGCAAATAAAGAATATGCATCCTCTCCGATATGGACATCATATTCATAGTCTTTGATCTCGACGGTTAGTTTCCCCACAGTTTAAAACTCCTTTGTATAGCGTCTGTACGCTTCTATATCCTGTTGCAAGGCATCCATCCGATCGGAGCGGAACTCGTCCATGATCGCTTTCGCCAGCTCTGTCGCGATGACATGCTCCGCAACGACGGACGCAGCGGGCACTGCACACGGGTCGGAACGCTCGATCGTAGCGACAAACGGCTCCTTGGAATCTATATCGACACTTTCCAACGGTTTGTAAAGGGTCGGGATCGGTTTCATCACCCCGCGGATGACAATCGGCATACCCGATGTCATGCCGCCTTCCAGGCCCCCGAGACGATTGGACTTCCGATAATAGCCGCGCTCCGCATCCCAGGCGATTTCATCATGCACTTCACTTCCATATTTCTTCGCCATTTCGAAACCGAGGCCGATTTCGACACCTTTGAAGGCGTTGATGCTCATCATGGCGCCTGCCAATTTACCGTCCAGCTTCCGATCGAATTGGACATGGCTGCCGATTCCCGGAGGACATCCTTCGATGACCACTTCCACGACGCCGCCAATCGTATCGCCGCGTTCCTTCGCTACGTCGATCGCTTCGACCATCCGTTGGGATGCTTCCGGATCTGCACAATAGACTGGGTCGCTCTCAACGATCTCCCGGAGCTCTTCCGCCCCTTTCCCCGCGTACGTATCCGGATTGGTCGGAATACCACCGATTTCCGTCACATGGGAGACTGTGCGGATGCCCAATTCGCGAAGAAACTGTTTAGCCACTGCTCCGATTGCCACACGCATCGTCGTCTCCCGTGCGGAAGACCGTTCCAGTATATTCCGCAAATCGCGATGGCCATATTTAATGCCGCCGACCAAGTCCGCATGCCCGGGACGGGGTCTCGTAATCTGTCTGCGGATATCTTCCGGTTTCGTATCCTCCGGAAGCGGCTCGATGCCCATAATCGACGTCCAATGCTTCCAATCGTCATTGACGACCGTCAACGTCACTGGCGAGCCGAGTGTCTTGCCGTGCCGCACGCCTGATGTGATTTCCACTTGGTCTTTCTCGATTTGCATCCGTCTGCCCCGGCCATGACCGCCTTGCCTTCTTGTCAGCTCTTTATTGATCATCTCAGCAGTCAATTCCATTTGGGCGGGCAGCCCTTCGATGATTGCCGTCAGTTGTGGACCATGTGATTCACCGGCCGTAAAATATCTCATTTCATTTCCTCCTATGGCGCCTTGATAACATCTGTATGAATGCACTTTATCAAACTAAAGGGTCTTTGACCATGGTAAATAGAAAAAAATCCGGAATATCCGGATAATGAAAACATTCTTGCAATAGGTCAAATCTTGCGATAGAAGAATGTATCTTCTGATTCGAAACCGTATTTTCCCGGATTGAAAATCTGTTCGGTGCTTCCGACAAAGAGGATGCCACCCGGTTTCAACGAGTTGGCGAAGTTCATGTAGATCTGGTCCTTCGCCTCTTCTGTGAAATAAATCATCACATTCCGGCAGACGATCAAGTCATAACCGGTGTCATATCGATCATCAAGCAAATTATGCTGCTTGAATGTCACGGTGCGCTTCACTTCGTCCTTCACTTGATAGAAGGCGCCCTCATTATTGAAATACTTCGTGATAATCGGGGCGGGGACCTCTTTCAACGACCGTTCCGGATACAGACCAACCTTCGCTTTCTCCAATACGCCGAGGTCGAGATCGCTCGCAAACACCGAGATGTCGCGCAGCGGAATATGAGTGGACAGTACCATGGCGATCGTGTAGGGCTCTTCTCCCGTCGAACAGGCAGCACTCCAGATTTTCAGTCTTTTATTGTTCGCGAGCAGCTTCGGGAAGATTTTCTTTTCCAACACGTCCCAACGCTGCGCATTTCGATAAAATTCCGACACATTGATCGTCATCCTGTCCAAAAATTCATCCAGCATTTCTTTATTATTATGTATGGCGGAGTAATAGTCATTGAAATTCCGGAACCCTCTTTTTTCATAAAGGGAAGTCAACCTTCTTTTCATCTGTGCTTCTTTATAAAGCGACAGATCAATCCCCGTTTTCCGTTTAATATTTCCGATAAATGTCTCATAATCAGCCAATGTACACCCTCCTGCTCCACCGATCCATTGATCCATCCAAACAACAGGCGCGCTAACTACTGCAAACTGCTATTCCTGCAGATACCTTGCGCTTCTGTACATTATAACTGATAAATTAAAACTTTTGTATAACAAAAACAGCCACGCGATGTGCGCATGGCTGTTTTTCAGATCAGTTGATCCAATTGTTCATTGATTTGTCATAAGACACGAGCTCTTCTTCTTTGAAGAAAAGGCCGATTTCACGAACTGCCGATTCAGGAGAGTCGGAACCGTGGATGATGTTTTTGCCGACGGTAACCGCGAAGTCGCCGCGGATCGTGCCAGGTGCGGATTCTTTCGGATTTGTTGCTCCCATCATCAAACGTGCTGTCGAGATGACGTTTTCGCCTTCCCACACCATCGCGAACACTGGGCCAGATGTGATGAATTCAACCAATTCACCGAAGAATGGGCGTTCTTTGTGCTCACCGTAATGTTGCTCCGCAAGCTCTTGTGAGATTTGCATCAATTTACCGCCAACCAATTGGAATCCTTTGTTTTCAAAACGGCTCACGATTTCGCCGATTAGATTACGTTGTACGCCGTCAGGCTTTACCATTAAAAATGTTCTTTCCATTCCATTCACTCCTTATGCTGTATGTATCGGAAATTATCCTCATAAATCGTACCATCCGCTAACGGAACTTTCAACTTTTAGTCAATATTTCCGCTTGCCGATAAAGGCGGCGATTTGCATGAATGCTTTTTTCGCATCTCCGTCCGGGAAAGCTTCGATTTCATCCAGCGCTTTCTGTAAATAGAGATCGCTCACTTTCTGCGCTTTTTCAATCGCACCCGAACGGCGGATGAACGCAAGCATTTCACGCCGTCCGTTTTCGGTCAAACTGCCGTCAAACGCCTGTTCCATATACGGTCGGAATCCCGCATCGTCTTTGATATACAAAATGGGCAATGTCAAATGGCCATTGAGCAAGTCGCTGCCCGCCGGTTTCCCCAAATCTTTGTCTGTTGATGTGATATCCAAAATATCATCGACAATCTGGAAAGCCATTCCCGCATAGTAGCCGAAACGCCCCAGCCGCTTCACAAGGGCGGGTTCTACATTGGAGACGAGGCCGCCCAATGCACAGCTAGACGATAAAAGCAGGGCCGTCTTCCGTTTGATGCGCCGCAAATAATCCCGAATGGATTGATCCACTTTTTGTTGATATTCGATTTGGATAATTTCCCCTTTGCATATTTCCAGCATCGTATCGGCCAGGAGCTGATGGACGGCTTGGACTTCGATTTCCCCGATCGAGGTGAGCGCCCGGGAAAAGATGAAGTCGCCCGTATACATCGCCACCCGGTTATCCCATCTCGCTTTCACAGTTTCCATCCCTCGCCGCATATCCGAATCATCAATCACGTCATCATGCACGAGAGAGGCCATATGAATAAGCTCCAATGAAACGGCCACCTTTGCCATCTCTTGCATGGAATAGTCACCGAATTTAGATGCCAAGATGACGAAAATCGGACGGATTCGCTTGCCGCCCGCCCGCAGCAAATGCAAAGAAGCTTGTTCAATGACAGGGGAAGAAGAGTGGACCGAGCGCTCCAATTCCTTCTCAACATACGTGAGGTCTTTTCGGAAGTTGGTATACAGCGACATCAACTTCATTTTTTCCAAAATGATCCACTTCCCTCGGGGTAATTATTGTTTGTATCCGATGTGGCCCGCCGCCGCGCCGCCACTGTAGGATTTATAGGAGACATCCTGGAAGCCGACATCGACAAATAGTTGGGCCAGCTGCTTCATGCCCGGGAAATCGTTTGCCGATTCCTGCAGCCAAGAATATTCCTTATAGCTTTTGGCAAACACTTTTCCGAGCACCGGCATGATGAACCGGAAATAAAACCGGAACAGTTGGCGATAGCCCGGCGCCTCAGGCTGGGAAGTTTCCAGACAGGCGATCATCCCGCCCGGTTTTAGCACACGGTGCATCTCGGATAGGACAGTTGCATAATCCGGGACATTGCGCAAGCCGAAGCCGATTGTCACATAATCGAAGGACTCGTCCGCAAATGGCAATGACATGGCATTGCCTTGCTGAAGCGTAATATTCGGATGGTCCGCCACTTTCGGCTGGGCGGCTTCCAACATGCCCTCGCTGAAATCGAGGCCGACCACTTTCCCTTCCGGCCCGGCCGCTTCCGAAATGGCAAGTGTCCAATCCGCCGTTCCACAACAAACATCAAGCGCATGGGCCCCTTTCGGGATCGCCATCCGCTTCATGATATCCTCTCGCCATTTCTTATGTTGATTAAAACTGATGACCGAATTCATCTTGTCGTAATCACCGGATATTTTCTCAAATACTTTATGTACTTTCTGTTCTTTAGAAATCGTCAAAGGATTTACCTCTTTTCTTTCATTGGTGGCCGGAAAACGGGTAAAACGGCTCGGTCCGCGGTAGGCATGCCAGTAACTCGAAGTCAGATCAACTTGCCTGTCAGGGGCGCTACTATCCGTTGCATTTCATCCCGTAAAAACGGGGCTAGGAAATCGGCCGCTTCCACCGCTTCCTGCAACTGCCGAGTCAGAAGGACGACGAGACGCTGATGACTTTCGATATCCAATGTACCTCCGGATCGGCTATCCACAATGGATCCATCTTCTTTTTCCATAGCAATCAAACGAAGCAAAGGCAACGCACAGCTGGCAAACGGAGCATATCGGGAAAATCCGGATAAGTTCAGGAAATCCAATATGCAGCCCGCCTCGATCAGCCGAAGTGCGATGAGGAGTTCCTCATCCGAATCGGGCATTTGTTCATGGCAGATCGTCTTCATCTCATTTATATGGCCGATCGTCCGGGACACGGACCGGATCAGTCCGAAATCCGGCAGTGAGGCGAGAAGTTTGTAGTGGATCCCGCTGAAATGGTCCCCTGCCAAGACAGTCAATTGCTGCTCTCTCGTCGAGACGGACCGTACGGAAATCGAATCATGTGCTTCAAACGCTGCATGGACAGCCCCCACAGCGATGGCAGCCGTATTCAAGTCCGACGTCCACCTCTCTCCATTCAACAATGGCAGCAGAAGAAAGAACGCCTTATCCGGATCAATTTCCACACTTCCAATATCTCGTTCGACAATCGGTTCTCGGATGGCGCGTTCCAACTCAAGTATGTAATTTTCGATTTGCCATTTCATTTTTTGTCTTTCCATCATCGGATCTCCATTCAAAGGCGCCCCTCGACATGATTGTCAAGCGGCCATTATTCCTTGCCTTCACTTCTCACCACGCCGTAAGCTGTGTGGATTTCAGCATCTCCGCGGATTTTCATCGCTGAAGTATGCTCCGTGAATTGGGCAATCATCACTTCACCGCGGTCAAGCTTTTCCGTGTGGTGAAACTTCGTATTGTTTCCTCTTGTTAGTCCGATGACATTTACACCGTCTTCTTTCGCTTTAATGACGACATATTCGGGCTGTGTCATGATCCCCTCTCCCATCTGTCAATAGTTGTCCCCATCATACCATAGAAGAGGAGACTGCCGCAAAGCACTCAGGACATCCGGATGAGGGAAAGAATTTCGGCGCGCTTTACCTCATCATGCTCATATACCCCGCGGGCAACCGTCGTCACTGTCTTAGAGCCGGGCTTTTTAATTCCCCGCATCGTCATGCACATATGCTCCGCCTCGATGACGACATAAACTCCATACGGATTGAGCATTTCCATCATCGCATCGGCAACTGTCGACGTGATCCGCTCCTGCAATTGCGGACGTTTCGCCGTCGTTTCGACAGCCCTTGCCAATTTGCTGAGACCTGCGACGACTCCGTCACGCGGTATGTAAGCGACATGGGCGAGTCCGAAAAAGGGGACGAGATGATGTTCACACATCGAGTGGAACGGTATATCTTTCACGAGGACGACCTCGTCATGATTTTCATGGAATACGGTTTTGAAATATTCTTTCGGGTCTTTCCCCATGCCTTCGAACACTTCGGCATACATTTTGGCAACCCGCTTCGGCGTCTCCAACAATCCTTCCCGATCCGGGTCTTCCCCGATCGCTTCCAAGATCATTTTGACTGCCACTTCGATTTTTTGTTGATCAAACTCTTGCATTTAGTAAGAAACCTCCTCAATCGGAATGTACTGATAGCTAACCGGAGGGGATTTCTTCCCGCATGGTTATCCTCCCAGCACGGACCTGTGCGGGCGGTTGTGCCTGCATCTCTGACACTGGGGGAGCTAGTACAACAAAAATAGTAGCATACTCCCGCATATCCGTACAGTTTACAAACCTTTTTTGCGGACTGGGGCAACTGGATGAGACAACGCCATGCTGAAAAGCTCGCGCGACTGCTGATAACCCGGAGCAATCGCCGATACCCCACTACAATCAAATCCTTCAGGCCAGCCCATTCCACCTCACCCCACTGAAAAGGAGCCCATCCGATCAGCCCGCTGAAGCAGCGGTGATGGATGGACTCCTATGTAGGGTTTTCAATTATTTCACAGCGTCCTTGAGCGCTTTCCCCGCTTTGAAAGCAGGTACTTTGCTTGCTGCGATATCGATTTCTTCCCCAGATTGCGGGTTGCGTCCTTTACGAGCTGCACGCTCACGAACTTCGAAGTTTCCGAAACCGATCAGTTGCACTTTATCTCCCTTTGCAAGAGTCGCCTGGATCGTATCGAATACAGCCTCAACAGCTTTTGTTGCGTCCTTCTTCGTAAGACCTGCCGTTTCGGCTACAGAGTTAATCAATTCTGTTTTATTCACACCATTCACCTCCTCTCAAAAGGGGATGTTACCGCTAATAACACTGTAAAAAGAGTATCATACCCGCATCTGCGACGCAAGAATATTATCGAGTTTTCCCCATAATGACGCAGTTTCTACAAAAAAGACGAAAAAAGATCCGTTTTTCACGGATCTTTTAGGCTCAAACGATGAATGTTACCATGCCCTTGTTCCCATCATTGACCATTTGTTCAATCGTTTCACGCAATCGGTTTCTGGCCCGGGACGGCACAGAATTCGTTTTGAAGCGGATGCTTTCCTTCATCACCTCATGAAGCGGCGTGCCGAACAGCGACGTTTGCCACAAGGCATCCCGATCATGCAAGTAGGCATGTTTCAATTCTTTCAGCAAGTGGTGGCTATGGAATTCGGAGCCGATGAGCGGTGAGAATTCCGCCTCCATATCCACCCGGATGACATGCAGGGATGGAGCCGTTGCTTTCATCCGAACCCCGAAGAAGTCGTTCTGTTTGATCAGCTCAGGCGGAGATGGGTTGAAATCATGTAGCGACGGCAAGGCGATTCCGTAGCCATCTTGCTTCGCCTTTTCAATCGCTTCCGAATATAAATTATACGATTTCTTTGCTTTGGCGGCCTCTTTTACAAAGAGGAGCCAATCTTTTTTCGTCCCGATCTCCTGCTCCATAATATCTTCGCACACTTGCCGGAATGCACCCTCGTCAATTTCAATTCGGACGGTAGCTTTCCCTTTTCCTGCATCGACTTCGACGACTTCGGAAAATTTCACATGCTCTTGATCCCGCAGGCTTTCCGCAATTTCCTGCACTTTGCGGATCTTCGAAACTCCGAGGAATCCTTCATTAATCACATTGTCGATGGAGGCATTCAGCTCATGTTCGCTGCCGAGCACGTCCATCCAGTCCGGCTTTTGCAATTCGATGTCCGAAATCGGAAACTCGTAGAGCGCTTCCTTCAAGATCAATTGGATCTCCTGGGCATTCAATTGGTCCGCACTGATGGCGATGACCGGCACCCCATGGGTTTCATGCAGCTGCTGCTTCAACAGGACCGTCCGTTCATGCGCAGGCATTTTGGAATTCAACACGATGACGAACGGCTTCCCGATCTCCTTCAGCTTGCCGACGATTTCTGTTTCCGCCACTTCCGCCGCCTCACGCGGAATATTGTTCACCGTCCCATCCGTTGTCACAAGGATGCCGATTGTGGAATGGTCACGGATCACTTTATCCGTCCCGATGCGCGCCGCCTCTTCAAACGGGACGGGTTCATTATGCCATGGCGTATGGACGTATTTCGGACCGTCCTCATCCTCATATCCTTTCACACCGTCGATCACATAGCCGACGCAGTCCGCCAGCCGGATCTGGAACTTCAAATCTCCTTCCCCTACCGAAACCGACGTCCCTTGTGCCGGAACGAATTTCGGTTCCGACGTCATAATGACAGGCCCCGGTGAGCTTTGCGGCAGTTCGTCTTGCGCCCGGATTCGGTCGGACGGCTCTGTCATATTCGGAATGACCACTTCTTCCATGACCCGTTTCACGAATGTCGATTTGCCTACCCGGACCGGGCCGACAACACCGATATAAATATCACCGTCTGTGCGTCTAGCCAAGCTCTCATACAATTCTTCTTTCATCCCATCGTCCTCCTTTTCTGCGCATAGTAGTTTATGAAAGTAAAAAACGTTTCATGCATAAGACACGAAACGTTTTTCTAAAACCGCCTATTTCAGGAAGACGGGTTCCTTTTCACTATTCACTGTATAAGGAAGAGAATAAGCCGGCAGCACCGGGTACTCGTCTGCCAACAAACGACGGATATCTTCCCCTTCTTGGACATCCGGGTTTTCATTTTGCAAAATCCGATGTAAATCGATGGAGTAGTCTACATAAAATTCCCCGTCGCCACCGATGACGATCGGCAGTTGGGCATCGGAGTACGGACTCGGTACCGTCAACGGCTCTTTAAAGCCCATTTTTTTATAATCAACCGCGTAAACATGCTCCCCGACCGTTTCTTTGAAAGGGACGGAGTTATTAATATTCTGGCGCAGTTTCAGTTCTCGGATACGTTCCGCTGAGCGAAGATCGACCAATTTCACAACCGGGTCGGTTTCTACGTCCATCAGCACATATTGATAGATACCGCCGTTCTCATAGGCATTGGATGGAATCTTCTCCATATAGGCCGGTACGATTTTGGAGAATTCCACCGGATATTTGATATACGGATCGGTTTCCTGGTCACGGGTCTTAATTGGCAACAAACCGCCTGAATTCTTCTGATATGTATCGACAGCCTGCTGAACACTTTGCAATTGATCTTCATAGGCAATTTCACGAGTCGCCTTATCATCACCGGGATACATGCAGCCCGTCAACAGCATCAAAGAACCGACCAAAAGGAAAGCGCCAGCCCATTTCTTAATATATGTCATTACGCCCCTCCTGTAGGACCATTAAATACGAGATAGACCATGGCAAAAAACGAAATGATCAGAAGGGAATAAGCCACGAGGGCAAAGATTGCTTTTAGAAATCGGTTGTTCAATTTGTGGCGGCTCGCGAAAATCAGACCCATGGAGATCGCCATGAATCCCATCGCGTAAAATGACAGCCACATCTTATCCATTGCTGACAAGAGTCGTCATCCTTTCCTCATCATACATCAACGGTTGCCGAAGAGATCTTCGACTTCCTGTTTTTTCATGCGTTTCATCAATTGATCGACCGCTTCCTTCGGTGGCACATCTTCAAACAGAACGGTATAGAGGGCTTCGGATAGCGGCATCGGCACGTCATAGCGGATGGCCAGCTGATGGACCGCTTTCGCTGTGCGGACCCCTTCGATGATCATGCCCATGCCGGCAATGACCTCGTCCAAGCTATTCCCCTGTCCAAGCATGTTCCCCGCTTTCCAGTTCCGCGAATGGACGCTTGTACAAGTGACGATCAAGTCCCCGAGCCCTGTCAACCCAGAAAACGTGAGCGGATTTGCCCCCATCTTTACACCGAGCCGAGTGATTTCAGCCAATCCTCTCGTAATGAGCGCCGCCTTCGCGTTATCGCCGTAACCAAGCCCGTCCGACACACCGGCCGCAAGCGCAATGACGTTTTTCAGCGCCGCCCCGATTTCCACCCCGACTAGGTCATTATTCGTGTAGACGCGGAAATACGGGTTCATGAACAGATCCTGCACCTGCTCAGCTGCTTCCATGTCGTTGGAGGCAGCTGTCACCGTCGTCGGATGGCGCAGCACGACTTCCTCGGCATGGCTCGGCCCTGACAGTGCGACGACCGCCGTCCGTTTTGCTGCATCGATCTCTTCTTCGATCATTTCGGAAATCCGCTTCAACGAATCCGGTTCGATCCCTTTCGATACATGAACAATCAATTTAGGTCCGGCCGCCATCCTATTCAGTTCAGCACAAACTTCGCGCATCGCTTTCGTCGGGACAGCGAGGATGATCGTATCTCCATGATTTACGGCTGCCTTTAAATCGGAAGTGGCCTTCAATGCAGCAGGCAATTGAATGCCCGGCAAATATGACTCGTTCGAATGCCGGGCATTGATTTCATCGGTTTGTTCGGGACGTCTCGCCCAAATGAGACAGTCATGTCCATTTTCGGCCAAGACGAAGGCGATGGCAGTTCCCCAGCTGCCCGCCCCGAGTACAACAACTTTTTTCATCGTCAACCCTTCCTTCCTAATACTAAAGCACAGGGCGCTTTCTCAGCCCCGACAAGCGCTGGAGGGCATGCCGGAAAGGCGTTTTTTGCCTTTTTGGCTTGACCGAAGCGACTCGAGGGGGCTAGCGCCCGAAGCTGGACGTGGCGATTTGATCAGCTTCTCGCCCGTGTTATGAGTCGGATCGGCGTTCCTTCAAATCCGAATGATTCACGGAGACGATTTTGCAAGAATCGTTCGTACGAGAAGTGCATCAATTCCGGATCATTGACGAAGACAACAAATGTCGGCGGCTTGACGGCCACTTGGGTGACATAATAAATGCGCAAACGTCGCCCTTTGTCGGTCGGAGCCGGATTTCTCGCAACTGCATCCTCGATCACTTCATTCAAGACGCTGGATTGGATGCGCAACGCATGGTTTTCACTGATCATGATGATTTTTTCGAATAAACTATTCACACGCTGTTTCGTTTTCGCGGAGACGAACGCCACCGGCGCATAGTCAAGGAATTGGAAGTTATCCCGGATATCCTCAGTGAAACGAATCATCGTCTTGTCATCCTTTTCAACAGCGTCCCATTTGTTCACGACAATCATGACGCCCTTCCCGGCCTCTTCTGCATAACCGGCAATGCGTTTGTCCTGCTCGCGGATTCCTTCCTCCCCGTTCAGGACGATGAGGACGACATCGGAGCGTTCGATCGCTTTCAATGCGCGTAGCACGCTATATTTCTCGGTATTTTCATATACTTTCCCTTTTTTGCGCATCCCTGCCGTATCGATAATCTTGAACTTTTGCCCCTCGTATTCATAGGTCGTATCGATGGCATCGGTCGTCGTACCGGCTACATCGCTGACGATAACCCGATCCTCTCCGATAAAGGCATTGACGAGGGAAGACTTCCCGACATTCGGCCGGCCGATGAGGCTGAAACGAATCGTATCCTCTTCCACATCCTCTGCGCCCGGTTCTGGGAAGCTGGCCGCAACTTGATCGAGCAAGTCACCCAAGCCGAGCCCGTGGGAGCCTGAAATCGGATAAGGATCTCCAAAGCCGAGGGAGTAGAAATCATAGATCATTTCACGCATATCCGGGTTATCGATTTTATTTACTGCCAAGACGACGGGCTTTTTCGTTTTGTACAGGATTTTCGCCACCTGCTCGTCCGCATCTGTGACGCCTTCCCGGCCATTCGTCAGGAATATGATCACGTCCGCTTCGTCGATGGCAATTTCCGCTTGGGCGCGGATCTTTTCAAGGAACGGCTCGTCCCCGATATCAATCCCACCTGTGTCAATTATGTTAAATTCATGGGCAAGCCAATCTGCCGAACTGTAAATGCGATCGCGGGTCACGCCCGGCACGTCTTCCACGATGGAAATTCGCTCGCCGACAATTCGGTTAAATATCGTGGATTTCCCGACATTGGGCCTTCCGACGATTGCCACTGTTGGTTTCGTCATACGTTACCATCCTTCCAGCTTATCTTCTGATAGTATACACAAAAAAAGATGATGATGCCCGTACAAGCACCATCACCTCAAAGAATTTGATTGTCACCTAAACCGGGTCATTCAGAGAATTTCTTCAACTGATCTCCGATGACGTCGCTAATGGAAAAGCCTGATGCTTCTTCTGGCATTTCATAGTCGCCGTAGTTGTTATCTTCTTCTTTTTCAATCAAGTCTTTGATGCTGAGCGATAGACGTTTTTCATCCGCATTGACATCCAGCACTTTGACTTGGACTTTCTGGCCTTCCTGCAACACATCATGCGGTGTACCGATATGTTTGTGAGAAATGCGGGAAATATGGACAAGTCCTTCAACACCCGGAAGAACTTCAACGAACGCGCCGTAGGAGACAAGTCGCTTGACGACGCCTTCAAAGATGGAACCTTTCGGCGCTCTCTCTTCGATTCCTTCCCAAGGGCCAGGCAATGTGTCTTTGATGGACAGGGAAATCCGTTCCGAATCTCGGTCGACGGATAGGACTTTGACATTTACTTTGTCCCCTTCTTTCAATACATCGGACACTTTTTCGATGTGTTCATGAGACAATTGGGAAATGTGGACAAGTCCGTCCACGCCGCCGATATCAACGAACGCACCGAAGGAAGCGAGTCGTTGGACTGTTCCTTCCAGCACTTGACCGGCTTTCAGGTTCTCGAGAACTTCCTCTTTCTGCGCAGCTTTCTCTTCTTGGATCACCGCACGGTGTGAAAGGATCAAACGGTTCTTCTCTTTATCCATCTCGACGATCTTGAATGTCATCGTACGGCCTTTGTATTCATCGAAAGATTCGACGAAGTAGTCCTCGACAAGCGATGCCGGGATGAATCCGCGGACGCCAAGGTCCACAACAAGTCCGCCTTTGACGACGTCCTTCACTTCCGTTTCGATGACTTCCCCATTGTTGAATTTCTCTTCCAAGGAGTCCCATGCGTCTTCCGCATCGATTTTCCGCTTCGAAAGGACGTAATTATCCTCTTCCACTTTGATAATGCTCAGTTCAAGCTCTTGGCCGACCTCTACAGCATCGGAAGCCTTTTCGATATGAAGGCTGGATAGTTCGCTGATCGGAATGACACCATCGAAAGGTGCTCCTGGAATTTCAACCGTTACCGATTTATCTTCGATTTTCGTCACCTTACCGGTAACCCGATCTCCTTCGTTATAGCCCGTTTCAGTTTCAAAGTTCATTTCTTCAGTCATTATGTAGTCCTCCTCCATAAAGATCCTAACTCTATAGTATGCGAATCTATCCATAAAAACAAAAATTTACCCTTACATTTTTCATTTATTTTGTTGCTGAAGCTTGCGGATTTCCTCCATGATGACTTCTGTCACCTCTTCCGCAGAGGCCTTGCGCTCCCGGTACGGGGTCATGTCCAGCGGTTTCCCGTAAACGACTTTCAACTGCCGGAGCGGTGCGTAGGGGCCTATGATGGCACACGGAACGACAACGGCATCGCCTTTCAGTGCGAAAAAACCTGCACCTGCCAACCCTTTGCCAAGTTCCCCGGTTTTGCTTCTTGTCCCTTCCGGAAACAGGCCGACAACTTTTCCGGAGCGGAGATGCTTCAACGTGTTCCGGAAAGCTTCCCGATCGCTCATCCCCCGTTTCACAGGGTATGCCTGGAGGCTCGGAAGGAGACTTTTCAATATAGGCGCGTTGAAAAGTTCTTCTTTCGCCATGAAATGCACCGTCCGCGGGCAAGTGATGCCGACAACAGGCGGATCAAAGTTATGAATGTGGTTTGTACATAACAAGACGCCGCCTTCTTTCGGGAAATGCTCCCTGCCGATCACTTTAATGCGGAACAATGGATAGAAAAGCGTGCTGACGGCCGCCTTTCCGAAAGGATACAGATTCATCGGACCATCCTCTCTTCCGCCAGCTCCCTGATTTTTTCCACGACATCCCCGATGGTCATCGAGGTGGAGTCGACCAGGATTGCGTCTTCGGCTTGCCGGAGAGGGGATGCTTTCCGTTCACTATCTGCGCGGTCCCGCTCGCTTATATCCGCTTGCAATTGTTCCAAAGAGGTATGGATGCCGCGCCCGTCATTTTCTTTAAAGCGCCGCAACGCCCGCTCTTCTACAGAAGCAGTTAGGAAAATTTTCAATTGCGCATGCGGCAATACATCCGTGCCGATATCCCGGCCATCCATGACCACACCTTTATTGTTCGCCAACTGGCGCTGTTTGTCCACCATCAACAGACGAACAGATGGATGTGCCGCGACTGCCGATACCGCTTTCGTCACTTCTTGGGTACGGATTGCTTCCGATACATCCTCTCCATCCAACAGGACGGCTTGCCCTTTTGCGGATGGAAGCAGGTGGATGTCCGTATGCAGTAACAAGCGCTTCATCGCATCCTCGTCATTTATATCTATGTGATCGGTGAGCGCCTTATGCGTCAACGCGCGATACATCGCTCCTGTATCAATATACGTAAAGCCCAGTTTTTCGGCTGCCATTTTGGCAACGGTGCTCTTCCCCGCACCCGCCGGACCATCAATCGCAATTTGAATGCCATTTACCATATCATCTACCCCCGTAGTCAATTCGAAAACATTGTATCATATCGAAAAGGGAAAAGTCCCGTTCATGCAGACTTTCCCCTTTGTATGAGTCTTGATTGGAATGAAAAACATGTCAATCCCTATCTTACGACTCCCGATTTCTCGTTTGCAATTGCCGCTCGAAACAGAAACGAATGATATATTGCCTGTCGACGGCTTCGATGTCTTCGAATTGAAGGGAGCCGATCGTCCGGCCATTCTTCTCCCAAATACGGACCACTTTTGCAAGCGTCCGGACATATTTGATTTCCTTATCCAAGAAAGGGAGAACGATCGTCAAATTGACTACATCCTCTTCCTTGAACGGGACGTTACGGGGAATATTGAGGGCGATCCCGCCCGCGCTCAAATCTTCCGCGACAAACTGGCTGAAACCTTCCTCCGTTTCAACCGCCACGTCGATTGCGGTGTCTACTCGGACGAATTCGCGCCGCTGAATCTTGTACAGCTGATCGTCTCCCGGATATGACAACTTCAACATCGGGATCCCTTTATTCAACCTACCGCATACTTCCGTCTTGAACGCGTAGGAAATCTTATTTTGGTCGATGAAAGTTACGAGCAATGTAGTCCCATCGATGATAAAGGTGGTCCGGCCCGTTTCGATATGGGTCGGGTAGTCGATCATGACGTGATCTTCCCCGATATCGACCACCTTGCTTTTATACTTTTCGCTGTCTTTCGTATATTCTTTATCGATTACAATGATAGTACCGACTGTCAATAGCATTGCAAACACCCGCCATCCTGAAGTCATCCGAATTCCGTTTCATGGCATCGATTCGAATCGGCCTATACATGACTAAGGTCACAAACCGACATACAATACCATTCCACTATTCCTACTTCCATTATGGCATGTCAGGAGGGAAATTCCAATATGGATTTTGGGTGCCAATGCTAATCCAGCTTCTCGGTTTTGATCACTTCGGCTGTTTCTGTATCGACAACGACGGCATAGGTGCCCGGTATGCCATGCTCAACGGATAGGACAGTCAAATAATGTGCCAGCCGTTGTTCTAGCTGATTATTCTCCACGTAGGCGAGTTCCTTTTTGACTATTTCAACGTCCGAATGGAAAAAAGTGTTCCAATCGATGTCGATAATCGGTTGTCTTGCTGTATTTTCCTTCCGGATATACTCGGAGGCATCCAAGCCGACCACGTTTGCATTATCTTTGGCTACTTTCAAGTGGATAACATCCGAAAAGACCTTCGCGTCATATTCCGGTTCGACCCGGACATAGACAAGATGCCAGACATTGTTATTTTCCCGCGCTTCTTCCTGTACCACATCACGATAACCGGCAGCTTTCAAAAAGCGTTCCGCATTCCGTTGAATATCTTCGAAAGGCTGCTCTTCCCTGCCGAAAGGTCTTTCGGAAAGAAAAGAAAGGACGTGTCCACCCTTTTTCGTAATGTCGATATAGCCAATTGATTCGTCTTCCGCAAAGCGGATATGGTAGAAAGGATAAGGCGACCCCGCCTGGCTTGAGCCCACTTCGACAATTTCATTGGAAACGGAAGGAAATAGTTCTTTGAAGCGCTCCACTGCTTCCTCCCGGGTCACTTCGGCATCCTTCAGATCCCGGAGCTCTTTCTTTTTCTGAGAATCCGATTCGCTCGCCGTCAACGGAAAATCGCTTTCTGTGTATTGCTTCACTGTATTGCCCATTTTCGACCAGTCGTAACCGGATTCCACATTGTTCAGCCGATCCGTCCATCCATCCATCGACAATCTTCCGCTGACCATGCCAGCGGTCGCGACTTCCCATTCATCCGCGAGCTCGCCCAAGTTCTTGGACGCTTGTCTCATCACTTGATGGAATTTTTCAGAATCATGATAACGGTCGCCGTCCTTGGCATAATCGCCCAGACGCCCCAAGTAGTTCATCCATGACGTCGAAAAGCCCGAATCTAACGGCAAAGCAGAGATGGAGCTTTTGATATCGGAGGATAATCGCCAAATATCTTCTCTGGCTTGTGCCGAACCATCCGATTCATTAAATAGTAGCGTCTTCTTGACCGCCGTATCCAGCTCTTCCAATTTTTCCGAGGCATCGGCCATTTTTTTCGCATATTGCCCGCTCAGTGCGAGGGCAAGCTTTTCACTTTCCGTTGTTTTGCCATAGGCATAAATCGAAATGGCTGCGATGGCGTATACTAGAACGAATATTGTTTTTTTCATATGTCGGCAAAATGATTCGTCGGAATTGTAGATTTCCCGCTCATCTTTGCCTGCCTCCTCTCATTGCCGTTGTCATTTCCGTCATCCGGATCACATGCAGAAAACATGCAGCCCGATTTTTTTGATTTGCGGGCGCGACCAGATCCATTTGCTTGTCGCTGTGATCGGGTTGAAATAATAGATGGCATTTTCAGATGGATCCCACCCGTTGATGGCATCCAACACGGCTTCTTTTGCCCGTTCATTCGGCTCCAGCCAGATTTGTCCGTCTGCAACCGCGGTAAAGGCGCCCGGCTGAAAGATGACTCCGCCTACCGTATCAGGGAAATCCGGGTGCTCGATGCGGTTCAAGATGACTGCAGCAACCGCCACTTGTCCCTCATACGGCTCACCCCGGGCTTCCCCGTAAACCGCATTGGCCAGAAGTTTCAGATCCTGGTCGGAATACTTGGCAGGCAACTGGATCGGATCTTTCTTGGCACCGCCTTGGGACACTTGCGAAGATAACGGTTTATTTCCATAATAGGTGAATTGATTGCCCTTCCGTATGTTGTCTTGTACAAACTTCTCATCATACTGGGAAGCAGCCGCCAACTTTTTCTTCGTTTGAGCTCCCGCAATTCCATCGACAGGCAGACCGAATTTCTCCTGGAAATTCCGCAGCGCCCAATAGGTCGAATATCCGAATTTCCCGTCAATGGCTCCATGATAATATCCGATATATTGGAGTCTTGCCTGGAGTTCAATAACGTCGTCTCCGTTCGCGCCCCTTGCCAAGTCCCGTGCGCTAAAAGCATCGATTTGATTTGGAGAAGTGGCATACGCCGTTCCTAGTAAAAGGACGATGGCCACCATCCGGATCACCATTCGTTTCACTTGCATTCCTCCTTTCCCTCAGCTTGCCCAAAGATAGGATTTTTATTTAAAAAAAGAGAGAATCGAACAGCGAAGGGTTCGATTTGCTGTATTTCCGCGCACTCTGCGGAAATTAAGGCACGGCTCTCGAACTGCGAAGGGTTTGCATTCCGCGGAAATTTAGGCACTTTAAAGAAGTCGCACACCTAGACTACCTTCCTTTTCACACTTCAAAATCTACCCAGTCAACCGCTGAATAAATACAAAAAATCCCGCCGAAGCGGGATTAGTCTTGATTAATTTGAGCTTTTCTTCTGAATTGACGCATCGCGAAGATATGCGCATATTTCACCCGGGTCAAGCCGAACCACCAGAGGAACAGCATGAAGGGGATGATCAAATACAGCCAGATGTCGTGAATGAGCAAGATCGTATTATATACACAATGAAGGAAATACGGCGCAAGAAACGCGATGAAAAGCGTCCAACGTTTATTGGACTCGACTGCGAATTTGGCCCTTCCGATATAATACCCCATGACGACCCCGAAAAGCGCGTGGCTCGATACTGGCAGCAAGGCGCGGAGGAAGGCGGTATCCATGCCGAACGTCAGCAAATAGATGATGTTCTCCACCGTGGCAAATCCAAGCGACACACTCGCCCCATACAAAATACCGTCATACGCATCCTCGAACTCCATATGCCGATAGATGGCGATCAATAAGATCAGCCATTTGAAGAATTCTTCCAACCCGCTCGTGAAGACGACAGCCCGGAGGAATTCACTTGAAAATACATGTTCTTCCTCGAAGACATATTGAATGAACAGAATTGGGAACGTCATGATCGCTCCATAGATGAATGTATGAAACAATGTGCGGGACGGTTCTTTGGCAATCTGTTTCCGCAAATAAAAATAGCTGAAGAGCGCCAAACCAGGCGCAATCGCTACAGTGAGCAATATGAACATGGATGGCCCCCTGTCTCAGCCGGCAATCGAACCGCGGCCTACTCGCTTACCGTTAGTTGTTTTTTCGCAATATTCTCCGCGATCAATCCTCCATGAAATCGACCATTCTCGATGAAAATCCGGTTAGCATCGTTTCCGGCTGCGATGACTCCGGCAATATAGAGCCCAGCCACGTTCGTTTCCATTGTTTCTTCATCAAATACGGGACTACCGCTCGTTTCATCAATTTGAATACCGATTTTTCTGAAAAAATCATGGTCCGGATGATAACCGATCATCGCAAAAACCGTATCGTTTTCAATGGTGAACAGTTCATCACCTTTCCGGATCATCACCGAATCCTCGGTGATTTTCTCGACGGTCGCATTGAAATGCATCGTGATCGCTCCATTGCGGACCAAGCTGTCGAATCCTGGTAGGATCCACGGTTTCACGCTTGGGGAATAATCGGATCCGTGGTAGACGACTGTCACATACGCACCTGCCCGTTCCAGTTCCAGTGCCGCATCCACTGCGGAGTTCTTCCCTCCGATGACGACAACATGTTTTTTGAAATAGGGATGTGCTTCTTTGAAATAGTGATGCACTTTCGGAAGGTCCGCCCCTTCCGCCCCCAAGCGGTTCGGATTATCATAATATCCAGTCGCGATGACGACATGCCTTGCCTCGTATTCCGCCTTGTCGGAAACTATGCGGAAACGCTCCTTTTCTTTTATGACGTCCAACACCTTTTCATGACTGTTGATTTCCAAATCCTTCAACATTGCGACCTGCCGGTAATAAACAAGTGCATCATTGCGTCTCGGTTTTTCCGCCGCCGTGATGAACGGGATATCACCGATTGATAATTTGATACTGGAGCTGAAAAAAGTCTGATGGGTCGGATAATGGTAGATCGCATTCACGATCGTCCCCTTTTCGATGATCAGGACTTCCAACCCTTTATTCTTTAATTCGATAGCCGCCGACAGACCGCATGGCCCGCCACCGACGACGATTGCATCTTTCTCTATCATTTTTTACATTGCACTCCTTCACTGCAAATCCCCATACTTGATCTTGATGACATGGCATTCTGGATCGGCACCCAATCGGAAGGGCACCGTGGACGTGCCATATCCGTTGCTGATCAATTTTGCCCGCCCGCCTTCCAGCCAAAACTTCCCTTTATCTTGGATGCCGAGCTTGCCAAGACGGATTTGGCCGCCATGGGTATGGCCCGCCAACATTACACAAGGCTGGAATTGTCGCTCCACCTTGCGGAATACGGACGGTGTATGAGTGACTAAAATACTATATTTTCCTCTATCAATATAACGTAGAGTGGAATCAATATCGACTTTTCGGCTCGACGGATCATCCGTCCCGCAAATCATCCAATCCGGATGGCCTGGTACGGATGCTGCCCGATTCTCCAAAATGACGCAGCCATGACGAGCCAAAATATCGCGAATCAGCGGCTCCCCCACTTCCCGATCATTGTTTCCCCATACGAAGAAAAGCGGGCCCAGTTCGGAAAGCCGTTTAACATTCTCATCGATCCGACGGGGCGGCACTCCTCTTTCCGCCAAATCCCCGCCGAGGATGACAAGATCGAACTTCCCGGCTTCCCGTAATTGGAGGAGAAGTTTCTCATCGATTTCCCTGCGGTGAATATCCGAAATGAAAAAGACCGATAATTCGTCCTTCCCATTGCGGGAATCGTTGACAGTCATTTCATGGTACATGACATTTCTCCGCTTGGCATTTACGTACATATAAGTTAGGAAACCGACCATAAGAGAAAAGAATGCCCCAACTATCTTGCTCCCCGTAACGATGCACCACCTTTATTATTCAGCAAATTGTTTCTAAAACGCGTGCAAAAAGGCAAAGTGTGCACTTTGCCTTTATAATTTCTGTTCTATATCACGGAATGATCAGTTTTTGTCCTACTTGGATATTATTCGACGACAGGCCGTTGGCGCGCCGGATTTTCTCCAAATTCGCATCCGAGCCTGAGCCGTAATAATTTACAGCAATCCGGTACAATGTTTCACTCGCCGCGACAACATGTGTTTTACCGGTGGACTGAGGCTGTTCCGGTTTAGGGTCCGCTTTCGGCTTTTCTGCTGGCTGCTCCGGTTTCGGAGGTGTCGGTTTCGTTTCCGGCTGCGGTGTGGAAGCCGGCTCTTTTACTGCCTCAACCGGTTTTGCCGGTTCGTTTGAGGTACTTCCTGTTTTTTCCGCTAATGTTTGCTCATCAGGATCGGACTTTTCCGCGGCTGCATCCTTGCTTTGCGGTTCCGAATTATCGATTTCAATCCGTACGCCGGAATCCTCCACCTGGGCGGATGTTTTATCGTCCGGTGAATAAAAATCGGAGATGACATACACTAAAATTCCGACCGGAATGAGAGTGAAAAGACCAAGGATGACATTGAGCAAGAGATGATTGGATTTCCTTTTTGGATTCCTTTTTGTGCGATGTAATTCGACACGGGATGGCAAACGTCCAGAATCATCCTCTTCCTCCAGGCTAATTTCCTTCCGATGTTCTTCGAATTCAGCTTTGAAATCATCTTTATCCATGTTACATTCTCCTATCCCGTCGTGCTGTTCCTCTTATTATGACGAATTCTGGTGGAAAAATCAATCACTCGCCGCACCTCACCTCTTTCGCAAGCTGGGCCATTTCGGTGTTTTTCATCTCAAGCGGACATTTTCCGACATATTCTGAAATTCCCGGATAGAATCAGTAGGGAATCCGGCCTGTCACCCTAGCAGTTTGGCAAGTCTTTCCTCCCATCCCATCCACTCTTGTCTCGTCTCTTCCCTTGTGCAGTCCCGAATCCAGTCATCCTCTTCGATTCCACAAACAGAACAGCAGGACTTCGGTTTCATTTCACATGTTTCGTCGAAAAATGACAACAGTTCTTCACGAATGCACCGACCGGAATGCAGCAAGTGAATCATTTTCTTCAGTTCCGCTACCTTTTCCCCGCGCAACGCTTCCATCCGGGCATTGACCTCTTCCACCGGCCATTGTTCCAAATAAAAATCAATCACCCGTTTTCCCGTATCGCTGAATCCTGCCCGATTCGCAGCATCTTCCGGTGCCATGCCTTCTGAAATCAGTTGCGAATAGAGGCGCACCTCACTAGGACGCGGCAGATCTTCTTCAATGATAAACCGGATTTTCTGTCCATCCTCTTCCGAATAGAGCAATGTTGCCGCCGATTCCTTGCCGTCACGGCCGGCGCGCCCTACTTCCTGGATATAGCCCGAAATGGATTGCGGTAAATGATCATGGATGACTTGTCGGATATCCTCTTTATGTATACCCATTCCGAAGGCATTTGTCGCACAAATCCAATCCAATTCTCCATTTATGAACTGTTCTTGGATGAAAGCCCGATCTTCCGCTTCTTTTCCTGCGTGATAGGATGCGATTGTCCGGTTCGTATCCTTCAGTTCAAGCGCGAGTTCATCGGCCCGTTTCCGGGAGGCGACGTAGATGATTCCGGGGCCGACCGTCTCCCGAAGTCGCTTCCGCAACCATCCCGTTTTTTCCAATTCCGAATTCAACACGGCAAGCGAGTAGGAGATGTTTGGACGGTCGATGGACTGCCGAATGATTTCAGGCTCCTGCAGATGCAAATACTGGTCAATGTCCTTCGTTACCTGCCGATTCGCCGTAGCCGTCAAAGCTAGAATCGGCGGACGGTTTCGAAGGCTGTCGAAAAAATGACCCAATCGTAAATAATCAGGACGAAAATCAAACCCCCACTGGGAAATGCAATGAACTTCGTCTATCGCAATGCAGCACAACGTGAGTTCACGAAGCTTCCTTCTTACATAAGGCTGGGTGAGCATTTCCGGGGATAGAAAGATAAATTTATACATATGCAGCTGGTCAATAATTCGCTTTTTATCGGAAAAGGAAAGAAACGAATTTAATGCCACAACCCGCTTTTCCCCGTTCTTCTTCATAATCGCCACTTGGTCCTCCATGAGAGCGACGAGAGGTGAAATGATCAGGACCGTTCCTTCGTTTACATAGGCAGGCAGCTGATAGCAAAGCGATTTCCCCATGCCGGTCGGCAGAATTGCGATCGTATCCTTCCCGTCCACGATATGTCGGATGACGTCTTCCTGACCGGGCCGAAACCTTTCATACCCGAAATGGGCTTTAAGTGCTTTCCGTAAATCCATCTGCTTCCCTCCCCGTCCGCGCGCCTAAGATGAGACGCAATTGAAAATAGGTCAATGAGTCAAACTCCATCTTTAACGGTCGGAGCCGTTTCGTCCCCAGTTCTTTCGCCTTCTCAATCACTTCGTCGACTACTCCTTCCTGGACGAATTGAACTAAGGGGAAAGAGGGATCATTGATGGCCATCTCCACGAAATGGTCTTCGATCGTGCTCATTTTCAATCGGCGTGCTGCCGCAATCTCCTCCATTTTCATACCACTGTCGAACATCCGCTTCGTTTCTCGGGATGAATCAGTTAAATAGGAAGTCACTTTGACATTTTCAGCCATAAAATGTAGGAGAGGCAGATCCGACGATGATTCGATCACCCGCAAAATCCGATGCAAGCCCTCTATGAACAAAAGGTGGACATCGAAAGGATCCAATTGAAACCGTTCCCCCAACTGGTCCCACGTCCAGCCGCTCAACCGATAGCCTGCCAGCCGATGGATGAAAATAGCCTTTTGGCGATCATCCATTCCGCTGCGCCGCAAGACTTGCTTCAACTCATCTTTAAGCCGCCCGGCAAAGGCAGGATCCTGGATGGCGGGCTTGGCAAGGAGCCGCCTGACATGATGCTGGATGTCCCGGTCTTTTTGAACAGGCAAGAAGGATGGCTGCCCAGCCCGGAAATGGGATAAGGTCTGAACGGTCAGCGAGAGCCTTCCGAAAAAAATCATCTCTCTTCCTTGGTAGTCCATCCCGCTGAAATGGAAATCAGGCAAACGTTCCGCCGCTTCCCGTCCTTTCGCACTCAACGAGATGAGCGACTCAGGGGATGCCGAGACGAGACCATCTTGTTTCAGGACTTCCACCGCCTTTTCAAATTGCCCGGCCGGCAACTTCGGCAAGAGACCGAAAAAACTCTTCACCCCATAATACTTTACATCTTGTAATGTTTGGCCCGAGCGCTTGCCCCGCAACAGATGGAAACTGGCAGCTATCGTACGCTCGCCATCCATCTTGCATAGGATCCCGAGTAGAAGCATCGGTAGATTCAATGATTCATCCCCCCTTTCACCAAGCGTAGTTGGATTCTATTGTATTTCTATCATTTACCTTTTCAGACAATTGATGAAAACATAAAGCCTCTTCGGATTAGCCAATTTGCGGACGCTAGGATTTGATTGTTGAAAACTAGCGGCAACATCATTAGAATAGAATGAGAACTAAATCGTTTTTTGTAGAAAAGAGGAGAGAAAGACTATGTCAAAAAAATATACCATCGTCGATCAGGACACATGCATCGCATGTGGAGCATGTGGTGCCGCTGCTCCGGATATTTATGACTACGACGATGAAGGGATCGCTTACGTTATCCTTGATGATAACACGGGTACTATGGCGGTTCCAGAAGAATTGATGGATGATTTGGAAGATGCGTTCGACGGTTGTCCGACCGACTCGATCAAAATGGCGGATGAACCATTCGATGGCGATCCATTAAAATATGAATGATGATAAAAACCGCGTCCCTGCAAATGGGACGCGGTTTTATTTTTATATCGTTACGCAGACAGCTGCGCTTTTTGTTGGATGATCCATCTCTCCATACTTTTGAATAGTAATAGAGAAACAGCAAGAAGCATGATGCCTTTGATCAGGTTGAAAGGCAAAATCCCTAGGACGATCATGGAGTAAAGTGCATCTCCGGACATGACCGGCATGTTAAGGAAATACGTGTACATCGGCAAGAAGAGGGCGTAGTTTAATACGCTCATACCAACGGCCATTGTGACAGTCCCGGCGATTAAACCGGCAGCCAGCCCTTTCGTACTTTGGAATCTCTTGAAAATCCAGTAAATTGGCATGATGAAGAGGATTCCAGTCGTAAAGTTGGCGATTTCGCCGACAGGCACGCCTGTAGGACTTCCTGACATGAACCAGTGCATGATGTTTTTGATCAATTCGACTGCGATTCCGCCAACCGGCCCCATTGTCATAACTGCAAGGACAGCCGGAATTTCACCAAAGTCGATTTTCAAGAATGCCGGCAAAGCAGGCAGCGGGAAGTTGAATTGCATCAGAATTGTACCGATACTTCCCAGAATTGCGATGAGAATCATCTTGCGTAATTTGTTGTTCTTCATTGTTTCCTCTCTCCTTTTGCGATTCACTTCAAAAGAGGAAAGGTCGCCCAGCTTGTCATTCACGAAAAACTCCCTAAAGCAATACGCTCCAGGGAGTTGAAAGGCATACTTAAGAAACATGGTCTCGGAACCTAGTGAACAGTCAGTCGGCTGCATAATTGCAATGACTTTGCAGGGCAAACAACTTATAGCTTACCCTCTGTTCCTGGATCCACCGAATTCCAGCTTAAATAAGCGCCCTTTTTTGTGAAGTACACAAAAACAGGACTGCACCTTCACCTTCTCCCATCCAGACTATACTGTCGGCTCCGGAATCTCACCGGAATCAGCTGTTACGCTCGCGGGCTAAGAAATTACTTTCCATTTCCGCCGGTCGGGAATTACACCCTGCCCCGAAGATGAATCAATATTCTTTTACAATTCTCATTATATACGAACCTTCTTGTTTTGTAAACAATAAAGTTTACCTACGTAAGTAAATAGTTTTATTTATATAAAACAAACTAAAGAAACTGAAATTACCAAACCGTCGCTTTCCGTTACAGGCGGACGCTTTCCGCGGGCACGGCTTCAGCCAATCGAACAGCGTAGGGTTCGATTTGCCTTAATTTCTGCGCACTTTGCAGAAATTAAGGCATCCTGTGCTGCCAAACGCTACGCTTTTTGGCGCAAAAGCCGTTCTTCGTGACGGCTTTCGCTACGCTCCTGCGGGGTCTTCAGCTCGTGCTGTTCCCGCTGGAGTCGCCGCCTTCCACTCCAAGCAACTGGAGTCACGAAGTACAAATCATTTGTTCGTTCTATATAGTAGCAGAAATCCCCCTGCATGCCAAAAAAATAGGGGCTATCCGTCTGTCCGGACAGCCCCCTGTTTATGATCCATCGTATTTCATTCCGGCAACAGCATCGGATTGACGCCGGCCGGTTCGGGTAAAACTTCGGTCAGATCGTACTTGGAATAGTGATCTTGCACTGTATGATTGAGTTTGACCACCATATCATAATTATTCGCCGTCAACATGAAGCCCTCAATCAAGTCCGTGGCGGCATCGGGTTCCATCCCTTCCAAGTCCAACGGCTCCTTGAACGAAATCGTCACGATTCCTTTCGTGACTTCTATATCATAATCGACGGTTTCAGGAACAATTACGTCGACCAAATCATTCGGGGATTCCTTCATTGCTTGCAATGCGCTTTCCACATCATCGAACGGGATGCCGCCGCTCGGCACAAGATACGTGGCCCCTGTTGGCATCGAGTATTTATAATACGGAAGCGGGCGCTTCCCGGCTGTCAAAGGAATCGGCTCTTTCGTCCCTACTTGGTCAAAAGTGGCTGGATTTCCCTTTTCATCGATCGTATTTAGCCGCTGATGATCGGTAAACGTTTCAATCACTGTATTGTTATACACTTCTAATGCGGAGGAAGACATGTCATATCCATGATCCGGCGGCACTTGGTGATTGATATCATCGACTGCATCAATGATCCCGCCGATATACGGATGATAATCATCGAATCCAAGCTCTTCTTCCGGAATCTCCGAAGCATATCGATTGTATATTCTGACGCTATCCTGTTCGCCGCCCGGAAAGTCTTGGGCAAAGCGCTCTTCAGAAATCAAAAACGTGATAGGGATGACATGGGCCTCATGTGTTAACCCAATTCGGAATGGATGGTAACCCGCCAATTCATCGGCCAACACAATATGGCTTTGGGCCGCCATGTCGAGTGAAGAGATGGCAGCGGACTCTGCCTGCTCCGAGCTGGAGGCGTCCATCGCCTTCTCCTGCGAGTTGTCCTCAAATGTTCTCATCTTCATATTTTGCGACTCAGCTGCCTCGTCGTTCATCGCCCCCTCTTCATTGCGGAGCATGGATGGGATGAGTAAACTAAGAACGAGAACAGCTGCAACGGTTACTACCGCGGGCATCCATTTAACGAGAGACTTTCGACGGTTCGGGAGGGACCTTTCGCTATGCTGCAATCTTTCATCTTTCCGTAAACGATCCAGGATTTCAGACTTGGAACGTTGATCTTGGACATCCGGCATGCTGTCCAGCAACTTTTCAATCTTGCCTTCATCCCATTTCTCTTCAGTCATTCGGTCTCCTCCCTTCTGCCGAACGGGCATGTAATTTCTTTTGCAACGCCTTGATGGCACGATGCTGTGTTGTTTTCACTTTCCCTTCCGTCCAGCCGAGCGCTTCGGCCGTCTCTGCTATGGATAAGTCTTGAAAATACCGCATGACGACAACCATTTTCTGATCGCCTGTGCATGTGTCCAACGCTTGCAGCAGCTCCTTCATCTCATCATTCAGTGAGACGAGTTCATCTGGGAGGATGCCAGTGGATACGAGCTCGCTCTTTTCCCAGTCGAACTTATCGAATAAATGCTTTCTTCGGACAGCGGATTTCCTAAAATGATCGATTGCCACATTTTTCGCTATCGAAAAAAGCCAAGTCTTTTCAGAACTTTTCCCTTCAAATCCGGCATATGCCCTAAGTACCCTCACATATACCTCATGCATCAGATCCTCGGCTTGATCACGGTCGCCCGTCAAATAGATGAGGAATTTGAACACATCGTGATGGTATTCATCATAAAGCCGGTGGAAAACGGAGTCGTTCATCCAATCCCCCCGTTCAATGGATTAGTCGTTTATCAATTAAAAATGTTACATTCTTTTCAACGGCAGACGGCAAGTGAATACTGTCCCTTTTTCATCTCCGCGCCGTGCCGAAATGGCTCCGCCGTGGGAATCGATAATATTTTTAGCAATTGCCAGGCCAAGACCCGTCCCGCCTTTTTTCCGGGTTCTCGCCTTGTCCGCCTTGTAAAACCGTTCAAATATGAAAGGCAAATCCTCTTCCGGTATTCCGATTCCCGTATCGGATACTGTGATTTCAACCGCATCCGTCTTTTTAGCAATGCCGAGATCGACATTTCCGCCTTCGGGAGTGTGCCGGACCGCATTGTCGATCAAGTTCGTGAATACCTGCTCTAGCCGATCCGCATCGACGTGGAGGATGATATCGTCCTCTTCCGGATATTGGAAAGTCAATTCAACATGGGCATCCCGTGCAATTTGCGAGAACTTATGCAGGACCCTGCCTAGGAACGGAATCATTGGGACATCTTCTTCATACAGTCGCATATTGCCGGATTCCATCCGGGCCAAATCGAGCAGGTCGGTGACGAGGCGTCCCATCCTCATCGACTCATCATGGATAATCTGAATCATCTCGTTGCGCTCTTCTTCATTTGCAATGACATCGTCCAGTATTGCTTCACTATACCCTTGCAGCATGGAAATCGGCGTCCTCAGTTCGTGGGATACGTTAGCGATGAAATCGGAACGCAGTTTATCCAATTTATGCTGTTCGGTCATGTCCCGAAAGACGACAACCGCGCCGCGGATGCTGTCTCCGCTATACAATGGACTGAGGGAGATCATATAAAATCGACCGCCGAGCTCCAATTCATCTTCCACTTCTTCTGCAAAGGTAACGACATGATCGAGCATATGGACGACTTCCGGTGGAATGGTATCATCCATTTTATCGTTTTTTGCGTACCAATTTTGAAGCATCCGCTCTGCTTGCGGATTGCGTAGCAAGATGGTGGCATCCCGATTGAACGTGATGACAGCGTCGGTCATCGATGTCAAAATGCTCGACAGCTGCTCTTTTTCCTGATTGATCAATTCCACATGGTATTTCAGCTGCCTCCCCATCTGGTTGAACGCAGTTGCCAGCTGGCCGATTTCATCATTTTGAAAAACCGGAATCCGCGTGTCGAAATTCCCTTTCGCCAGCTCTCCCGCCGCCTGCCGCAGCCCCCGCAACGGCGATGTAATGCGGGTCGACAGGAAAAACGCAAAAAAGGTCGTCAGGACAAACGCAATCAGTGCAGATAACAGGACGATATGTGTCGTCCGCTGGGTCGTTCGATGAACTGCATCCATGTTCTGGTAAATGATGACCGAACCGACTTGATCCTGTCCATCTTCAAAAGGAAATCCTAGAACAAAATATTGTTCCATCACATTCGTCTCTGAATTGGAAGGAAGAATCATCTCCTTCAACACGGGTTCTTTCACTTCTTCGTCAAGGGAGTACAAAGTGCGGTCTTCCAATATTTTCTTCTCGATTGGTTCCGTATTCAGCCCCGAATGGAAACTGTACTTCAATTCTCCACTCGGACTGACGATCATGGCACTTTTTTCATCATCAAGAATATCATGGATGATCATTTGCATGGAAGATTCGCTATCATGGTCCACTACGATTTTGGCAATCGTCGATGCTTCTCGCCACAACGAATCCTCCGCCTGCTTCGCATGGAAATTACTCAGGAATTCCAGAAGCAGGACAGTGACGATGAAGAGGACAAAGGAAACGAGAAGCAATATGGTGGCCCATAGCTTCCCGACGATTGAGTTCCATATTCTATTCATTGAACACGCTCCTTTACACTGTTTTATAGCTAAACCGCTGTTCTAATGCTTTTTTTATCAATATGTACCCGTATAATTTCACCAATTGGCACTTTATTAGTTACGAAAGAACCCTTCGCACTTTTGAGCCCGATTCTTTTGATTGTCCGTATTCAGTATACCTGATAACGCCCGACCATTCCGCATTTTTCTATAATTAAAGTCTATCTTCCTATGATGGCAATAAAAAAGAGGGGCAAAAGCTAAAAACGGCTCACGCAAGGTGAGCCGCTTTAAAACCTATATCCCATTTTAGAACCGTCAACGGTTTCATTATTCTTGCGGGACCTCGAACTTATATCCGACTCCCCATACTGTCACAATCATTTTAGCCGCCTGATCGGAGACGCGGCTCAATTTTTCACGCAACCGTTTGACGTGGGTGTCAACGGTCCGTAGATCACCGAAAAACTCATAGTGCCAGACTTCTTTCAATAGTTGTTCCCGATCGAACACTTTATCCGGAGATTTCGCCAGGAAATAGAGAAGTTCGTATTCCTTCGGCGTCAGGTTCACCTCTTTCCCTTCCGCAGTCACGCGGTGTGCATCGTGGTCGATCGTCAATTGCGGGAAGACGACCAAGTCTTTCGATGCAGACGAAGCGACAGCGCCCGGGAAGGCCACGGATCTTCTGAGGATCGCCTTGACGCGCAACACGACTTCCCTCGGGCTGAACGGTTTCACGATGTAATCATCCGCCCCCGATTCGAATCCGGATACTCGGTCCGACTCCTCTCCTTTAGCTGTCAATAAAATAACCGGTGTCATGATTTTCTTCTCACGCAGTTCCTGTAACACTTCCATCCCGTCTTTTTCGGGCATCATGACATCCAGCAAGATGCAGTCATATTGTTGAGCCAACGCTTTTTCCAGCGCCTCCGACCCGTTCATTGCCTCGTCAATTTCATACCCTTCACGGGTTAAATACATATTCAACAAACGAAGAATCCGTTCCTCATCATCCACCACTAACAACTTCACTTTTTCTTCCATCATTCCATAGCCCCTTTCCATAATATCCGACCAACCCTAACAAACTTTTCTATTTCCATTGTACAAGTCGCTTTCTAAAAAGGCACGCTATAACTGAAACTGCCTTCCTGGCAATCGAAAAAAAGAAAAGGACTGCCCCATCGTGAAACAAAGGGGCAGTCCTGGTCAATCTTTATGCGTATGAATGCAGACCCGCAATGATTAAGTTGACGGCAATCAGATTGAACATAATGATGATGAATCCGATGACCGCAAGCCAAGCGGACTTTTCCCCTTCCCATCCGCGAGAGAGCCGCAGATGAAGGAATGCCGCGTAAAACAACCAGGTGATCAATGCCCATACTTCTTTTGGATCCCAACCCCAGAATCTGGCCCACGCTTCATGTGCCCAGATCATCGCAAAGATGAGTGCGCCGAGCGTAAAGACCGGGAATCCGATCAACACCGAACGGTAGCCGATCTCATCCATCAACTGCAAATTCGCCTTGCGCGCAAACGGCTGGAATAGCATGGCAATCGGCTTCCGGAGAATTAGCCGGAGAAGAATATACAAAACAGTCCCAATTGCAAATGACCACACGAACGTCGTCAATGTCTTCGCATTGATGACAGGAGGCAGTTCAGCCCATGGCGTCATTGCGTCCGGTGTCAGCGCTTCGTATTCATTCATGCCGAAGAGCGGCGGGTAATTGTATGTGATTTTGGCCGGCTGTTCATTTTTGTCGATATAGCTGAAATCCGCTTCATACCCCATGAGTTTGAAAGTCGATGCTGATAGGACAAAACCGATGACAATCACTATGACGAACATGACTGCCTCGAGCCAGAACCGCTGTTTTGACTTTTTCGTCATATCGACATTCTTCATTAAATATATCAATCCGGCAACCGCACTGATGGCCAGGATCGATTCACCGAGCGCTGCCGTGATGACGTGAATTGTCAACCAATGACTTTGCAAGGCGGGAATGAGCGGCGTCACTTCTTTCGGGAACATGCTCGCATACGCGATGATCAACAACGCGATCGGCAATGCGAAAAGCCCCAAAGAAGGCGTGCGGTATAAGAAAAATATGAGGATGAACGCACCGACGAGCATCATGCCGAAAGCGGTCGTGAATTCGAACATATTACTGACAGGCGCATGTCCCGACGCAATCCATCTTGTTATAAAATAACCGATATGTGTAATGAACCCGATGATGGTGATCACAATACCGATCTGGCCCCATCGATTATTTTTATACGACGATTCCGATTTCGCACCTTTTACCGCTCCGCCAAAAAAAGCGGTCGCAATCAAATAGGCAACGAAGGAAATTTCCAGGAGCGTCGCACTGATATTCGCTAAACCCATTACAGCGTATCCCCTTCCTCTTCACCTTTGGCCTCTTTGTCTTGCCGATCTGCATAGGCCGGCAACTCCGATACCTCTTTCACTTTGTCCAAATCCTTCTTCAACGAGAACCAGTTTTTATTCGTATGAGCGGCAACGAGCATCTTTCCATCCGCTCCTTTTTGCACCCAAATCCTTCTATGGTTCCAGTAGGATCCTTGGATGACACCGATCATGAAGATGATGCCCCCTAGCAGGAGGATCGGCAAAGTCTTGTCTTTCCGAATCGTTAACCCGGACTTATCCCGTGTTTCAACTCCACGGAAGCTGACTTTGTAATCATTCTCTTCCACTTCAAACGTATTCCGGATGGCGACAAAACTTCTTTCGCCTTGTGGGTTTGCAGGCGTGACCATATTGAAAATGAAGGCCGGATTATTCGGAGCCGGGGATTTTGAAACGAGTTCTCCATCTTTGACGCCGTCATAATCAGGATAATATTCAAGCAAGTCCACACGTGTATCCTTTGCAAGTTCATAGGTGCGTTCCGGGTTTTCAAGATCTACTGTAAATTCGCCGAGTGATTTGTCGCTTGCTTTCTCTGTCAGTTGAAAGGTCATGGATTTTAACTCATCCAAGCCGTAGGACATTTGGAAAACACTATAGCCATCGAATTTCAATGGTTTGTTTACAGCAATCGAATAATCGGTCATTTTTTCAAGCTGATCCGCTTGTCCAGGCAAGGAACCTTCCGCCTGCTTGTACAACGTCACATCCGTTTGGTAGGTTTTCACGATGCTGCCTACCCGGTCCAGCGCTTCGCCGAATACCGCATCCGCTTCTTCTTTTGAGTAGTTTTCCACAATGAATTCATTATTCTCTAAATAATACCCGTCTGCGCCCTTGATAGGACGAACTTCTCCTTCGCGGATCCACATCGTTTCATCGACATAAAACCCTGGAAGGCCGCGCAATAGGACACCAAACAAGAAAATGATCAAGCCAGTATGATTGACATACGGACCCCAGCGGGAAAAGCGGTTTTTCTCCGCAAGTATAGCACCGTCCTCCGTTTTTACGTTATAACGGAGCTCTTTCAGTTTCTCTTCCGCTTTCTGCAAAGAATCATCCGGATCGGCCACAGCGCCTTCCCCGAAAATACGCTGTACTTTCATGAAGGAGGTATGGCGCTTCGTCCGCTGTCTTTTTAATGATTTGTACAGCGGTACAACCCGGTCCACACTAGCAATAATGATGGAGATTCCGAGCATGCCGATCAGCACCTTGAACCACCAGCTGCTGTACATATCGTGAAAACCGAATTGATAATAGATCTTGCCGAAAAAACCGTAAACCCGTTCATAATAAGCCGCTACTTCGACTTCTGAACCTTGATCGACTGGGATATAATCTTTCTGCGGAAAGATCGTTCCAATGGCAGAAGTGGATAAAACTGCGATGATGATGCCGATGCCGACTTTAACACTTGAAAAGAAGTTCCATATTTTATCCACGATGGACCTTTTATACGTCTGGGACCTTCTTGCCGCCCCTTCATACCGCATGTCGACGAGTTCACTTTTTTTCGTCTCTTCCGTCTGAGGTCTCCCACATCGCTCACAAAGCACTGTGCCAAATGGATTTTCATGACCGCACTGGCATTTGATTTTGCTCATATTGAAATAGACTCCTTACTTCGGTTGAATGCGTTCCATGAATGACCGGATCACTTCTTCGCTCATTCCTCTTTTTTCGATATGGACGATTTTCCCGTCTTTATCAATTAATACAGTCGTTGGCAATGGTCCAATATTATAGACTTCCATGACGCTTTTGTTCTTGTCGATCGCAATTGGGAATGTCAACCCGTATTGATCTCGGAATGACTCGACTTTCAATACCGGTTCCGCAATATCCACTGCCAAGATTTGGACACCTTTGTCTTTAAAGTCCTGATATTGCTTTTCCATATGAGGCATTTCCTCTTTGCACGGCGGACACCAAGTTCCCCAGAAATTCAGGAATACCCCTTGGCCTTTATAATCGGACAGGCGATGCTTATTACCATCCAAGTCGACAAGCTCGAAATCCGGAGCCTTGTCCCCGATTGCCAAGACTTCCACCTTCTCTTTCGAGGCTATTGAATAGATGACTGCCGAAACGAGCACTAGTAGAACAATCGTCCTGATGATTAGACGTTTTCTTTTTTTATCCATCATCGACATACCCGTCTCCTCCTATTGAAAAATAAGTTCCGTATACCATTATAACAAAATGATCGCCTCGGAATCCGGACATTCATGAAAGGATTGTGAACGTTTGCGTTTGAGGAAATAATTAACTTATAAATCACATTCATGTTAACCGGCCGAATCCGGGAGAGTTATCCGATTTTTCCTGTTTCGGCCAAAACACGCAACTGCTTCACCTCATGCGTCGTCAGCTGGCGGGACTCCCCGGCATTCAAGCCGTGCGTCGTCAGCATGGCGAACGACTCCCTGCGCAGTTTTAAAACCGGGTGGCCGATTGCATCGAACATCCGGCGCACTTGACGGTTCCGACCTTCATGAATCGTAATTTCGATGAGCGCCGTTCCGGCCTTCTTATCGACAGTCTGCATTTTTACATGGGCAGGCGCCGTCTTGCCGTCCTCCAGCTCAATTCCTCGTTCCAATTTGCGCAACGATTCCCGGGTCGGAATTCCTTTCACTTTTGCAATATACTTTTTCTTGATGCCGAATTTCGGATGAGTCATCAAATAAGAAAAATCACCATCATTTGTCAAAATAATAATACCTGACGTATCATAATCCAGACGCCCGACCGGGAAAATCCGCTCCTCGACTTCCGGAAAAAGATCCAGCACGGTTTTTCGGCCTTTTTCATCATGGACCGTCGAAATGAAGCCGCGCGGTTTATAAAGTAGATAATAGACAAAGTTTTCTTTGACGAGTTCCACGCCTTCTACTTCCACCCGATCCGAATTCGTTACTTTCGTTCCGAGTTCCGTAACTTTGACGCCATTCACTTTCACTTTTCCATCCAATATCAATTGCTCAGATTTTCTTCGTGATGCTACGCCCGCTTGCGCCAGCACTTTCTGTAGTCTTTCCAACTGAGTCACCCCGTCCTTCATACTGAAAAAAATTATGTCACACTTTGCGTAAAATGAAAAGAAGACCGACCTGAATCCCGTCGTCTTCCTTTCCTTTGGACCTTATTCGATTGTCAACGCTTCTGCCGGATAATCACATCGGTAGCTACGATCGGTTCATTGTCGAAAGACACAGTCCATATACCCGTGGCGGTCGGACGTTTGCCGCGTGGAATCTGGACCAGATTCGACAGTTTTGCCTGCTCCCCTTTTTTCATCAGTAGCTCGATCGGTTCCTCCAATTCCGCTTGTACACCCGGGAAGATTTTATAGACACCCTTTTTGGCGATGGTGACCCGTTTATATGTCGAAAACGCCTTGTCGGCCAAATCCAGATGGGTGGTCCAATCATCCGGATCATTCAATGTCACAACGATGATTTTTTTTCGATCTTTCTCGAAATAGGTGGCCAATGTCCGGCCGGCCGCCTTCGTGAAGCCCGTCTTACCGGCAACCGCTGTCGGCTCGGAATGGAGCAGCCGATGTTTGTTCTGCCAATGGTACGTATTCTCCTCGTTCTGGTACACATGCTTCTTCGTAGTAGCGATTTCACGGAACGTTTCATTTTCCATCGCGTAGCGCAGCATCAGTCCTGTTTCATACGCAGTGGAAAGATGCTGTTCATTATGCAGGCCGGAAGGGTTCGTAAATACGGTCCGATCCAACCCGTGGAGAATCGCTTTCTCCTGCATCAGCTGGACAAACCCCTCTACCGAACCACCGGCATGTTCCGCCAACGCATGCGCGGCATCATTTCCCGAACGCAGCATCAGCCCGTAGAGCAACGTCTTATCCTGGACGGCCGTCCCACTTTTTAAATAAATGGAGGAGCCTTCCGATGAAGCTGCCGCCGGTGATATGGTGATTTCACCCGACTCTACGCCGCTTTCGAGATACGTGAACGCGGTCCAGATTTTCGTCAAACTGGCAATCGGCAATGGCGTGTCTTCATTGCGCCCATCCAGCAGGCGTCCCGTTTCCGCATCGATAACCGCATACGCTTGCGCAGCCGATGCATCCACAGGCTTGCCCAGCATGAACCAGGCGAAACATACGGTCAACAGAAGTGCCCGTTTCAAAAATCGGTCTCTCCTTCCTCTTCCATCGAGAATGCTTCTTGGAACTTGCTCATGAACAGATCGGCATCTTCCGTTTCCTCTTCCTCCCCTTGCAAAAGCGGCGGAAGATCGGCAATCGAACGTAGGCCGAACCGGTCCAGGAACAGATCTGTCGTTCCATAAAGGATTGCCCGCCCGGTTCCTTCCGAGCGCCCTTTCTCCATAATATATCCTTTGGCGATCAATGTATGAATCGGACCTTCCGATTTGACGCCCCGCAAGTCGTCGATTTCCACACGCGTCACCGGTTGCTTATACGCAATGATGGCCAGCACTTCCAAGGAAGCCTGTGTCATCGATTTAGGGGAAGGATTTTCGAGCAACCGCTTCATATCATCGGCAAATTCCGCTTTCGTGACGAGCCGATAGGCACCGCCGAATATTCTCAGCGTAATGCCGCTATCCGGACGTTCTTCATAGCTTGCATGCAAGCTCTCCAATGCCCGCTCGATTTCTTCCTCTCTCCGATCGGTCAAAACCGTTAACTGGGAACGGGTCAATCCTTCATCCCCCATTAAAAATAAAAAGCTTTCCACCATACCAACTAATCGATCTTCCACGTCCATTTTCAAACATCCTCCCGGCGGACCGACACCGTCAGCCTGTCAAAATTCTGCTGCTGTTCCACAATGACATCCCTTCTTTTCATCAGTTCCAATAATGACAAAAAGGTGAGGACCAATCCAGGTGCATCCCCTTCCTCGAACAGGGTATGGAAATCACAACGGCCTCCCCTCGTTTCCAAGGTCGCCATGATGTCATCCATCTTCTCACTGACAGATTTCTCGTTTCTTGTTATACTGGCCGTACGAGGCGCCCGCAATCTTTTACGTTCCAGCATTTTCTGGAAAGCCCCGATCAGGTCGAAGACGTTTAATTGTTCCTCGGATTCGCCAATACTAATTTCACCAAGCGCCGACAAATCTTCGGGCGGTTTCGTGAAATGGCCAGAACGTTCCTCCGCGGACTCTTTCAAGCTGATGGCCGCCTCTTTATATTTGCGGTATTCGATCAATCGAGCTACCAATTCATCGCGGGGATCGGGTTCCATTTCAAAATCGAACTCTCCATCAGGTTCCTCCCCTTCATGGACCGGCAGCAACATCTTGCTCTTAATCTCGATCAATGTTGCCGCAAGTACAAGATATTCGCTCAGTTCGTCCAATTGGAGGACCCGCATAGCATGAAGATGTTCTATGTATTGTGCTGTCAATTCCGCCATCGGAATATCGTAAATGTCGATTTCCAGCCGGTTGATCAAATGCAAAAGGAGATCCAGCGGTCCTTCGAAGACTTCCAGTTTCACTTTATAGGACATTATGTACTCGCCACCTGCCTGTTATACAAGATTGAACACGTTAGGAATGATACTATGCATCCACTTCATCATCCACTATTCGTAAAGTTTATTGTGTATTTCAATGGGAATCAAGATTATTTTGAATGCCACGAAGTGTTGGAGGAATATTGGAAATCCCTTCCGGACGGAAACAAATCCCATCCATTGCCAGCCTATATCCTGTTAGCCACGGGACTCTATCATTGGAGGCGCGGGAACGAGGAAGGGGCTTTGAAGACGATCCGGAAAGCCGAAGACAAATTCCGGACGTTGCCCGATGAACATCCGGTGTTTGCCGAGGAGATCGACTTTTCCCGACTGCTGCAGGATGTCCGGCAGAGCGTCGTCCGGTTGGAACAAGGTTCGGATTTCGAGCCGTTTTCGATTCTCATTTCGGATCGCTTGCAACAGCTTGTCGACGAGGCGAAGCCGTCCATGGACCTTCTCCCCGCCGACAGTGATGATGTCATTTATAAACATATGCTGCGGGATCGGAGCGATATTCTCCTGGAACGCGAAGAAAAGAAGAAGGGCAGACGTTAATGTTCTGCTCCTTCTTCTTTTTCATTACACTTTTCTATAAAGGATTCGGTCTCCATGGTGGTCCGACATACTTTATCAGGAAACTGGGCGCGGACCCGCCTCACCATCTCCTGCCCGATCCCTTCCCCACGAAAGGACGGATTGACGGATAAATGTTGGATCGTATACTCATCCTCATCCATTTGCAGCCCGATCAGTCCGATGAAATCTTCATTTTCCTTCAGCAAATACAATTGCCAGCGGCTATCCGTTTCATACTGATGGATCAAGTCTTGCAATTTCTTCACATTTTTATCACCGGGCATGTAGGAGAGCAAACCCATAGCAATCTTTTCATACGTTTTCTTATACCGTAAAAGCATCAAATGATCCCTTCTTTTCTGAAAATCCTTCGTCAATTCGATCGACAAAGACTCACAATGGCAAGCCATTCACCTTTCCCTTCTTCGCTTGGCGAAAGCCTGGATTCACTGCGTTTGAAGATGCGGCATGATGAAATACCAGTACGCCGCCCCCCAAAGGCAGGCGGCGATCAGGATAAACAAAAAGAGAAAGATATTCCTTTTTTTCAATTGACTGCCCCTCGTTCCATCGCTTGAAGCGACAGATCCAGCCGGATGAGATCCTCATAAGTCTCCCGACGGACGGCGAGTCGATGTTCCCCGTTCTCGCAAAAGACGACCGCCGGCTTAGGAAGCCGATTGTAGTTGCTTGCCATGGAGTAATTATAGGCCCCAGTGCAGAAGATCGCGACGATATCTCCTTCCGTAGGGGAAGCCAGAAACGCCTCTTCGATCAATTTGTCACCCGACTCGCAGCATTTTCCGGCAATGGTGACTTTATCCTCATGGGCTTCATTCACACGGTTTGCCGTGATGGCCGTATATTTTGCACCGTACAATGCAGGTCGGATGTTGTCTGACATACCGCCGTCCACAGCGAGATACGTTCGAGTATTCGGCACTTCTTTCCGGCTGCCCGCCGTGTAAAGCGTCGTACCCGCGTCCCCGATGAGCGACCGGCCCGGCTCTATCCAAATTTCCGGCATCGGGTAGTTCGCATTTCGAGTCATGGTTAGGACGACTTTCGCCATTTCGTCGACATAGGCGGAAGGATGAAGTGGACGATCCTCTTCCGTATAGCGGATGCCAAAACCACCACCTAAATTCAAGACGGTGCATGTAAACCCATGTTCATCACGCCACTCCACCATCTTGTCCATAAGCGCTTCCGCAGCCAATCGGAACGCATCCGTTTCGAAAATCTGGGAACCGATATGACAGTGCATGCCAAGCAGTTGGATATACGAATGGTCCTGCAATTGACGGAAGGCTTCATCCGCCTGTCCGTTTTTCAAGTCGAATCCGAATTTGGAGTCTTCCTGTCCTGTCGTGATGAAATCATGGGTCGAGGCGTGAACGCCTGGCGTCACCCGGATCAGCACGTTCATCTTCTCTTCCCGGGACTCCGCAATCTCTTTCACTAATGCAATTTCAGAAAAGTTATCTATGACGAGACAGCCTATTTTTTCATCGAACGCATATTGCAATTCTGTAAAGCTTTTATTGTTCCCGTGGAAATGGATCCGTTCACGTGGAAACCCGGCTGCCACCGCTGTATATAATTCTCCGCCCGACACGACATCAAGCGACAGGCCTTCCTCTTTGGCCACTTCGTAGATGGCGATGGATGAGAAAGCCTTACTCGCATACGCCACTTGGGCTTGGACACCCGCATGTTTGAATGTTTCCTTGAAAGCCCGGGCGCGCTCACGGAACAAAGCGACATCATAAACAATTAATGGTGTTCCGTAAATTTGTGCAAGATCGACCGTATCGACTCCCCCGATCGTGAGATGGCCTTTCTCATTGACCGACTGTGTTCCGTAGAAATGCATCCTGTTTCCCTCCAAAATCTAAAAGAACTCGTACCCAAACTTTATCATAGAAGGAAGACAATGCGCAAATCTAGGATATGCGATTTCGTTTCGGAGCGTCGGTAATGAAAGGCCTTGGCGCATCGATTGTCATCGGGAAACGGACCAGGATACGCATCATCGCTTTCGGGAAAAATGGCGTTGCCGGCCATAGATAAGGGATGCCCATCGGCTTGAGCGTACAGAGGTAATAAAATAATATAAATATTCCCATGAAGAAGCCAGCCGCGCCCCAAATGGCTGTCAATGCCAAGATGGATAAGCGGAACACTTTCGTCGTAATACTCAACTCATAAGAAGGAATGGCGAATGTCAAAATGGCGCTGACTGCCACATAAAGTACAACTTCCGGGGAAAACAGACCGACGTCGATGGCCACTTGACCGATAACGATCGCCGCAACGAGCCCCATCGCCGTCGACATTGGGGTCGGTGTATGGATAGCGGCCATTCGGAGCACTTCAATACCGATATCCCCAAGTAGCAACTGGACGAGCAAAGGGACTTCCCCGACGTCATTCGGCCCGATATAGCTCAGACTATCCGGCAAATACCGCGGCTCGCTTGCCAACAAGTACCAAAACGGCAGCAAGACAAGGCTGAACGCCGTACCAATTAAACGGACGAGTCGGACAAAAGTCCCGATCAACGGTGCTTGCCTATACTCTTCTGCATGTTGTAAATGGTGGAAAATAGTGACTGGCACGAGGATTACGGAAGGGGAGGTATCCACGATGATAGCAATATGGCCTTCCAACAAATGAGCTGCACAAATGTCCGGACGTTCGGTGTAACGGACAAAAGGCATCGGATGAAAGCCCTGTTTCAATAAAAACTCCTCAAGGGACTTGTCCGTCATCGTCAAGCCGTCATGGCAGATCTCCTCCAGCCGTTTCCGTAAGAAATCAAGGTTCTCCTCGCTGGCGGCGCCTTTCATGAAAGCGAGCACGACGTCCGTTTTCCCTTTTACAGTCGTATGATGCATTTCGAAGCGAAGGTCCGGCACGCGGATCCTCCGGCGGATCAAAGCTGTATTCGTCAAAATGTTCTCCGTGAACCCATCACGGGAACCACGGATTACTTTTTCATTATCTGGCTCCTCCGGCTGTCTCCCCGGATAAGAGCGGACATCAATAGTGAAAGCAAAACCTTCCGCTGTGATAAAAGCGACTTGGCCACTCAAGACGGCGGCTAATATTCCCTTTTTATCTTGCGCTTCCGCAACGGCGTGGTAGGGAAAGAAAGAGAGGAAGCGCTCAGCGCCATTCCTCTCCTTCTCCATCTCTTCACTGCCCCACTGCATTTCCGTCAGCAAGGCGGTAATCGTATCACCATCCACTAATCCATTGATATATAATATCAACGATTTGACATCCCATAAATGCAATGTCCGGGCGGTCGCGTCAAACGATTCGCCGTCTCCGAAAAGTTCTGTAAACCACGTTTCTGCGTCTGTCATCGAGTTGAAAATCTTATTCATGGTTTCATTCCGTCCTCACTTTTTCGATACTTTCTTCAGCGTTGACGCCCATCCAAGCTTTCAATTGGGCCAGGATTTTCTTTTCCAACCGTGACACTTGCACTTGCGAAATGCCGATCCGCTCGGCGATGTCGCTCTGGGTGCAATCGAGGTAATAACGCATATAGATAATCGTTTGGTCCCGTTTACTTAACCGGGAAATGACGTCCCGGAGAGGAATGTGATCGAACACTTTCTCCGATCGGTTGTCCCGCAGCTGGTCCATCAACGTGAGACTGTCCCCTTCGCTTTCATAGAGTTGCTCATGAAGCGATGCCGGATCCCGTAAGGCATCGGACGCGAGGATGACATCATCGATCGGGACTTCGAGCACTTCGGCAATTTCCGAAATGGAAGGGGATTTTCCATGCTTCTTAACGTAATCATCGGTCGCATGACGGATTTTGAAGCTTAGCTCCCGGATGGAACGGCTCACTTTCACCATGCCGTCATCCCGTAAAAACCGCTGGATCTCCCCGACGATCATCGGGACAGCGTAAGTCGAAAACTTCACATCAAACGAAAGGTCGAATTTATCAATGGATTTCATCAGGCCGATGCAGCCGATTTGGAATAAATCCTCGAGGTCTGCTCCCCGCGAAGCAAAGCGCTGGACAATGGACCAGACAAGCCTCGTGTTGCCTTCGACCATGAGCCGTCTCGCCTCTTTATCGCCTGCTTGAGACGCTTGGATCAGCTCTCTCATTTTCTCTTGAGATAATAATACGTCCTGCTTATCAACAGATAGGTCCATACGTCACCTCGTTCTGCTTGCTTCCGTTACCGGAGAAAACGTTTTCTCGAACCTAACTACTGTTCCTCTTCCCATTTCAGACTCGACAGACAAGCTGTCGGAAAAGCTTTCCATGATGGTGAACCCCATACCGGACCGCTCCATTTGCGGCCGGGTCGTGAACATCGGCTCCATCGCCTGATCCACATCAAAGATGCCGGTTCCGGTGTCGCTCACCGTCATCTTCACAGTATGATCCTCGATCTGGGCATGAATTTCGACGAAGCTCGTCCCATCGCATTCATATCCATGGATGATGGCATTCGTCACCGCTTCCGACACAATCGTTTTGAACTCGGAGATCTCCTCGATGGTCGGATCGAGCGGAGTGATGAAACAAGTGAGCGCCATCCGGGCCAGTGCTTCGTTCTCTTCAATTGCGACAAACGATAATTTCATTTCATTGTTCATGTAAGACCCCTCCGATTTCCCCGATCGCCTGAGCGACCGTACAATGTCTAATATATGGACCTAGACCGGAAAAATTAAATATCTTTTCCATCGTCGGGGATGGATTCAAAATAAGCGTTTCTCCGCCAAGAGGAGCCAAATCTCTCATCCTGCCGAGAATCAGGCCAATTCCCGCACTGTCCATGAATCCAAGCCCATTCAAATCCCAAACGACAGCTCTCGCCTGCCCGGTGAATATGGAAGATGAAATATGAGTGCGAATCCGATTGGCCTCATGATTATCCAATTCACCATGTAATGACACTACTAATATTCCGTTGTCGACAAGTTCCATCTTTGCCATGCTGAACCCCTCCTTACTTGCGGATTATTCCACACAGGACGGGCCGAATCCTTTTACATTACAGAACTAGTCAGGAAAAGTGGAAGGTTCCCATTTTCCGACAAGTTTCACTTACGTTGGAAGTATGTACAATGTGTTAAGGATTTACACATCCCCGCCAAAGTTTCCCACCAACTGCGCGAATAAAAAACAAAATCCCTGTCCACCGGAAATTACCGATGAACAGGGATATGTGTAAACTATTTACGGCGCTGTGCCGGAGAACCGAATATAACTCGAATTTCACATTCTGCAACTCTTTCATCATCCACCGATTAATCTTCCAATCAACGGCGGAGGATCGACCCGGGATGTGCCAATTTGGATATGTTGCTGGATCATGGCCAAGGACTGCTGAACGTCTTCGTTATTAGCATGGATAACAGCAAGCGGTTCGCCCTGCTTCACCGGATCCCCGGTCTTTTTCTTCAAAACAAGGCCGACTGCCAGATCAATGACATCCTCTTTTGTCGCCCGGCCGGCGCCGAGCAACATGGCGGCCACTCCAAGGCTGTCCGCATCCATATGTACAACGAATCCGGAAGCCGGCGACGGCACTTCGATTTGAAAGGAAGCGGACGGCAGCAATGCCGGGCTCCCGACGATAGCCGGGTCGCCCCCTTGCGCCTCAATCAGTCTTTCGAACCGTTCCAAAGCGGAACCGTCACGCATTACCAGCTCCAATTTGGCGCGCGCCTCCTCGATAGTTGCTGCCTTCCCGCCGGCCACGACCATCCGGCTGCCTAGGACGAGACATAATTCCGTCAAGTCCGCCGGCCCTTCCCCTCTCAGCGTTTCAATTGCTTCCGCCACTTCCAACGCATTGCCGATTGCATAGCCGAGCGGCTGGCTCATATCAGAAATGACTGCCATTGTCTGTCTGCCGGTTTGACGGCCGATTTCAACCATCGCTTCCGCCAAGGCAACCGAGTCTTCCTCTGTCTTCATGAAAGCGCCATTTCCCGTTTTCACATCCAGGACGATGGCATCCGCTCCCGCCGCAATCTTCTTGCTCATGATCGAGCTCGCGATCAACGGGATACTGTCCACTGTCGCCGTTACATCGCGCAGCGCATACAGTTTCTTATCTGCCGGAGTCAAATTGCCGCTCTGCCCCATGACGGCGAGCTGGATGTCATTCACTTGGCGAACAAATTGCGCTTCAGTCAACTCTGTATGGAACCCCGCGATGGCCTCCAGTTTATCGATCGTCCCGCCCGTATGGCCGAGTCCCCGACCGCTCATCTTAGCAACCGGGACACCGCATGCCGCCACCAAGGGAATCAAAATAAGACTCGTTGTGTCCCCCACACCGCCCGTGGAGTGCTTATCGACTTTAATCCCCTCAATCGAACTCAGGTCGATCTGATCCCCGGACTCTGCCATCGCCATTGTCAAACTCCCTTGCTCCCCCGCAGTCATCCCCTTGAAATAAATCGCCATCAGCAACGCGCTTACCTGGTAATCCGGAATCGTTCCAGCTGTATAGCCAGCGATGAAAAACCGGATCTCCTGCTCGGAAAGCTGCTCCCCATTCCTCTTTTTCGCAATCAAATCCACCATTCTGACCAAATCCATCACACCTCTTCTTCAATCAAACCTAAAAAACTTATACCGTGTTCCGGCATTTTCACACCGAAGTTTTCTGCAATCGTGGCGCCGATATCCGAGAATGTTTCCCGCAACGGTAAGGCCCCGCCTTTAGAAATCGAAGGTGAATAAACGAGAAGCGGCACATATTCCCGGGTATGGTCCGTTCCGGCGTGCACCGGGTCATTGCCATGATCCGCAGTAATGATGAGCAAGTCGTCCGCTTCCATGGCTTCGACAATTTCAGGCAACCGGCGATCGAATTCCTGCAACGCCTCTCCATATCCGACCGGATCGCGTCGGTGGCCGAACAAAGCGTCAAAATCCACCAAATTGACGAAACTGATGCCGTTGAAATCCCTTTTCATGACATCGAGCAATTTATCGACACCGTCCATATTGCTGACCGTCCGCACCGATTCCGTCACACCAGCACCATTATAAATATCCGAAATCTTTCCGATCGCAATGACATCGTGGCCTGCATCTTTCAGCTCTTCCATGACGGTGCGCCCAAACGGCTTCAACGCATAGTCATGGCGATTGGTCGTCCGGATGAAATGCCCCGGTTCCCCGATAAATGGCCTTGCGATGACACGACCAACCAAGAATTCGGGCTGCAATGTCAGTTCCCGGGCGATTTCACATATCCGGTATTGTTCCTCAATCGGGATGATGTCTTCATGCGCCGCGATCTGAAGAACCGGATCGGCGGACGTATAGACGATAAGCGCTCCTGTTTCCATATGCTCTTGTCCGAGTTCCTCGATGATGGCGGTCCCGCTCGCGGGTTTATTGCCGATCACTTTCCGGCCAGTCCGCCGTTCCAGCTCTTCAATCAGCTCCAGCGGGAACCCATCCGGATACACTTTGAACGGTTGATCGATCCGGAGCCCCATGATCTCCCAATGGCCGGTCATCGTATCTTTCCCGACAGAAGCTTCCTGCATCTTCGTGTAAAAGCCGCGCGGATCCGCTTCGGGGGCAATCCCTTGGATGTCCGCAATATTCCCCAAGCCGAGATGCGCCATATTCGGCATTTCCAGCCCATCCATCACTTCTGCGATATGGCCTAGCGTATGAGCTCCCTCATCGCCGAAAAGATGCGCGTCGGGCGCTTCCCCGATGCCTACTGAATCCAACACAATCAGATGAACCCGTTGAAACCGATGTATACCCATTTGTTGTCCCTCCCATTTTCATTGCGCCTTACTTGTGTTACGCACGCGGATGAAATTTCACATACACTTCCTTCAAGCGGGATTTACTGACATGCGTATAGATTTGTGTCGTGGAAATATCCGCATGGCCGAGCATTTCCTGGACCGCCCGCAGATCAGCCCCGTTTTCAATGAGATGCGTTGCGAAGGAATGCCGCAAGATGTGAGGCGTCAGTTCTTTTTGTATACCCGCTTTTTGGGCATGCCCCTTCAAAATCTTCCAACATCCTTGCCGGGTCAGCCGCGAACCTTGCATATTGACGAATAAAGCCTCCACATTCCTCTGCTTCTCTGTGAATCGCGGACGCACTTCCTCCACATAGCATTGCACCGCTTGGATGGCACTCCGGCCTAGCGGGATGATCCGCTCTTTCCCTCCCTTGCCGAAAACACGGACAAACCCCATCGATAAATGGATGTCCTGCATATCCAGCCCGATTAACTCGCTGACCCGCATGCCGGTTCCGTATAATAACTCCAAGAGAGCCACATCCCGTTTCCCTTGCAATGTGGCGGCATCCGGTGCTTGGATCAGCCGATCGATCTCATCTATCGATAGGACCCGTGGCAACTTCTGTTCAATCTTCGGCAATTCAAGATGGACCGTCGGATCCTGGTCCGTCACCTGGTCCCGCAATAGGAATTGATGAAAAGACCGAATCGACGAAATATGCCGGGATATCGTCCTGGCCGATTTTCCTTCCATTTTTAATCGTTGCAGATGGCCGATGATCGCCGTTCGGTCCACCTTATTGATGGATGGGTGTCCAGCGTCTTCCATCGATTGGATATAATCGGTCAAATCCCGTCGATAAGAACTAATCGTATTAGATGAAAGCTGGCGTTCCACCTGCAGAAAATGGATGTAATCTTCAAGTGCAAAGCGGGCGTCTTTCATCGTAGTCGGGGATTTTCCCCTTTATAGTATGTACCCATGCCCCTTCCCCCTTTCATCAAATGACAAAAGGGATAGCGCACGCCATCCCTTTTCCTTACTCTTCCTTATCTTCCTGTTCTTCCTTATCGGACCGGCATCTTTTGCAGATGCCATGGAATGTCAGCCAATGGTCTTTTACGGCAAATTCAAAACGGCTTTCCACGACTTTTTCCACTTCTCCCAGGAGGTCTTCCTGGATTTCATCTACCGTTCCGCATTCGATGCAGATCAGATGGTGATGGAAGTGGGCAGCCCCTTCTTGCCGAAGGTCATAACGGGAAACCCCGTCCCCAAAATTGATTTTATCGACTATTTTAAGATCTGTCAGCAATTCCAATGTACGATACACAGTAGCAAGACCGATCTCCGGCGCTTTTTCCTTCACTAGCAGGAAAACATCCTCCGCGCTAAGATGGTCCTCCTCATACTCCAGGAGCACTCTCACAGTCGCTTCCCGTTGAGGCGTCAACTTATAGCTGGCCCCATGCAGTTGTTTCTTTATACGATCGATCCGGCTCTCCATACGACGCCCCCCTCAAACTGACTTCATTATATCAAAAGGGCTTTCCGTATGACAACCGAAAGGAAATGGCCTCCTATTCGGAACCTATCGAAGAATCAAATAGAAGATGACCATTTCAGAAGCCAATACGACAGCAGACAAAATTAACAAGATCGGCAAGGCACGCGGATTGCGTCTTTTTCCGATCGTCGGCCGCATAAAATAAGGAGGACTGAGCACCGCGCAATACAATAAAAACAGGAAGCAGGAGATGAACTGGAAAGGGAACCACCAGATCGTATAGTCAAGCATCTTCATCCCCGAACCGAGCAAATAGGACGAGGCCAGACCGAAAAAAACACTTTTCAAAGCCCCTGTGAATAAAACCAAGGGGCGAGTTTGCCGGATTCTTGAGAAAATATAAGCCAGTGTATAGAAGAACACAAGAGCACCGATCGGCCTGATCACTCCCGCATTCTGCCCCCCGACGACCCTCGCATCGTAAAAGGCGATCCATCTCTCCACCGCTTCGGAAGGAATCTCGCGGAACAACAGCGCCCCTCCGATATACCCGACCGCTAGTATGACGAATAGATGGATGAATGACAATGAACGGACCATAGGCCTGCACCTCCGCATAGTTTGTACAACATATGCTTGTCCGGCCGAAAATAGGTCATGTATTCAATAGATTTTTTGCATAGAAGACAGCGAATGCCGTTTTGGCGTCAAAAATCGAACCGTTGGTCATCATTTCCTCCGCTTCGGCAAGCGATACTTCCATTATATTGATAAATTCATCCTCATCCCCCGCTGCCGGATTATCAATCGGATATAAATCCCTCGCCAAGTAAAGATGGATCACTTCATCCGCAAATCCCGGAGAGGTGGCAAAGGACTGGATAAAAATAAATTCGCGGGCGCCATAGCCCGTCTCTTCCTCCAATTCACGGATCGCCGTCACTTCAGGGGCTTCCCCGGCATCGATTTTTCCTGCGGGGATTTCAATAAGCGACCGCTCGAGCGCCTTCCGATATTGTTCGACGAATACCAGTTTGCCTTCGGACGTGATGGCTAGGATGGCCACTGCGCCCGGGTGACGGATCAATTCACGTGCTGTCCGCTTACCATCCGGCAACTCTACTTCCTCTACCCGGAGCGTGATGACCTTCCCTTCATACAACGTCTCCCCCGTTACCGTTTTTTCCTCATATGTATCCAAATCCTTCATCCTTTCGATTGCGGAGTTCTTTCATTTACCATATGCGCATTGTACCATGGAAGAAACGGGAGGTGCATTTACTTGAATCAAAGAGAACTGGGCCATAGCGGTTTGACCGTATCAGAATTGGGGTTGGGCTGCATGTCGTTGCCTGACGACTTACAGGAATCCAAACTGATCATCGATGCCGCTCTCGATGCCGGCATTAACTTTTTCGACACAGCCGATCTATACGATGGTGGAAAAAATGAAGAACTCGTCGGCTATGCGCTGAAAAACAGACGGGAGGATATTATCTTGGCGACGAAAGTCGGAAACCGACTGAACCCGGACGGCGACGGTTGGACTTGGGATCCGACGAAACGGCATATCGTCAGTGCGGTGAAAGACAGTCTACGGCGGCTCGGTACCGACTATATCGATCTGTATCAACTACATGGCGGAACGATGGAGGACAATGCCGAGGAAACGATCGAGGCGTTTGAAAGTTTAAAAAAAGAGGGCTTGATTCGTCACTATGGGATTTCTTCCATACGCCCGACCGTCATCAAACGTTTCCTTGATGGCAGTTCGGCCGTTTCGGTCATGATGCAATATAGTCTGCTGGATCGCAGACCGGAAGAATGGTTGCCAATGATCCAGGAACGGGGCGCTTCCGTCATTGCACGGGGGGCGCTCGCAAAAGGCCTGTTGACGGACGAAGGATTGGCAAGAGCCCGGAAAATGGACGGGTTCCTTGACTATGATTCGACTAGCTTGCAACAAACCATCGCTTCTTTGTCTACAGTCTCCGCCGATCTGCATGCTATCGCCATCGCATTCGCGCTGCAAGACGAAACCGTGGCCACCGCACTGATCGGTGCCCGGACAAAGGAACAGCTTCAAGACTCCATCATAGCCTACCAAAAACCGGTCGATGCACAGATGATGGAAGCAGCCATACAACATGTCCGTGCCAACAAATATCAGGAGCATCGCCTATAGCTTAATTGATTTGAAACATTTCTGACATGTAAGTGTAATGATTGAAAGGGTGTCGTCCAGGGTAACCAGTAAGTAGCACCTCGAAAATCATTTTATTTACGGAGGAGATTTCATTGAAACTAACAAAATGGGAAAATAAAAGATGGCTAAAACTCGGAGCCGCCACTATATTATCAGTAAGCATGCTTGCTGCTTGTGCAGACGATAATGATCCGGATGACGTCGACGTAAATGTCGATAATCCGCCGGCTGAGGTGGATGACGGCACAGATACGGATATCGACATGGACATGAATGAGGATACAACTACAACACCGGATGGGGGCACGACAACGACGCCCGACGCCACGCCGGATGGAGACACTACAACAGATACGACTCCATAATACAACTAGCAAAAGGTCGGAGATGCAGAATGCTCTCCGACCTTTTTCCTGTTCCTTCATTCGACAATCAATTCAAACTATCCAACAATTTTTACAATGTTTTATGGTATTCTAATAGAGGTGAGTGTCCAGATGACTAGAACCGTTGGTCATAGAAAGAATAGAATCTCACTGACTACATAGATGGAGGGAAACAAAAATGAGAAGAAAGTTTTGGTTTGCACTTTTTTCCGTCATCCTGTTGGCATTCGCCTTAGCAGCATGCGGGAAAGATGCAGGATCGGATTCCGCTTCGACAGGGGATGCCCAAAAATCGGAGGGTACTCCGGAGGAAAGCTCATCCGCCGAGAACAAAAAGGTGGATATCGGAATGCTCAAACTGACGAGCTCCGCTCCTTTATTCATCGCATTGGAGAAAGGCTTCTTCGCGGAAGAAGGCATCGATGCACAGGAGAAGTGGTTTGAAGCGGCCCAGCCTATTTCAGTTGCCACAACGAGTGGAGATATCGATGTCGGTGCGACCGGAATTACGGCGAGCCTCTATAATATGGTGGCTGGCGGAGAGAAGTTATTGATTGTCGCGGATAAGGGCCGGGAGCAGGCAGGCTATTCATCCACTGCTGTATTGGTCCCGAGCGATTCGGATGTGGCTTCAATCGGAGATTTGAAAGGCAAAAAAATTGGAATCACGCAAACAGGTTCGACATACCACTATATGGCGGGCCAACTGCTTGAATTGCATGGTTTGACAACAGCTGATGTCGAATTGGTACCGGTGAACAGTATTCCGGGATTGATGGAGACGTTGCAAAGCAAACAGGTGGATGCTGTCCTATTAAACGAACCGAACGTATCGCGTGTCGTGAAGGAAGGCTATGGAAAAGTCATCGCCCAAGTCGGGGATGAAATGGATTACCAAACTTCCGGAATCTTCTTCTCCCAAGCATTCGCTGATGATAAAGAAACAGCTGTCAAGTTCCTGAAAGCCTATGCGAAAGCGACGCGCTATTATTATGATGCCGTCTTAACAAAAGAAGACGATGAAATCGTTCCGGGAGAAAACTATGATGAAGTGGTCGAAATCATCGCGAAATATACCGACCAAGAGCCAGAACTCATCAAATTGGGACTTCCTTATATGGACCGGGACGGAAAGCTTCTCGACACTGATATCCAGACACAGGTCGATTGGTATGTGAAGGAAAAATTGGTCGACTCTATTGATCCAAGTGAAATCGTCAACACAGAACTGTTGGAAGAAGCTCTGCAAGACTTAGGGAAGTGATCTAGATGAAGATTGTCATCGATGATGTCGGAAAGACATTTACCAGCACCAAGAAAGAAGTTACAACAGCCTTGGAGAATATTAATTTTACCATCCACGAGAAGGAGTTTGTCGTCCTGGTCGGCCCAAGCGGATGCGGAAAGTCGACCCTTCTCAACATTGTGGGGGGATTATTATCCCCTACTACCGGGTCGGTCTATTTTGAAGGAATCGAGAAGGATCCGAATTTGGCGATCGTCTTCCAAGAGATTGCGCTCTTTCCATGGCGGACGGTTTATCAGAACGTCATTTACGGGCTGGAGGAACGGAAGGTCAGCAAACAGGAGATCAAGGAAAAAGCAGACTATTACATCGACATGGTCGGTTTGACGGATTTCAAGGATGCTTATCCGAAGCAACTCTCCGGCGGTATGAAGCAGCGGGTCGGAATCGGTCGGGCATTGGCGGTCGAGCCGGACTTGCTGCTCATGGACGAACCATTCTCCGCTCTGGATGCCCAAACACGGACGCTGATGCAGGAAGAATTGCTGACCATCTGGAATCGGACCCAGCTGAGCACACTATATGTCACGCATAACATCCAGGAGGCGGTCTATTTGGCCGACCGCGTCATCGTGTTATCGAGACATCCCGGTCGCATCAAGAGCATCATCCCTATCGATTTGCCTAAAATGGGCAGAGGTGAAGAACAACATCGGGAACAATTTGAACGGTATTCAGAAGAAATCTGGCAAATGATCCGCCATGATGCCGTCGAAGCCTTAAAGGAGTGAAAATTCGATGGCACATCAGAAAAAAACCATCACTAACCGAGTTGCCTTTTTAGAAAAAAAGGTCCCGATCTACGCTTCCGTACTCGGGCTCGTCGGCTTGATCGTCCTTTGGGAAATCGTGTGTAGCCTGAAAATCGTTTCCCCACTTTTTCTTCCCGCTCCGTCGGCAATTGTAACGACGGGCTGGGATATGCTCGTCAGCGGGGAAATCATGAGAAACCTGGGCCCGAGTCTGTACCGGATCGGAATCGGCTATCTAATCGGTTCCACGGTCGGCATCATCGTCGGCCTTCTGCTCGGATTCTCAAAATGGGTGGATGCTATCGGGACGCCCATCGTCTACTCTTTGTATCCAATTCCTAAAATCGCCTTATTGCCATTGTTCGTTCTGTGGCTTGGAATCGGCGAACTGTCCAAAGTGACCATCATCGCGCTAGGCGTATTTTTCCCGGTCGTCATCAATACCTATTCCGGGGTGCGGAACGTCGATCAAATTTTGATCAAAGCAGCGATCACCTTTGGGTCCAACCATTTCAATGTCATCCGGAAAGTGATCCTGCCCGGTGCCTTACCGATGATCTTCGCCGGTTTGAAGCTGGCAGCCGGGACTTCCCTGCTCCTTTTGGTCGCAGCGGAAATGATCGCGGCGCAAAGCGGGATCGGTTCCATGGTACTGCATTACGGAAATCTCATGATTACTTCCAAATTGATGGTAGGCGTTCTCGTCCTATCCATCCTCGGCTTGACATTCAACCGGCTCTTGCAATGGTTGGAAAACAAGCTCTTGCCTTGGAAATGACAATATGAAATATACAGCTGTCCTGAAACCCGGAAAAATCGTTCAGGAAGGCTCCCTTTCCGTGGGCGTCGTTTAAGTCCAATCGAACAGCGAAGGGTTCGATTTGCCGTATTTCCGCGCACTTTGCGGAAATTAAGGCATCCTGTGCTGCCAAACGCTGCGCTTTTTGGCGCAATAGCCGTTCTGCGTTACGGCTTCGCGCCCTCCGGGATCTTCGGCTGACGCTACTCCCACAGGAGTCACGCCGTTCCTGAACGATTTTCCTAGCATAACCTAAAAGAATGGGGCTATCCGATTAAGCCAGTTTCTCACTGACTTATTGGACAGTCCCATGTTTTTCATTTCTGGCATTCTTCCATCTTCTGTTCCATTTCCTCCCGATTGAGCACTACTCTTGGGAACAGTGTAAAAACGGGGTCCAGTTGGTAGTTCATGTCTTCCAATTCCGCTGGTTCACTGAAAGGATATTCATAATAGATTGTGTGCTTGGCACTTTGGACGATGAGCCGAATCAGTTGGAGCGGCAGGGCACCCCCTGTATCTTCGTCGGTCAGGACCGTCTCCTCCTTGATCCAATCGGATTGATTGATGTACGTATGGCCTACTCGCTGGCCCTCGGACTCCTGCTCCGCAAATTCCACCAGTTCCTCCAAAGTCGCTGCTTGTCTCAATCTGATTCCTCCCTTTCCCATCACTCCTTGACTGTTTTCCCGTTCCCCCGCTGCCAATAAACATAAGTACCAAGGATTGCAAATAAAATTAGATTGTATTCGATTACATTTCTTGATAGGGTTGTAAAGAAAAGTGTTTCGGATAATCAATCATTTTAAAAACTTTTTCGTCCCTACTTCGTCTTATACAAGGGGACCAGAAGACATTTAGTGAGAATGGTGGTTGTAAGAATGAAAAGACAACAATTTAAAAAGCGAAAGAAAAGGAAATGGCTAGGAATCAGTTTCCTGCTAATCGCTTTGTTAATAGGGATCGGCGTTTTCTATTGGGTCGACCAATATAAGCAGGGACAGACATTGGCAAGCGACAGCACATTGAAAGAGCAATCCGCCGAATTTGATTTATTCGAAGGGCCGGAGCCGCAATATGGGGAAATCAACGTCCTCCTTCTCGGTTCAGATGCCCGGGCCAATGAGAACGGAGGGCGATCCGACACATTGATGGTTGCCCATTATTCCCAAAAAACGGGGGCCCTCAAACTGATTTCGATCATGCGAGACACGTATGTCGAGATTCCCGGCTATGGCAAGCAGAAAATGAATGCAGCCTTCTCCTTGGGAGGTCCGGAGCTCGTCCGCCAGACGATCAAGGAAAACTTCGGTCTCGATGTCCATTATTATACGATCGTCGATTTTAACGGCTTTCCAAAGCTGGTCGACATCTTGGCGCCCGATGGCATCGAGGTCGACATTCCGTATAAAATGGAACATGGGATTGGAATGACGTTGCAGCCGGGGCAACAAACATTGCACGGGGAAGAATTATTGGGATATGTCCGGTTCCGACATGACCGGAAAAGTGATTTCGGCCGTGTCGAACGGCAACAGGAAGCACTCTCCAAGCTCAAGGAGGAAGCGGTCGGGATGCACAATATCATGAACTTGCCGAAACTGCTCGGAGCCGCGGAAGCGTATATCGATACAAATGTCGATAAGATGACGATGCTGTCGATCGGAAAAGGACTGCTTGACAAAAAGTCGAGCGGCATCGAGACACTCCGTATCCCTGTCGACAGTTCCTTCCGGGATCTCGAAACAAATGTCGGAGATGTACTGGACATCGATTTTCAACAAAATATCGATGCTTTGAACGCGTTTTTGAAAGGGTCCAATGAAACTGCGGAAAACACGTCGACTTCAGATGAGCAATAGAAAAGAAAGGTTCCGCACCCCTTCTATTGGGGAGCAGAACTGATGAAATCTTATAAAAAAGCAAAAAAGCAGGGGAATTCTTTTATGAATTCGCCCTGCCTTTTTATTATCTTAGTAAACGGTTTTTTATCACTTTAAATTATTTATATAAAACGAACAAAGGATTTGTAATGGGGGCGGCGACGGTTGAACAGTTCCCGCCCGCCTGCTATAGCCATCGCTGGCAGGTTAAGACCTGCTTCCAACGGGCCAAGGGGCAATTGGGTTTAAGCTACCAGGGGCAGAGCGGGCGTGTGATCAAGCGGTTTTGGCTTATTCCTGATTGATCTGTACGGAACATCCTTCACGGGGGCCTTCCATCTCATACGCCGGGTTAAGTTCGCGAGCTTCAAGCGGCCTTAGGTGCTCGTCATTTGTTTTTAATTGGTGAATTTTGCATTAAAGCACTAAATATACTGTGGCTTGATTTTATCAAAGTCTTGCTTCAACAAAGAATACATATATAAATCATCGAATTTCCCATTTGTAAACTCATAATTCCTTAATAATCCTTCTCTAGTAAAACCTAATTTTTCTACTAACTTTTGTGATGAGAGATTAGGCGGCTCGATTAATGCTTCTAGTCGTTGAAAATTCATATGTTCATATCCGTAACTTATTATAGCTTCAACCGCTTCAGTTGCTATGCCTTTCCCCCACTGTGCTTTACTCAATTCAAAGCCTATTTCTGCACGGAAATGCTGCGAAACATAGTTATGAAAACCGCAACTGCCAATAACAATTCCTTGCTCTTTTAAAGTGATTCCCCATCTAATACCCGTTTTGTCGTTTTGTATTGACTGATACCATGATATCTCATCTAACGCATCGTTAATTGATTTAAAAGGTTCTAGTCCATAATATTTCATTACCTCTTCATCAGACAGATATTTCAAAATACTGTTCGCATCCTCTTTTGTAACTTTTCTTAACACTAATCTTTTAGTCTCAAGCACAGGAAATATACCAGCATCTTTAGTCATATAAACTTCCCCTCATTTTATATTACTTTTTCAGTGTCCTACCCCGTTAGTCGAACAAGGCTTTGTGATTAAAAATATTTCTATAAAATTAATTCACAGTCTAATTATATTTTAACACTCGACAATCTCACTATACTAAAGAACGGGGTGTTTAATCATTTTTTATCAAGGCTGTCAAAATGCCTAATTGATACGTTCAGTGTGAAAGCCCGTCAACAGCTAGTGCTAATTTTGTCGGTGCAAAAGTTGAGACACAACAGAAAGAAACCTAATCGTACAACTTATGGGGATATGTGATAAATGGGAACTCTATTTGAGCTTTTAGGTTTAATAGGTAACTTGCTTTTCCCCTTTACAAAAAATGTTACAGAAGAACAAATAGAGAGAAGAATATTAGATTTCTTGAGGAATATCAATGGTTTCAAAAATATCTTGAAGATACTACGTTTGAAAATTTAATTAAGGAAAATATAGACGTTCGTTTTGTAATAGGGCAATTCAACATTAAAAAATGAAAAATAAGACTGGATATCACAATACATATCAAAAGAAAATTCAAATTGATTCAATTCAGTAAGAACACCATATGTCCTTCTTTTTTTAAGGCATGTAAATTGACGGTTTGGAAATATCCGTTTCTTTAGTTCGTTCAATATAATAAAAAAAGGGTACGAAATCGGTTGTGATTTCATACCCTATTTGTTTTACTATTTTCTGTTTTGAACGCGAAAAGAGAACCCATGGGCCCCTCTCTTTTTCATTGCTTGTTTTCGTCTTTCGCAAATTCCGACTCCAGCCGTTTCATGAACTCCTCCGCAGCGCTATAGCCTTGCTGCTGCAAATACCAGTTATTTGCGGCTGCCTCAATCAGACCGGCGACATCACGCCCCGGCTGCAATTGGATTTGGATATGCGGAACAGGCACATCCAAGTATGTCTTGTACTTCGTATCAACTTCCAATTCATTGTTCAAGCTATTCTCCTGCCACTCCGTCAGCTCGATATCGAGCGCGATGCGGGTCTCTTCCTGGAAAGCGGCCCGTCCGTAGAGCCGTACGACATTCAGCAGTCCGATACTGCGCAGGGCAAGAAATTCCTTATTTTTTTCATCATGGGTACCGAGCAATGTTTGCGGGCTCAGCTTCTTCAACACGACGATATCGTCGGCTACAAGCCGATGCCCCCGCCCGATCAGGATATGGGCTGTCTCGCTCTTCCCGACGCCCGACTTGCCGCGTAATAAAACACCGATCCCCGCAACGTTGACACAGACCCCATGGATCGCAATCTCGGGTGCCATCGCCTTCACAACGTAGGCATCCAATTTCGCGCTCATTTCGGTTGTCGAATCCGGCGTCCGAAGAACCGGGATATTCTCCTCCGTACAAAACTGGCGAAGCCCGAGCGGCTCCTCCTGCTGTGATGTGATGATGATGCATGGCGGATCATAATAAACGATATTTTGAATGCGCAATTTGCACTCTTCATCGGAAAGCGTATGCAAGTAATTGATTTCATTCTTTCCGAGTATTTGGACGTGATCTTTCGCAATAAAATCAAATTTGTCCAAGAACTCCAGGCCCGGCCGTCTCACCTTCGTTTTTTTCAGGACGCGGTGTAGATGGTCTTCGCCGACCAGCACTTCCACCGGAAACTGGCGAACGATATCGGCCACTGTCAATGTTATCACCAAGGTCCACCCTCTTTCATTCGAAAATTCACATGGTGACGTATCCCTATAGTATAGCATGCGTTCCACAGATTCATAACGGATATTAGCATCAAAAAACACCAAGGCCGGAAAGTCCCCGGTCTTGGTGCTAACCTTGTCATGCTTCCTGTTTTGCCAACAGGACTGCTGCTTCTTTCTGTTCTCTTTCCTTCCTCTTTTTGGAAGGCAACATATTGAAAATGATATTGAGGACGATGGCCACCGAACTGCCCGCAACAATCCCGTTGCTCGTTAAAATCTGGAAGCTCTCGGGAAGGCCGGCAAACAATTTAGGCACGACCGAAACACCAAGGCCGAGACCAACCGAACAAGCGATGATCATGGCATTGTCTTGGGAATCCGCAACGACCTTGCTCAACATCTTAATACCTTGTACAACGACCATTCCGAACATGGCAACCATCGCTCCGCCAAGGACCGAAGTAGGGATGATGATGGCAAGTGCCGCAATCTTCGGCATGAAACCAAGCAAAATCAGCATGCCTGCCGTAATCGCGATGACTCTGCGGGATTTCACACCCGACATCTGAATCAACCCGACGTTCTGGGAGAAAGTTGTGTACGGGAAAGCACTGAAAATCCCGCCAATGACGGAAGCCAACCCTTCTGCACGGTATCCTTTTTCCAAGTCTTTCTGCTTTAGATCTTTTTCACAAATGTCGCCAAGTGCGAAATACACGCCTGTCGATTCGACAAGTGATACCATGGCAACGAGAGTCATCGTAATGATTGGCAGCAGATCGAATGTTGGGGTCGCCAAGTAAAAAGGCTGTACCATATGGAAGAGATCTGCGTCTTTTACCGGTGCAAAATCAACGACATTCATGAAGATACCCGCAATCGTTCCCGCTACCATTCCGAGCAAGATGGAGATCGAACGAAGAAACCCTTTTGTGAAACGATATATTAAAACGATCATTAGAAGCGTTCCGAATGACAAAGCGATGTTTTGCCATGAACCGAAATCGGGGGCGTCCATGCCGCCGCCCATATTATTGAGAGCGACCGGGATCAATGTCAACCCGATAATCGTCACGACAGAACCCGTTACGACCGGCGGGAAAAAGCGGACAAGACTTCCGAAAAACTTGCTGATGATGACGATAATTAAACCGGACGCAATGATGGCGCCATAAATAGAGGAAATGCCGTATTTATCACCAATAGAAATCATCGGACCGACCGCGGTAAATGTACAACCGAGGACGACCGGCAGACCGATTCCGACGAAGCGGTTCGTCATGATCTGAAGGAATGTCGCCACACCGCACATGAGAATATCAATGGACACGAGATACGTCAATTGTTTCGCATCCAACCCGATAGCCCCCCCGACGATCAACGGAACGAGCACAGCCCCCGCGTACATCGCGAGAAGATGTTGAAATCCTAATAACGTCGATTTCATCGAGATGGTACCTCCTCAGCAAATGTCACTTGTCCATTCTCAAGCGATTCCACAATGGCCAATGACTCCAGCCGGATCCCCTGCTCGCGAATGAGCGCACCGCCCGGTTGGAATCCTTTCTCGATGACAATGCCGACACCCGCCAACCGGGCCCCTGCCTGTTCCACGATATCCAGCAAGCCAAGCGCCGCCTGGCCGTTTGCCAAAAAATCGTCAATCAACAATACCGTATCCTCATTCGTCAAAAAGTCTTTCGAGACAGAAATGTCATTCGTCTCTTGCTTCGTGAATGAACGGACGCTTGCCGTGTACAAATCGTCCACCAATGTCAAGGACTTTCGCTTCCTTGCAAAGATGACCGGCACGCCAAGATACAGCCCTGCCATCGTGGATGGTGCAATCCCCGATGATTCAATCGTTACGATTTTAGTGATCCCCGCGTCCATGAACCGGTCCGCAAATTCCTTCCCGATCGCCTGCATCAGTTCCGGATCGATCTGATGATTCAAAAACGAATCCACTTTCAGCACTTCTTTCGACAACACGTTACCATCCTGCTGAATTCTGTCTTTCAACAACTTCACGATGAGTCCTCCCTATGAAAATAAATAAAAAAGCCCGGACGATATTGCTCCAGACATACCCATGAGTGGAACAACATCACCCGAGCCGAATCGTCAGATGAAAAAGAAAAGAACGTTCCCGCATATCGAAGGACGATCTTCCTAATTGTTGCTTCTCATAGTCAATCCGTTTACGGCGGATCGGTAGAAACTGGCGGGCCATATTCCCGCGATTATATGAGGTCAAGCTATTCAAGAATGAGTTTAGTATATCATGTGGGATTCATTTTTCAACCACTCCAAAAATATAAAAAGATTCGGTTTATTCCAAAAGGCAATTTAAAGTGAAATGGATGTCTAACCGGCCGCTAGTATGCTATCGTTAAGAAACATAGTCTCTATCGGAGGGTCCAGATTGAAACAGAACACCGCTCAACATACCACTCGAAAATTACAATTTCCGGGCCATCTATGGCTTTTGATCATCGGCATCGTCTGCATTGCATCCACATTGCGATCTCCGTTGACTTCAGTCGGCCCCATTATCGAGCAGATCCGGGAAGGCACCGGGATTTCCAACCTATTGGCAGGATTCCTGACGACCATCCCGCTTCTTGCTTTTGCCATCATCTCACCGTTTGTCCCGAAACTTTCCAGACGGTTCGGCTTGGAAAAGGCATTGTTCTTTTCGCTTTGCCTCTTATTATCCGGCACTATCATCCGTTCTCTCGGAGCTACTCCCTCATTGTTGATCGGGACATTCCTGATTGGGATCGCCATCGCATTCGGGAATGTGTTGCTGCCAAGTTTGTTGAAACTGAGCTTTCCGCTGCATGTCGGGTTGATGACCGGAATCTACTCGATGTCCATGAACATCTCAGCCACGCTCGCTTCCGGTGTAGCCGTCCCAATCGCGACTGAGACAACGTTCGGATGGCAAGGGGCGTTGGGGGTGTGGGGCGTTTTAGCGTTCATCGCCGTTATCGTGTGGCTTCCCCAATTACGGAGCAAAGACAATGTGGCCGTTCCGGCAACGAATAAGACAATCGGCAAGGACACGCCCCTCTGGCGTTCTCCGATTGCCTGGAGCGTCACTTTTTTCATGGGCTTGCAATCATTGTTATTTTATACGACATCCGCTTGGATACCGGAAGTATTGAAGTCGGATGGCATGTCAGCAAATCGCGCGGGGTGGATGTTGTCGCTTCTGCAATTCTCCCAAATGCCGATGACATTCATCATCCCGATTTTGGCAGATAGGGTGAAGAGCCAGAGAACAATCGTGCTAGGAGTCGTGCTTTTGTTTGTACTCGGTTATGGCGGGGTACTAGTCGGCGGGACAGCGTTCACTCCCTTATGGATGATCCTGATCGGGATAGCCGGCGGAGCTGCATTCGGGCTGGCGATGATGTTCTTCACGTTGCGCACCCATACACCGCAGCAAGCGGCCGAGCTGTCGGGGATGGCGCAATCACTCGGCTACGCGCTGGCAGCGGTCGGCCCCGTCCTATTCGGGTCCTTGCATGACCTATCGGGAAATTGGACAACCCCGATGATCATTTTATTCGTTGCGATTGCTCTGCTATTAGTCAGCGGATTACAAGCTGGGAAAAATGTCTTCGCTTTTCCGCGGGATAGTGAGTAATCTGTAAAATAAAACAGCTTCCGTCCCTTCTCTGAACTGAACCCCAAATGGTAGACACTTTTAAAAAAGTGACCCCATTTGGGGTTTTTTCTGTCTAAAAGCCTAAGTATACTAAAATGACTATCCTGACAGGAGTGTTTTCAATGAGTAAAATAATCTTCAATGAACACCAACGTAGAATATTAGAAGCTAATCCTAATGTGAAATCAGTTTCTGATCGTTCGATCCAATACAATCCCGAATTCAAATTGTTAGCTGTCAAAGAGAATCAGGGCGGTAAAGGTCCTTCTCAAATTTTTATTGAAAATGGATTTGACTTAGAAATGATTGGTACGAAGAAAGCTAAAGAATCTCTTAGTCGTTGGAGAAGAACCTATAAGCTTCACGGTGAAGAGGGATTTTTTGAGGAACGCCGTGGAAAAGGAAGTACTGGACGTCCATCAACTAAAGGATTATCTCCTGAGAAAAAACTTGAAAAAGCTGAAGCACGAATTAAATATCTTGAAGCTGAGGTCGAGTTGTTAAAAAAGCTAGAAGAACTAGAAAGGCAGGCGAAGAAGTAATACTGACATCAGCTGAGAAATATCAGGTTATTAATGAAGTGATTCGCAAGTTTCAATTAAAGGGATTCACAGCGCACCTGTGCAGAGTGGCAAAAGTACATCGAAGTGGTTACTATGCATGGCTAGAAAAATCGGAGAGTCATGCCGTCCGCGAGGAAAACGACTATCAAGATTACCTGTTACTTAAATGTGTTTATGATGCATTCAAAGGGAAAATCGGCTATCGAGGCCTCTATATGACGCTAGAGGGATTACTGGAGACCCCTATGAATCATAAGAAGATCCTTCGTTTAATGCGTAAGTTTAATCTCTTTACCAAAATACGAAGAAAAAATCCTTATAGAAATATAGCTCAGGCTACTCAAGAACACCGTACGGTGCCAAACCACTTGAATCGACAATTCACTCAAGATGAACCAGGCAAAATCTTCGTCACAGACATTACTTATCTCCAAATGAAAACTGGACAAACTGCTTATCTTTCCTGTGTAAAGGATATAGCTAGCCGTGAAATAATCGCTTATGAACTTTCAGTAAGCTTAAGTATGGGTATTGTATATCGAACCTTACGTAAGCTTAAGGAAGCATTAGACGGAAATGTCCATCCAGAAGCAATGATTCATTCTGATCAAGGTTTTCACTATACACACCCAGAATACCAAGCACGTGTGAAAGCAATGCAACTCACACAGTCCATGTCCCGAAGGGGGAATTGTTTGGACAACGCACCTATCGAATCATTTTTTGGTCATTTTAAGGACGATGTAGACTACAAGGAAGCATCCAGTCTGTTAGAGCTGAAAATAATGATAGATGAATATATGGGTCACTACAACTGCACACGCAAACAATGGGATTTAAAAAAGATGACTCCGGAACAATACCGAAGTCATCTCTTAGCTGCCTAGATTAAAACGTCGTTTTTTTAAACTGTCCATTATATGGGGCTCAGTTCACTCTGGAGCGGAAGCTGTTTCTTATTTGGTTTTTGGCAAAATCAATTGCCCGATAGCTCAGTAGTTGTCTTGGACCCAGCCAATCTGGGGGCAGGCTAACCACCCTCTGAGTTTCCGTTCCCCCTCAAACATGAGAAATATCGTAAGTTCTCGGTTCTTTGTCACCTGTTGTCTCTTGCTTGGAAAGATCCATCTCCAACACGATCGGACAATGGTCGCTGCCCATGACATGTGAATGGATATGCGCAGCTAGCAAATAGGGCGCGAGTCTTTCGGACGCAAGGAAATAATCGATCCGCCATCCGATATTGCGCTCCCGCACTTTCGACATATAGGACCACCACGTGTAAGCCTCCGTCCGCTCGGGATTGAAATGCCGGAATGTGTCAATGAAACCTTCCGCCAGCAGCATCGTCATTTTTCCCCGTTCTTCAAAAGTGAAACCGGAGTTGCCGATATTCGATTTGACATTCCGGATATCGATTTCCTGGTGGGCAACATTCAGATCGCCACAGAGAATGACCGGCTTGCGGCGATCCAATTCCGTCAAATGCTGCCGCATCCGTTCTTCCCACTCCAACCGGAAAGGGAGGCGCGCCAAATCCCGTTGCGCATTCGGTGCATAAATATTTACCAAATAAAATCGAGGGAATTCGAGCGTCAAAATCCGGCCTTCCGACTCCTCCTCCAACTCCCCGACCCCATATCGAACGGAAAGGGGCTTCTCTTTTGTAAAAACCGCCGTTCCCGAGTATCCTTTCTTCTCCGCGTAGTTCCAATATTGATGGTAACCATCAAGTTGCAAATCGATCTGGCCTTCCTGCAATTTCGTCTCTTGCACGCAGAAAATATCGGCGTCCATCGCTTCAAAATATTCGAGGAACCCTTTGCGCACACACGCCCGCAGGCCATTGACATTCCATGATACCAACTTCATTTCATCTTGACCTCTTTTCATGCAAACATACAATGATTCTATCGCATTTACGGAGGAATCGAAAGTTTATTCACACGACCTATATCCGGCAACTTATAATAAAATTGCCTTTGCTACCGCATATAAATCAAGATCGATGTCCAATGATCCAGATCCTTCCGTCACGAGTTTGGCCAGCTGCCCGCCTAAAAACGGGCCAACCGTCAATCCGGAAGCCCCAAGACCATTTGCCAAAAACAGACCCGCTGTCCCAGGCACGTCACCGATGACGGGGAGGAAATCAGGGGTGAACGGGCGGTATCCGACGCGTACTTCAGCAAATTCTCCGTCAGCAAGGCCTGGTGCAACCGACAACGCTTTCTGCAAGACTTCCGCTACTCCGCCTGCGGTCACCCGCAAGTCGAATTCCCGATCATCTTCATGCGTCGCCCCCATGACAATCCGCCCCCCGTCAAACGCCACGATGTATTGATCATTTGGCGGCATCACGACTGGCCATCCGGTTGTTTCGAAATTCTCCAGTTGCAAGTGGACAATCTGCGCTTTCTGACCCTTCACTTGCAGGCGAACACCGATCGGCTCCAACAGTTCCGCAGCCCATGCACCAGCCGTGATAATAACCGTATCAGCCGGAATCTCTTCCTGCCCGACTTCGACGCCGGTAATCCGCTTGCCATCCGACAGCAGCCGGGCGTCCCCTGCCAAAACGCGAGCCCCGTGCTTCTTCGCCGCACGGACAAGAGCATTCCGCAATTCACGGCCATTCACCCGGGCTGCGCCGCTTATATGGACAGAGCGGTAATTTGATGCAACCGGAGGAAAAAGCTCCACCGTGGATTCAGCCGACAGCTGACGGATATCCCCCACTTCGGGCGCATTCTCCCGCCTCAACCGGGCCCGCTCCTCCATTTTCGCCAATTTCACTTCATCCGTATGGAGGCTGACGGCCCCGACCCGCTTATAGCCGGTATCCGTCTCGCCATCTTCTTCCAATCGAGCGATTAACGACGCATAATAGGCCGCCCCATTTTTGGCAAGGGCATACCATGCTTTGTTGCGTCGCTGGGAGAGCCAGGGGCAAATGATCCCTGCTGCGGCATCCGTTCCCTGGCCAGCGTCCTGCCGATCCACGAGGAGCACATCCTCCCCCGCCCTCGCTAAATGATACGCGGTGGAAGCTCCAAGGATCCCTCCCCCGACTACGATGAAACGTTTCAATGCCACCCCTCCGGTTTAAATCCGTCTTCCAAAAACTTTCGTAAATCAGGCTCGGATAGCGGTTTGCTGAATAAAAACCCCTGGCCGCAATCACAGCCGATCGTCAACAGTTCGGCCGCTTGCCCCACCGTTTCGATTCCCTCCGCGACCACTCGCATATCTAGAGTCTCTGCAATCGTCAAAATCGCCTTTACGATCGCTTTGCTATCTTTATCCTGGTCGATTCCATCGATGAATAATTTATCAATTTTCAACGTATCCACTGGCAATTCCTTCAAATAACTGAATGAGCTATACCCTTTTCCGAAATCATCTATTGTAATATGGACTCCAAGCCCCCGCACCTTTTCCAAGATCGTCGAAGCATTGTGCACATCCATGAACGCGCTTTCGGTCACTTCGATTTCCAGCAAGCTCGGAACTAATCCGGTTTCTTCCAAAATCGTCTGGACCATTTGGGCAAAATGGAGTTGAAACAACTGCTTCATGGAAACATTGACGGAAATCCGGTGAATCGGCAGTCCCGCTTGCATCCATTCCTCCATTTGGCGGCATGCTTCCTGCATGACCCATTCACCCAATCGGATGATCATTCCGGTTTCTTCCGCCAGAGGAATGAATTTCGCAGGCGAAATAATGCCGAGCTCCGGATGTTCCCAACGGACCAAAGCCTCGACTCCGATCAGTTCCATCCGGGCAAAATTCACTTTCGGTTGATAGTGAAGAATGAATTGGTCTTCCTCAATCGCCTTCCGCAACTCACTTTCCAACAAAGTACGCTCATTCGACTTCGCCTTCATTTCCGGAGTGAAAGCGGCATATTCTCCACGCCGGCCATCTTTCACTGTATCGAGAGCGGCAGCGGCTTGGGATAAAAGGGAGCTGAAATCATCCGCACTATCCGGGTTAGAAATCGAATAGCCGATACTGCAAGAAATGGTAAGACAATGGTTGATGAGTTGCATCGGTTGTTGGAAGCTCTGTTGGATCCTTTCCGCAATTTGAACGACGAAGGAATCATCCAAAATGCCTGGAAGGAGAATTGTGAATTCGTCGCCCCCCAACCGTGCAACAAGATCATTTTCCCGTAAAGACTCCTTGATGCGGCCGGCCGCCTTCCGCAAGAGCAAATCCCCCGTCTCATGTCCCCACGAATCATTGATCATTTTGAATCGGTCCAAATCGACGATCATGACGGCAACACGGAGGCCATCCCGATGCGCTTTCCGAAGTTCTTCCAGAAGACGTTCCACAAACAGCCACCGATTCGGCAACTCGGTCAGCGAGTCATAATAGGCAAGCTGGTGGATCAGTTCATCCTCTTTTTTCCGTTCCGTGATATCCCTTGCCACGAAAGCATATTGGGACACCTTCCCATCTTTATCATGAATCGGATTGATGGTCGTCTCTAACAGGAGGGGTGTTCCGTCGGTCTGCACGATGCGAAACTCCATTTTGGAAATCTTCTTCAGATGGTCGGAAATTTCCTTCATCTCCTGTTGAAGCATCACCCAGTCCTCTTCAGGCATCCAATCTTTCAGTTTCGTCTTCATCATCGATTCCAAATCGAGAGCGAATAATGTTTCAACCGATGGAGATAAGTAGTCAAACCGGCCATCCCGGTTGAAGATGCCGATCAGATCCGAAACGTTTTCCGCGACGAGGAAAAAACGTTCTTCATTTTCTTTGAGCTTTTGTTCGGCTTCGACCCGTTTCGTAATATCATTCCGGATCGAGACATATTGATACGGTAAGCCCTCTTCATCCAAAAAAGGGATGATGACTGTCTGGACCCAATAATGCGATCCGTCTTTTGCCCGATTCCTAATTTCCCCACGCCATACACTTCCCGATCCGATGACTTTCCAAAGTTCCTTGAAAAATTCCGGCGGATGATAATTCGAATTGATGATGCGATGGGTGGCGCCAATCAATTCCGACCGTGTATAACCAGATATTTTGCAAAACTGGCTATTGACATATCGGATTACGCCTTTCTTATCGGTGATTGCAACAATAGAAGACTTGTCCAAAGCTCTTTTGAGATTCTCCAAATCTCGTTTCGTGGAAAACTCAAGTTCCTTTTCATTTCGATCCGCTTCTTGGATTCCTGGAATATTGCCGGTCTGATCATGTATCATCTCGTATCAGCTCCCGATTTGTTCATCCGATGGCGACAGGCACCCCGGTGATTATATTGCAATGCAATTACATTGACGGCCCAAGTCCTACCAAGTGCCTGACAGGGCTTCATTCCTGCTAAAAAACTGTTATGTATAATGCTATAAATGAATAAAACCGACCAATAACAATTGGTCGGTTGCTTATTTCGCTCTCAACCGATCATAGTTCCAACTAGGGTGCTGCCGGTTTTATTGACCGTGGTAATCTACCCTAATTGTACTATTTCTTGGTTGTTTTGGAAAGGCGGAATTATGTCCCTATCAATCAGACCGATAAGAGGGCTGCATCGCTTGTCAGTTTTTCGCCACGGATGCGTTGGAATTCGGCCATCAGTTTTTCGATTGTAAGCTGTTTCTTTTCTTCATCCCCGACTTGCAGGATGATTTGCCCTTTGTCCATCATAATAAGACGGTTTCCAAGGTCAAGCGCTTGCTGCATGTTATGGGTGACCATGAGCGTCGTCAGATTATCTTTATCCACGAGGCGCTTCGTCAGGTCGGTGATCAACGCAGCACGTGCCGGGTCGAGCGCAGCCGTGTGCTCATCCAACAGCAGGATGGACGGTTGAGTGAAAGTGGCCATGAGCAAGGAGAGTGCTTGACGCTCCCCACCCGATAACAGGCCGACTTTCGCATTTAAACGGTTCTCCAGATTCAAGTGAAGCGTTTCCAAAGATTCCCGGAAAAACTCGCGGCGCTTCCGATCCACGCCACTGCGCAATTTTCTTTTCTTATTGCGGGAATACGCCATCGCCAAATTTTCTTCTATTGTCATCGTTGGCGCTGTTCCGGCCATCGGATCTTGGAAGACACGGCCGATCATCGTGGAACGTTTATATTCCGGCAGTTTCGTTACATCTTTTCCCCCAATTTCAATCGTTCCGAAATCGGGTGTCAATGCGCCAGATACCATGTTCATCATCGTCGATTTCCCGGCCCCGTTACTTCCAATGACCGTTACGAAATCACCTGGTTTCATATGAAGATTGATTTCATCCAGGGCGATTTTTTCGTCCGGCGTCGACTCGTTGAATATCTTATTGATGTGTTTTAATTTCAGCAACGCCATTCGCCTCCATTTTCAAACCGTTTTCCCTTTCAAGTATACGTTCCGCCCGACGTTTCGATTTCCGGCTCCGCTCGCGGCGCTTCTCGAAGTATTGCGGGAGGACGAGTGCACAGATTACGATGACCGCTGTGATAAGCTTCATGTCTCCTGTATCGAGCAAGTCGATGCGTAGTGCGAGCCCAAGGACGATCCGATAGATGATAGCACCCGCGATAACCGCCATCGTTGTCCGCATGATTGTTTTTGTTCCGAAGATTGCTTCTCCGATAATAACGGAAGCTAGACCGATGATGATCATCCCGATACCCATACCGATATCCGAGAATTTCGAATATTGCGCGATCAAAGCACCAGAGAACGCAACTAGCGCGTTGGAGAAACCAAGTCCGATGATAACAAGAGTATCCGTGTTGGCGGAAAAGCTGCGGATCATCTTCTTATTGTCCCCTGTTGCACGGATTGCAAGGCCGACCTCTGTTTTCAAGAACCAGTCGACACAGAATTTAATGATCAATGTGATGAAAATCATAACGAACAAAGTACCCCATGTAGATGGAAGGAACTTCACGCCAATCATTCCGAAGAAACCATTGATAGCCTGGTCAATGCCTAGTGAACTCCAGAAAGCCTGAAATTTACTGAACATCGTTTCTGCGTTGAATAATGGGATATTCGGGCGCCCGACCGATGTGTCCGACGTCATCCCCATGATTCGTAGATTAATGGAATACAATGCAATCATCATCAGGATCCCGGATAGGAGCGCATTAATCTTCCCTTTGGTGTGTAACAATCCTGTGATACATCCTGCAACAAATCCGATGACCAATGCCACGCCCGTTGCGAGCAACGGATGATATCCGAAGAATATCATCGTCGCTGCAACAGCCGCTCCCGTTACAAAACTACCGTCAACCGTCAAATCTGGAAAGTCAAGTACACGAAAAGACAAATATACTCCTAACGCCATGATCGCATAGATGATTCCTTGCTCAACTGAGCCAAATACAGCTGAAAACATGCGATGTCATCTCCTTACTAATTTATTCGGCAAATTCAGCGTTCCACTCGTCTTTGATGTCTACGCCGATTGTTTCAGCCGTCTGTTTATTCATGATCAGTTTCAAGTTTTGCGGGATTTGAACCGGCATTTCTGCTGGCTTGCTCTCGCCTTTCAGGATTTTCACAGCCATTTGGCCTGCTTCGTATCCAATATCATAATATTCAAAACCGTAAGCGCCTAAGCCGCCACGACTAACCGAGTCGAATTCCCCGACCATCATCGGAAGTTTGTTATCGTTTGCTACAGAAACTACGGATTCCAAAGCGGAAACGACCGTGTTATCCGTAATGATATAAAGCGAGTCAACTTTCCCCAACAATGATTCTGTCGCTTGTTTAACGTCAGCAGATGTAGCAACGGATGCTTCCACGACTGTCATATCCATGTCAGCCAAAATCTCTTTTACTGCATCTACTTGAGAACGAGAGTTTTGCTCTCCGGAGTTGAAGACCATTCCTACATTTTTAGCACCGAGTTCTTCTTTTAGGAATTTCATAGTTGTTGGAATTGCTTCCGGATGATTATCAATTGTTCCCGTCACATTACCTCCTGGGCTTTCCATGGAAGCGACCAATTCTGCGCTTACCGCGTCAGTAACAGAAGTGAAGACAATCGGAATATCAGATGTTGCTCCGGCCACTGCTTGTGCACTTGGCGTGGAGTTCGCAAAGATCAGGTCGACTCCGGAGCTAACCAAGTTGTTGGCAATTGTCGTATTCGCACTATTGTCGTTCTGTGCGTTCTGGATATCATACTCAACATCCAAACCTGCATCTTCCAAAGCCTTCTTGAAACCGTCAAAAGCTGCATTCAAAGACGGGTGTTCGACAATTTGTGTGACTCCGACTTTATACTTAGTCGACTCTTCTGGTTGTGCTGCTGTTTCTGGCTCTTTATTATCGCCATCAGTTGGTGCTGGCGCATCAGTTGTGTCTCCCCCATTGCCGCAAGCCGCCAAAACTAGCATCAACGCGAATAGAATGAATGCGTACTTTTTCCAACCTTTTCTCATAAAAAACCTTCCCCCTTTTATAAAATAAAATGTACCGCGACTTGTGAAACTTTTCTTACAAGTTTATCGTTATGCTACACCGCGAAAGAACGGAAGTCAATAGGATTCTGACAGTTTAATCGCGAAAAACTCATTTTCTTAAAAACATTTTGCCAATTCTCTCTACTGTATATGTAAGCGGTTTCATTTATATGTTAACATTTCTATATGAAAATTAAAAAAACAAATTTTCCTTCATTTTTTCATTTTGAAAAATGCTAGGTCGTAAGTCTTCATTTTGGCAAGGTTTTAATATTTTTTTCTTTCATTATTTTGAAAAAAGCAGTATAATCGTTCCAAGCGATATTTTTTTATTAAGACGAGGAAAGAGGTTTCGATCACGATGAGTAGACTACCAATTCTGATCAGAAAAAGTGAGACGTTGAAACAGAAGCCGGATCCAAATAATCTATTATTCGGCCGGGTGTTCACGGATCATATGTTCATAGCAGACTATACCGAGGGATTGGGGTGGCATGATCATAGAATCGTTCCGTATGAGCCAATTACGCTTGATCCAGCTGCAATTGTTTTCCATTATGGACAGACGGTTTTCGAAGGATTGAAGGCTTTTGCCTCTGAAGACGGAACGATCCGCCTATTCCGACCGGAAGAGAATATGAAACGGTTGAACCGTTCGAATGACCGTATGTGCATTCCACAAATCAGCGAAGAACTGGCACTTGATGCGTTGAATCAATTGCTTGAGATAGATAAAGAGTGGATCCCGACTGCTGAAGGGACTTCCCTCTATATACGTCCATTTATCATCGCGACCGAATCCCATCTAGGCGTTTCCAGCGCCAAAGAATATAAATTCATGATTATCCTTTCGCCCGTAGGTTCCTACTATAAAGAGGGCATCCACCCGGTCAAGATCCTCGTTGAGAACAATTTCGTCCGCGCGGTTGCAGGGGGGACGGGAAATGCCAAGACAGCAGGCAACTATGCTTCCGCTTTGAAGGCACAGGAAGTTGCTGACCGCGAAGGTTACTCCCAAGTACTCTGGCTGGACGGTGTGGAGAAAAAATATATTGAAGAAGTGGGAAGCATGAACATCTTCTTCAAAATTAACGGCGAAATCATCACTCCTGCATTAAATGGCAGCATTTTAGAAGGAATCACCCGGAAGTCTATTTTGGAATTGCTCCGCCACTGGGATATGCCTGTCACGGAACGGAGAATCTCCATCGCGGAAATCCAAGAGGCTCATGCGAATGGCCAATTGGAAGAAGTGTTCGGCACAGGAACCGCAGCCGTCATCTCGCCCGTCGGTGAACTGAACTGGGATGGCAAAAAAATGGTGGTCGGTAACGGAGAGACCGGTGTTCTCTCCAAAAAGCTCTACGATACATTAACAGGCATCCAGACCGGCAAAATCGAAGATCCTTTCGATTGGGTCGTCAAAGTGGAAAAATCCGCGATCGCACAAGCTTAAAATTCAGAACAAAAGCGCTTGTCGGGGCTGGCGCCCGGAGTCTGGTCGAAGACGCACCCGGCAGAAAAGTTATCCACATGCCAAGATTTTACAACTTCCTAAGCTATAAAAAAAGACATCACCCGGCCTATGGCCAATCCGGTGATGTCTTTTGGTATTCGCTTCTGTATATGTGAATTCTGGAGTTGTCACGTACGAATAAGTTGGTAACGGTTAAGCATGGCATCTAACTCTTGACTGCACTGCACAACAGATGGATGGGTGAATCCAAAATCTTTCGCTTTTTTGTACATCACTTTCCGCTGCCTGTTAATCATGAGAGATAGATCCAGTTTTTCGCATAACATCTTTTCCACGACTCTTCCTCCATTTGATATACTCAAACCCTTCCCTATCTTATAACAGAACGTTTGAAATAAATGTCGGATTCTGCTACTTTTTTAACTTGTCATCAATTTGTCACAAATCAGTATCCTATTCCGTTCTATCCATAAGAGAAGACGGGATTAGTAAACAAATACCCCTTTCACTACCCAATAAAACCTAAAATTTCCTTGAATTTTTTATCGAATTACCGGGCATCTGGGAAGACCCGGCGCACCGCTTCCGTAAATTCCTCGAAAAGACCTTCCACTGGCTGCCCTTCATCAATTTTAGTCCCGTACTCATTCATCCGTTCGACAAAATCCGGATTAACGGATACGTAGACATTCTCGATGTCCTGGTCTGCATCCCGGACAGCAGAGGCAATCCGGTTTTCCAAGTCGGATGTCAGCTCCGCTTCGGATTGATTCGTCAATACGGCAGCTACATAGGCGTTCCGATCCGTGACAAGGACGGTCGCATTATCGACTTCCTCTAAATCAGCTACGCGGTCTGCCGCTTCATCCGCCACTTCCAAGCGGGATTGGTTGTCATGCCCGTCATTTGTATTCGCAGAATCGCCCTGGGCATGCTCTCCCGTTCCGACTCCATTATCCTCTTGGTTTTGTGTTGTGTTGGCAGCTTGGTCATTGGAAGCATTGTTGTTGTTATTTTTATTCCCACAAGCTATCAAAGACAAGGCTACCAGTAAAAGAATTGTTACCTGCAACCATTTTTTCATATTATTCCTCCTCGCTTTCCATCCTAGGGTACCCATCAAAACCGTTTTTTATAGCTGCATATTGAAAACAGCCCGCACAACTTTTTTCAGTGTGCGAGCTGCTTCCTTATGACATCAGACCCCAGATGATTTGAATAGCGATGAGGACCAAGACTCCGAAGAACACCGCCCATTCGGTCTTATCGGGCTGTTCGGGCCTACTATCCCAAGTAGGTTTATTTGCCATCACCTTCATCCTCTCCATGAAAGAAATGTACTATTAACACATTTCCCATATGGAGCCATTCTTAAACGATGTAAGGATTTATCGGAACCCGTCAAATAAATTCCATGGGTATTCCGAGGGCGGTGATGATTGGATCGACACTTCTTCTTTCTTCGTCGGATGGGTCAACTTGAGCGATTGTGCCCATAGTGCAATTTGCTGGCCGGGGCGATTGACGCTCACCCCGTATTTTTGATCGCCATAGAGCGGACAGCCGATTGCTGCGAGCTGGACCCGGATCTGATGAGGCCTGCCGGTATGCAGATTGACGGTCAGCATACTTAATTTGTCTGAACTGGCAATAACTTCATAGTCCAGTACAGCTTGTTTGGCGTCTTTCCGTTTCGCGTCGACAACATGGACTTTATTTTCCCGGGCATCCTTGACGAGGTGGTGTACCAGTTTCCCCTTCTTTTTCGCGGGCGTACCGCGCACGATGGCGACATACGTGCGGCCGATTGCTTGTCTACGCAATTCGTCCGCTAACCGGGACGCAGCTTTGGATGTCTTTGCGAATACCATGGCACCACCGACGGGGCGATCCAGCCGATGGACTAGGCCGAGATAGACATTACCCGGTTTAGCATACCGGTTTTTGATATCTTCCTTCAACAATGTCAGTAAATCCTTATCGCCTGTCCGGTCTTCCTGTACTGGAATGTTCGGTGGCTTTTCCACAATCAATAAATGATTGTCTTCATATAAGATGGGTATATCCAATAGAATCTCCTGCCTTTTATATGTATCGTGCTTTGATTGTACTGTACAAGAAAAGCGGGGACTATATCAATCACGCCCCGGCGTGATTGCATCCGGATTTTTTCGAGCTCGAGGCCGACAGGATGTCGGCCATGCAGTCGTTGCGAATCGAACAGCGAAGGGTTCGATTTGCTGTATTTCTGCGTTCTTTGCAGAAATTAAGGCACCTTTAGGACGTCGCGCATTTAGACTGCCTTCCTTTAAAAGCTCCCCTTAAAAATCCGTGACATCCGCCGGCCGACAAAAACGCCACGTCCTGTGCGTCGGAGGCTTTGGGCCAACAGGATGTTGGTCACTCAGACGTCGCCGCTGGACGCGGCGGTTTTAGTCTGAGTTCCCCTGTTCAGCGGGGGTTTGAACACCCGCCGAACAGGAGATAAAACCGCATTCATCTCAGCACCTATAGAGGTGGGAGTCTTCTGTGCCTGCCGCTTCGCTTTCGGCACAAATAAACTTTGCTGAATAAAGATAAAAAGAGAGCCGCCGCAAGTCCGGTCGTTCCGGATCTGCAACTGCTCCCCGCCTGGTCCCTTATTCAGCAAATACTTCTTTCCATTCATCGCGTTTGGCCAACAAGTCTTCCGCCAATTCTTTGGCGCCTTCCAGGCTATGGCTTGCGGCCCATCCGCATTGAATTTCATTGCACGCCGGGACTTCTTCCGCTTGGAGTACGTCGCGCAAAGTCTTTTCCAATGCGGCCAAGATATTGTCGTAATTATCATCATTGATGACGGACAGATAGAATCCCGTTTGGCATCCCATCGGACTCAAGTCGACAACCTGGTCATGATGGTTCCGGATTTTTTCCGCCATCAGATGCTCCAATGAATGGAGCGCAGGCATTTCCATATGCTCTTTGTTCGGCTGTTTTAAGCGGATATCGTATTTATGGATCTCATCGCCATTTTTCCCTTTAATAACACCGGCAAGCCGCACATAAGGCGCCTTGACTTTCGTATGGTCCAAATTGAAACTTTCTACGTTCATTTTTTCAACCATGTCGTTTCCACTCCCCTTTTTCATTATGGCCTCAGAAGCGTTCTCATTCATTTTAACAGACTTTCGGCTTTTATGGGACATTGCTTCACATGGCAGCGGCCAACTTCTTCTGAAAATAAACCGTTGACGCATCCGATTTCCGGATGGTATACTATCTTTTGTGAAAATGGAGACGTACCCAAGAGGCTGAAGGGGGCTGACTCGAAATCAGCTAGGGCGTGCAAGCGCCGCGGGGGTTCAAATCCTCTCGTCTCCGCCATATATATTAAAAAGTCGCCTTCCTTGGTTTGATCAAAATCGAGGACCTCAATAAAAAAAGGGATGGATGAGCAGAATGAAATATGCTCATCCGTCCCTTTTTTCTCTCTTTTTAACAGCCCTTGATAGAAACATGGAGGCATCTTGATTCATAAAAATACGATTCCCATGATGGAATGTTTTAATTTCGATGGATTCAAACCCAACTTCGGCTAATCTTTCTTTCAGTTCTGCCTGCGAAAAACCGTTATGCACTTTCGGATGATATATTTTCTCGTTTTTGTCGAAATCAATAATAATGAGCTTGCCGCCCTCATTTAAAATGTTGAATAGTTGTTGTAAAATTTTTGTAGTATCCGGAATATGTAGAAGGACGAGTGACAGTAACACGATGTCTGCCTGAAGATCCGGAGTTTCTTGAGTAAAATCTGAATGAAGCACTTTGAAGTTAGTAATTCCTTTGAGAGAAATTTTAGCGTTCGCAACACCTAACATTTGCTTTGATGAATCCACCAGTAAAACAGAATCCACTAAATCCGATAGTTCTAAACTAACGAGACCCGTCCCACTCCCATAGTCGATTAGAGAACATGATTGACTGTTTTGCAGTTCTGATCTTACTTCCTGCACTATAACATTTGCTAATTCCATTCTTTCTTCCGTATCGTATCTTTTTGCCATCTCTTCAAAAACGTTGTTTTCCATAATTCACTCTCCTATTCAGCAAGCAAAGCCACTTCTTTTACTATCTATTTCCCCAAGAAAAATTTACGTTCATATATTACCACAACGTTCAATGTATGATTCAAAAAAGTAATGCGGATGAAGGAATTAAGGTCTAAATAAAAAAAGTACATCACCCTTTATTAAGTGATGTACTACATGCGACTTTCCGCCGCTTTCAATTAATTATTTCGTATTCGCAATGGCGGCGGCCATCCGATCAATGACGGGAACGGTGCTCGTTTTCTGACCTTGTGTCAGAATGCTGAAGATCAGTGTTTCCCCGCCTCTCGTTTCTGCATAACCGGATAGCGCGTTGACATTTGTCAGACTGCCTGTTTTGGCAATGATATTCCCTTTCGCGGGTGCCGTTTTCATCCGGTTGCGCAATGTGCCGCCTACGAAGCGTTCATTGGCCCCCGCAACGGGCAATGCCTGGACGAAGGTGCGATACCAAGGTTTCGAACGGACGACATGAAGCAGCCCGGAAACCTGGGCAGCGGATACTTTATTCGCCGAAGAGAGTCCGGAGGCATCCTCGATCTTCCATTGCGCACGATCCAGGCCGCTCGCTTCCACAAATTCGCGCATCACTTTCAGGCCCGCGTCCCAACTGCCTTCCCCATACACTTCCCTGCCCATTGTTTTTGCCAGCATTTCGGCATGCGTATTATTGCTCAACTTCATAAAAGGCACTAGCAGATCCTTGAGTGCCATGGAATCCCGGTGGGTCAGCAACTGCGCTGACGCAGGAACTTTTCCGCGCATGTTGGACGAGTTGACAAGGCGGATCCCTTTTGCTGTCAATGATTGTTTGAATTCGTGCAAAGTATAGGCCGTCGGATTGGATACAGCGACCCACTCTTTTCTGCCGCTTGAACCAATCGGGGCATTGCCCGTGATGTAAATCGTGTTCGTGCCATGTTTGCGATAAATCCGCAATGTATTGGAATTGCCTTTCGCCACTGTCTTCGATTGATTAACGATATTGACGAATTTGGTCGCCGGCGCTAAGGTGACTTTGGCTTTCTGCCCGCGCCGCGTAGGCTTGGCCTCGACGATGATGGAGCCGGCATCATAATCGCGATCGGGCGATAGAGTTAAGGCGGACACTTGTGCTGCAAAGGAGTACGTCTCCTGATTTTTCGTGACACTTGGCGATAGCCGGACCGTATCGAAAAAGCTGTCATCCCCTACTAGATTCCCTTCGATCCGCTTGATGCCTTGACTGGCCAGTCGGGAAGCAAATAAATCAAGATCCTTTTTCATTAAAGTCGGGTCGCCCATGCCTCGTAAATAGACGTTTCCGCGGAGGATCCCGTTCGTGACAGTCCCGTCGGTCAGCACGTCGGTCCGGAACCGATAGTCTTCACCCAGCGTCTCCAGCGCGGCTGCTGCGGCGAGGAGCTTTTGGTTCGAAGCCGGTGTGATTCCCCTGTCCGCTTGATATTGATATACGATTTCCCCGGTGGATGCTTTTCGGATGACGATGCTGCTCATTGAATTCTTTAGACGCGAATCCGACAGGAGCTGATTCATCGATTTTTCCAATTCTCCATACGAGGTGGCTGCTTCAGCAGTCAGTGGTAAAACTTGCGACGAAATGAGTAGGAAAAGAGACAAGATTGCAATGGTGAGTTTACGTCGGGTCACACTTGGTCCTCCTTCATAGATTCAATGTAGCTACTAGTCTACCATGGTTTACTAATCATTAAAATAGTATTTGAGTTTTACAAATTGACTGATGATTATGCTATCCTTTATAGGAGACTTTTCAATGACAGGAGATGGGGATCCTATGAGAACAATTCAATCGGTAATACTGATCGGACTTGGTGCAATCGGAGCTGCGTATGGCAGCAGACTACATAAAACACTTGGTGAACGGCACACCGTCATTGCCAATGAAGAACGGATCAGACGATATTCCAAAACAGGCATCGATGTCGAAGGAGAACCGTTCCACTTCCATTTTACGAAACCTGATGCAGAAGCGGCTCCTGCCGACCTCATCCTAATTGCAGTGAAAAACGCGGAATTGCAAGAAGCGATCCGCGATATGAAACACCATGTCGGACCCAAAACAATTCTCCTTCCACTGCTGAACGGCATTTCGAGTGAAGAAGAGCTTGCTGCAGTATATCCCGACAACCCGATCCTTTATAGCATGTGCGTCGGAATTGATGCCATCCGCTCGGGAAATCAAGTGCGGTTTTCCAACATCGGGAAGATTTGCTTCGGTGAAAAGGACAAGACGGTATCGGATCATGTGAAAGCGGTCATGGAATTGTTTGACCGTTCCGAAATCCCGTACGAAGTCCCGGAAGATATTTGGAGAACGCTCTGGTGGAAATTCATGTTCAATGTCGGTATCAATCAAACCTCCGCCGTCTTGCGCGCGCCGTATAAAGTGTTCCAAAACGTGTCGGCCGCCCATCAATGGATGGAAGCCGCTATGTATGAAGTGGTGGAGTTGTCCAAAAAAGCGGGAGTCCATTTGACGGAAGAGGATGTCCATTCCTTCCGCCCTATCTTGGCAAAATTGGCGCCGGACGGGAAAACCTCAATGTTGCAAGATGTCGACGCCGGACGGAAGACGGAAGTGGAATACTTCGCCGGAAAAGTATGCGAACTCGGCAAGAAGTACGGCGTGCCGACACCGATCAATGATCAACTGCTCCAGATGATTCCCATCATTGAAGCCATCAATAACACAGAATTGGATAAAACCGAAGAAAAAATCACCTATTTAGTGTAGGCACGAAAAGAGACCGCAATCCGGTGGGATTGCGGTCTCTTTTCAGATTTTGCTCTGTTCCTTTTCCCAATATTCGTCACGCAAGCTCGTTTTCAGTATTTTGCCGGATGGATTCCGCGGCAATTCTGGCAGGAAGCTGACCGACTTCGGCTTTTTGTAGCCCGCCATTTTCCCTTCGCAAAAATCGATGACGTCCTGTTCCGTCAATGCCGCTCCCTCGCGAAGGACGACGATTGCTTTGACCGCCTCTCCCCAAACCGGATGGGGGACTCCGATGACCGCCGCTTCAATGATATCCGGATGCGTATAGAGCACCTCTTCGATATCCCTCGGATAAATATTGACCCCGCCGCTGATGAGCATGTCCTTCTTCCGGTCTACAATATAATAGAAACCTTCCTCATCCTGCATCGCCATATCGCCAACGGAAAAATACCCTTGGTAGAAGGACGCTTGCGTGTCTTCCGGATTCCTATAATATTCGTCAAGCAAATACGGCCCTTTAAAATAAAGTTCGCCGATTTCTCCAGGCTTCACCGGTTCTTTATTCTCATCGAGGATGAGGCAGTCGACTAACGGGAACGGATGCCCGACACTGCGTTCTTTGTTTTCGATGTCTTTCGGTTTAATATTCAATGTGATAGCGGATTCCGTGGATCCGTAAAATTCATGGAGATCGACGCCCGGGAAAAATGCCAAAATGTCTTCTTTCGATTTCGTCGCAAGCGGCGAACCGGCCGAAATGAGGACACGGATGGAAGACAGGTCGTATTTCGCCTTCACTTCCTCCTTGACGTTGGTGATGAAACTGTACATCGTTGGGGCCAGGAATGCGTTCGTTATGTGATATTTTTCAATATCCGAAAGGACTTGTTCCGCCTCGAACGTTTCATGGATGACGAGCGTTCCTCCGACGATGAGCTGCATGACGAGGAAAATCCATGGGGCGGCATGGTAGATCGGACCCGCGACGAGATGGACATCCGACTCGTCGATTTTATATTCATAGGCAGCCGCCATCCCGGTCAAAACCCGGGACCGTTGGGAAATGACAACCCCTTTCGGCTTTCCGGTCGTGCCGGACGTATAGCCGATATAGAATGTATCTTTCTCATCCACTTCCGCTTCCGGTTCCTCGTCGGACGCCGACTGAATCGTTGTTTCATAATCCAGTCGCCCCTCGGTGGACGTGCCACCGACGACAAGAATAGTGTCCATCTCCCCGACCGTTTGGATGGAATCCAGTTCACTTTCATATTCAGCCGTCACAATGAGGCCCCGGCTATCGGAGTTTTGAAGAATATATTCAATTTCCCGTCCGACCAAACGGTAATTCATCGGGACAATGACAACCCCAATTTTGGAAAGACCTGCGATCATGTCGACATAGGCGGCATTGTTTTTCATCAATACAGCCACTTTATCCCCTTTTTCATAGCCGCGTGACCGAAATGTATTCGCCAGCCGATTCGCCCGTTCGTTCAGTTGCCTGTACGAGGTTGTCTTGCCTTGAAAGATTACAGCCGGTTTATCCCCAAATTTCAATGCGTTTTGTCTGATCATATTCCCTACTGTCAACATTTCTATTCCCTCCCTATTTTACTAGGCTCTCTTTCATCCTATCAAAATACTTCGTGAATAGGTAATGATTTCTGAACTTTTCGGGAATACAATGCTGTCATTTGGTGAACATCAAATCTTTCGGATCATGGCCTTTGAATTTGACCTTGACGCTCGCTTTCTCGAAATCCGATATCTCAAACGCCTCCGTCACCTGTTTGATTATATCCAGGTCATCGGTTTCCGGATCGATGGACATGTCAGGGAAAATCTCATTCAATTTTTTTAACGCTTTGTTCCCACGTACATAGATATTTTCAATTTTATTCAAATAATTCGCCTCGGTATGAACACGGCCTTCCTTATACATCGCCTGGATGGCCTCCTTCTTATCTTTAGTATCCACAGAGAAGACGAACTCGGTGAATCCGTACAAACTGCCGTTCGGTTCGTCCGAAATATCTTCCCCTTCCGGCCCTTTCGTCACGATGTTTTTATTCTGACAAGCAGCAAGCAGGCATAGGATCACGATGAGCGAAGCGATGAAAAAGCCTTTCCGGCGCAAATGAATCATCCTCTCTTTCTAGCATGATTATTTTGACCGTTTTCAGCTCTGTTTATACGTAGTCGCCTACGGATTGAGGTTGGCTCTCTTTTCTTGGACAGGGGGACATTGTATACTTTGGGAAAGGAGAGGTGACGTTGTCATGTGTTTGATCAATTTTCATTTCCAGGACCACCCGATCTATCGGTTGATCGTGGCAGCGAATCGAGATGAGTTTTACGAAAGGCCGACTGCCCCGGCTCATTTTTGGGAAGATCAACCCCAACTGTTGGCAGGCAGGGATTTATCCCAAAAAGGAACATGGCTCGGCATCGCGAAGAACGGGCGTTTCGCTGCTTTGACCAACTACCGGGATGTGCAGCAACAAAGGCATGACGTCCGGTCGCGCGGTGAAATTGTGACAGACTTCCTCAATTCTGACGTGCCGTCCGCGGAATTCCTAGGTTCGTTGCAGGAGAAGCGGGAGCAGTATGCGGGGTTCAACGTGATCGTCGGCACGCCGGAAGAATTGATGTATTACTCGAACATCCAAAATGAAGTTACGGTAATCACCCCGGGGACCCATGGGTTGAGCAACCATTTCCTCGATACGCCGTGGCCTAAAGTCGTAAAGGGGAAGGCGGGGGTCCGAGGGCTGGCTGAACAAAACAGCGCCATCCACCCGGATCGATTGTTCGACGTACTGGCCAACGCCGAGCCGTTCCCGGGCGAACAACTCCCCGATACAGGAGTCGGCGGAGAATTGGAACGGGTCCTCTCTTCCCTTTTCATCCGGTCGGAAGGGTACGGCACCCGCTCCTCCACCGTCCTGCTCGTCGATCATGAAAACAACGTCACCTTCGTGGAACGGACCTATCGCGACGGCGAGTTTGCAGGAGATCGTACATTCACTTTTCAGATTGAGTGATTGTGGCTGATGGGATTATGAGCGCGGCACGATGATTTATGGGCGCAAAGCCCGGAACTATAAGCGTAATCCGTAAAGTTATCGTCGTGTGACACCGAGTTATGAGCGTGCAGCCCGATGGTATGGACGCGGGGCGTAATGTTATGGGCACGTTGAAAAATCTGTATACCAGGATGTACACCAGCAAAAAGCAAGGACGGCTGGCCCACGGAAAGCGACCAGTGCCCTTGCTTTTTGCGTGTTTACTGGAAAAACCTACTTTCTAAACAGCCCCTAGTTCTTTCATTTAAATGCGATAGCCGCTTGGATCGCTTTTTTCCATCCCGCATACAACCGATCGCGTTCGGCAAGCTGCATTTCCGGCTCGAAACGCCGATCGAGGTTCCAGTGGGTATTGATTTCGGAGCAGTCGCGCCAAAAGCCGACTGCCAGGCCGGCCAGGTAGGCGGCTCCGAGTGCGGTTGTTTCGTTTATGACAGGCCGTTCCACAGGGACATCCAACATATCCGCCTGAAACTGCATGAGAAAATCGTTGGCGACGACACCGCCGTCCACGCGCAGCGTCTTCAGGGAAATGCCGGCATCTGCTTCCATTGCATCGAGGACATCCTTCGTCTGGTAGGCGAGGGATTCCAACGTCGCCCGGACGAAATGCTCTTTTTTCGTCCCGCGGGTCAATCCGAAAGCGGCCCCCCGCACCTCGCTGTCCCAATACGGTGTCCCCAAGCCGACAAAAGCCGGGACGACGTAGACACCTTCCGTCGATTCCACTCGGGTTGCATACGCTTCGCTATCCGCAGATTTACGGAACATGCGCAATCCGTCGCGCAGCCATTGGATTGCCGAACCTGCGACGAAAACGCTCCCTTCCAAAGCGTATTCCACTTTGCCGTCGAGCCCCCACGCGATGGTCGTCAATAAACCGTGCTTCGACTCCACGGCTTTCGTTCCCGTATTCATCAACATGAAACATCCGGTTCCGTACGTATTCTTCACCATGCCGCGTTCGAAACAAGCTTGCCCGAATAAGGCTGCTTGCTGATCTCCCGCAATGCCCGCAATCGGGACGGCATGCCCGAAGAAATGCCGCGCCTCGGTTTGCGCATAGACATCAGAGGATGGACGAACTTCGGGCAGCATCGACTTCGGAACCCCCAAGATGCCGAGTAGCTCTTCGTCCCAGTTCAGTTCATGGATATTGTACATCAGCGTCCGGGAGGCGTTCGAGTAATCGGTCACATGGGCATTCCCTCCGGACAGCTTCCAGACGATCCATGTATCGATCGTACCAAAGAGCAGATCCCCTTGCTGCGCCTTTTCCCTCGCCCCTTCCACATGATCCAAAATCCACTTCACTTTCGTCCCCGAGAAATAGGGATCGAGAAGGAGTCCGGTTTTCTTGCGAAATGTCTCATTATGGCCTTGCTTCCGCAACTCCTCGCAAATGTCCGCAGTCTGCCGGGATTGCCAAACAATCGCATGGTAAACCGGATTGCCGGTATGCTTGTCCCAGACAACTGTCGTTTCCCGTTGATTAGTGATTCCGATGCCAGCGATCTGATCGGAAGAAATATTCTTCTCCGACAACACGCCCGCGATGACCGACAAAATGGAACTCCATATTTCATCGGCATTATGCTCGACCCAACCGGGCTGCGGGAAATATTGTTTGAATTCCCGTTGCGCCGTATGGACGACACTTCCTTTTTCATCGAATAAAATCGCTCGGGAGCTCGTCGTCCCTTGATCGAGCGCCATCATGTATTTTTTCATTCAGCACCCCTCTTTCCAACATTAACTGAAGACCCCTTTTTCTTTCCATTCCCCGATCTGCTCGGCAGTGAACCCACGGGCAAGCAAAATCGATTCCGTATGTTCCCCCAACCCCGCACCTATATGGGAGTATATGGGCTGTGCAGTTGAGAATTTGATCGGCGAGGCGATTTGCCGCTGGGTCGTTCCGTCCGCTTTCGGCACTTCGACGATCATTTGGCGCGCTTGAATCTGTGGATGTTCGGTCGCTTCCGCGAATGAAAGGACAGGTTCTACGCACCCTTCAAAATCTTCATTGAAAATGCCGAGCCACTCCTCATAATTTTTCGACAGAAATACATCTTTGACCTTTTGCTTAAACGCTTGCTGGTCCGCCACTTTCACACTGAGCGCCATTTCAAATGAATCCGGAATTTCCAGCGCCTCGCAAAACAGCTTTAAGAATTGGGGTTCCAAACTTCCTACCGCAAAGAATCGGCCATCCGCCGTCTCGTAATAATCATAGAAGATACCGCCATTCAGCATTAATTCTTCCGGTTTCGGCTCCGCCTCTCCCACCAAATACCCCGGACCATACATCGCGTTCAATGAAAACGCAGTGTCCGTCATGCTGACATCGACATATTGCCCTTCGCCCGTTTTCTCCCGGTGCAGGGCGGCTGCCAAAATGCCGATCACAGAATGGAGCGATCCGCCTGCGACATCCGCGATTTGAATGCCCATTGTCGGGGGCACTCCTTCTTTCCTTCGCGAATAATCCATGACACCGGAAAGGGCGAGGAAATTATTGTCATGACCCGGTCGATTGCGATAAGGTCCCGTCTGTCCAAATCCCGTCAACGAACAATAGATTAATCGGGGATTGATCTTCCGCAACGCTTCGTAATCCAACCCGAGGCGTTCCATCACACCCGGACGGAATTGCTCTATGATAATATCATACTCTTGCAGCAAAGCATGGATGATTTCCTTCGACTCATCCAGTTTCAAATTCAATGTCATCGACTTCTTCGACCGATTCAAATGGCCATGTGTCGCGGAAGTACCCTCCTCGTCAACCGGAGGCATGCTGCGGACCAAATCTTGCCGCGTTGCCGATTCAATACGGATTACATCCGCCCCCAGATCGGCCAGCATCATCGTCGCATACGGTCCCGGCAACAACGTAGAAAAATCCAAAATCTTCAATCCCGCCAACAAACTCATATGTACCCTCTCCCATTCTCTTCCCCTTGTTTGCAATCTTTTGAATAGACTGCTTGTATACCATTTCGTTTTATTTAGACATTCTCCTTTCCATTTTCCATAATATTTTCCTCCATGGAAAAAAGACCATAGGCAAACTTCCGATCGGAAGTTCGACTATGGTCTGCTGCCACCTTTCCCCAGGTGGCCGGTTTTGCTCTGTTACTGTGAATGTTTTACAAGCCATTCATCAATCAACGGATACGTTCCATTGATTGCACGGCGTCCTGTGACGACAGAGACATGACCCGTTTTCATGACATGGTACTCTTTGTTTTTGCTCGACACTTTGCCATTGATCGGCTCCGATTGGTTCGGTGAGACGATATTGTCGAATTCGCCTGCGATGTTCAACAGGTTCGCCTTGATCTGGGATAACTCGACTTTACGGCCTCGGATGTACAATTCATCCCGGATCAATTTATTTTCCTGATAAAATTCGCCGATCCATTGGCGGTACGCTTCACCCGGGAACGGAATTCCGTCATTCAACCACTTCTGCATGAGCATCCAGTTATTGACGAAGCCCTCATTATCTGCTCGATCCGCCAAACTGACATACGGACCGTAGAAATTCGCAATCGGATTCAGCATTTTATTTCCAAAATCGATCATATCATGCGGCACCATTCCAAGCGTATCGACCACTTTATCCAAATTGAAATAGCGTTTATCCAAGAAATTTGTATACAGGCCCGCGTCAGCGAAGTCGAATGGACTTGTCATCAACACCAAATTGCGGATCGGTAACTGCGGATGCAACGCAGTGAAGATTGCCGTCATCGTGCCGCCCATGCAGTAGCCGAACATTGTAATCTCTTTCGCGTCGGATGTCTGCAGCACTTTTTTAACGGCTCTCGGAATATAATCCAAGATGAAATCATCCAACTTCATATGGCGGTCTTCGTATCCTGGTGTCCCCCAGTCCAACAGGTATACATCATGCCCTTGGTTTGTCAGATGTTCGATCAGGCTATTTCCCGGATACAAGTCCAGGATATACGGCTTGTTGATCAGCGCGTACACCATCAGGATCGGTATTTTATTCGTCTTTTTGACAGCCGGTTGATAGCGGTAGAGCTTCGCTTTGTTTTTCGTCCAGATGACCTCTTTCGGCGTTTGCCCCACTTGCGGTTCCGGCTCTTTCGTCAGAACCTCCGTCATCCGTTTAAAACGCGTATAACTCTTCCGTACATCTTCCGGCATGGCATCCATCCAGTTTTCCACTTCTTTTACGTTGGAATAAATCATTGTTCTCCTCCTCCACAATTCCACTGACCTCCCCTGCATGGGAAGTCTTCCCTTCTCTGCTTCTATGGATTACTTCAGATTACATATAAAGCCCGCCATTCACATTGATCTGCTGGCCCGTGATATAGTCGGCTTGAGCAAGGAATAGTACGGCTTCCGCAACTTCCTCCGTTTTCCCTAAACGTTGCATCGGCACTTTCGATACGATCGAATCCAGGACGTTTTCCGGCATGGCCGCCACCATCTCCGTTGCGATGAACCCTGGGCAAATGGCATTGACCGTAATTCCACTCCGTGCCGTCTCCAATGCAAGCGACTTTGTGAAACCGAGCATTCCTGCTTTCGCAGCTGAATAGTTCGTCTGCCCGAAACCGCCGGCCTGGCCGATGATGGAACTGATGTTAATAATCCGGCCATACTTCTGTTCCAGCATATGGTTGATGACGGCCGACGTCGTATGATACACGCTGCTGAGGTTGACGTTGATCACTTCATTCCACTCTTCTTGGGATAGTTTACGGAATGTCCGGTCGCGCGTAATACCGGCATTATTAACCAGAATATCGATTTTGCCAAAACGGCCTTTTACTTCTTTGATGAACTCTTGAACTTCCTCCGCCTTTGAAACATCGGATTGGAAGGCAAATGACGTACCACCTTGTTCCTCAATCTCTTTTACAACGCTCTCCGCTTTTTCAAAGCCGGATACGAAATTGATGGCCACGATGGCGCCATTGCGGGCCAACTCCTTCGCAATCGCAGCGCCGATGCCACGTGATCCCCCCGTCACGATGGCGACTTGGCCTGCTAGCGGCTTCCCAGTTTCAACTGTCTGTGTAATTTCCAATGCGTTCAATGTCATCATGTAACACTTCCATTCTCTTTATTTAGTCTTAATAATGATGTCAGTGGAGCATCTGTCTTCCTGGTTGCTTGTTGCTGGCAACCAGAACCCCTTATTTCTTCGGTTGCGCTTCTGCAGCAGCTGGAGTGGATGGCTCAGCTTTTTGCTGATTCATCTTTTCCACCGCTTCCATGACAAGATCGAGTTTCTTATCAAGGTTGGATACGACTCTTCGCAATTGGGCAATTTCTTTCGCTGCATCCAATTTAGCGATTTCCTCGTCGAAACGATCATCCAAATTATCGACTTTCTCTTCCAAATTGATGATCAGCGATGCCACATCCGCGAGTTCCCCGCGCGTTGGCATATTGGCCTGTTTTAAATAAGATTCCGTCATTTTTTTAGCCAGTTCCTGAAATTGCAAATAATAATTTAGAGTTTCACCCATCCCTTCCGAGAAGGATTCTTTTTTCATCGATTGCTGGATGGCATCATTCCAATTGGCTTCTGTTTGTTCATAAATCGTTTTCCACATGGCGAACGGGTCAAATTGTAGTGTCTGTGACAAACATCTCATCTCCTTTAAAATTCACAGTTTCAGAGAGTAGTGGGGCATCTCCTGTGTTAAGTATAGGGGGACGTTCCAATTTAAGTCAACGAACGATAATGGACAAAAAACCCCATATTTCTACAATATGTCAGAAACTATTTTATTTAAAGAGTACCTTTTTTTCCACATTTACCTAGAAAAAACGTTCAAATCGTACTTAGTTATCTATAAATGAATACTATTCGATATATAATTCTGATAAATGAATACCTTTTTTCCTTTATAAATTCGACAAAATACTATGTCCATTCTGTGAAGTTCATAAATTTGTCAATTATCCTTTCTGATAAAATAGGTTTTCCCTTATTTAAAACTATTTGTACTTCTGTTCCGTTTACATTAAGAGAGGCGGTGAGTGAGATGGAGCAAATACAGATAGAGAAAATCATCGATGAGCATGGGGAGCATTTGATTCGGCTGGCGTATTTCTACGTCCGCGACCGGGAAACCGCGAAGGACATCGTACAGGAAGTGTTCATCACGTTATATGAAAAAGTGGATTACGAAGAACAGGGAAAATTGCGGGCCTATTTGACAACGATGACCGCAAACCGCTGCAAGGATCATTTACGCAGCTGGTCATTCCGTAACTTACAATTCAATAAGGATTGGATGGAACGAATACATATCCAGCAAGATCCGCTGATTTTGCAAGAAGAGAAAGCGGATATCGCAATTGCCATCTTGGAGCTGCCCATCAAATACCGGGAAATCATCCTGTTTTACTACTACGAGGAGTGCACGATGAAAGAAATCGCCCAACTCCTCGGCATTTCGGAAAATACGGTGAAAACGAGAATGACAAAGGCGCGGAAATTACTGAAGAAAGAACTGCAATCCGATTATTGGGAGGTGCTTTCCATTGAATGAAGTGAAAAAAAGTCTGCATGCTATCGTTGGAGACGTGTCCAAGGATAAGGAGGAGTTAAAACGGAACATCCGGCCGCCAGGAAAACCGAAAAAGAAAAACCTGTTTCCATACGTTGCTTCCCTCGTTGTCACGGCAGCCATCCTGTTCTTTGCATTCAATGTTTATCAAGGCAATCCGGTCAATTCGAACAAGGACCGGTATGAGGTTAATGAAACATACTATAACCTCATGTTGAAGACGGAATCTCTTGGCATTTCAGGGGAAGAGGCACGCTATCTCATACTTATGACCACTTTGCAGGCGGATGCTGTGATCGATTATGCCCGTTCGCTCGGCTTTACTGCGAACGCTGATGAATTAAGTGAAAAGGCACAGGATGCGAAACATTCCTTTTATGAAAGCATGACACCCGAGGAAATAGAAGAGATGGAACGGCAGCAGTTGGAGAATTTCGGCATCAGCTATGATGAATACTTCCAAAATATTAACCACCTAACCATCGAATATAATGAAGCGCTCGAATGGATAAAAGAAAATCCACCAGCTGAAGTAAAAACGAACCGTGAAGTTTTAGATGCCTTTATGGAGAAACACGAGAAGACGATCCAAGCTTTCATGGAGGACAAGCAGATTCCGCATTCCATCGACCCGGCGCTTATGTATACAGAGATCGAGGGCCTCGTCGCCGATATTCAAGGGGAAAAGATCCTCATCGTGCAAGGTCTGAATAAAGAAGAGATCGAAGAGAAACCGATGGAAGAAGTGATTGAAATGGGTTATGATTCCGCCTGGTTCACGATCGGTCGGGATGCTTCGCAGATTGAACCATTGCAGACAATCAAACTGACCTATGACCCCCTCTCTTATCCTGTCATCAATACAGAACCGAACGGACCTGGCAACTTACGGACTGTCCTGTCTTGGGAAATCATCGAACCTTAATGTTTTTCACAATTGCCCTTCCATACTATGGAACGGGCTTTTTTATGTTTGCACCCTTCTTATTTGGAAGATTTTTCTTGACTTCCTGAACACTTAGGTGTAAATTACACATATAGATATTTTGCAAGGAGAGTGGAGTGCGCTATGGAAAAATCACCCGACTCGAACAAAAATGAAAAAAGTGTGAATTTGGGGACGCCTAAAAATTTCCTCATTCCTTTAATGCTTCTTCATTTACGTGATTGGAATTCACATGGCTATGAATTGATGCAAAAAATTTCCCAATTCGGGGTCGATTCATTGGATCAAGGTAATTTTTATAGAATTCTTCGTCAACTGGAAAAGGACGCGATGGTGACTTCCGAATGGGACACGGAATCCGGGGGCCCAGCAAAACGGATTTATTCCATCACGAAAGCCGGAGAACAGTACTTGGAACTGTGGGCAGGTTCCTTGGGTCATTACCAGAAAATGCTGGACCAGTTCTTCAGCCTGTACAATCCTTTTTTCCCAACTTATTCCCGGAAGGAAAAAGACGAGGAACCGGACAACGAGTGAGCACAGCAACAATGCAGCACGTTGCATTCATATAAAGTTCCATCCGCGGATGGATATTATGTACAAGGAGGAATTACTGATGACGAAAGCAAAAGAAGTGAAACAGCCGGTGAATGAAGTGGATTTGATCTGGGAAGGGTGGTTGAACGGCTTCAAAACAATCCAAAACCTTCAACAGGACATTTCGGAGAGATCTCTCCAAGCGTTTGAAAATCAAAAAGAACTTCTGAATTCAACACGGGCCACACTAACTCAATTGGAAGCGGAATCGAATAAGATTTCAGAAGAATGGAAATCGAGCTTACAAAAGACGATGAAAGAATCGGATAAAGAGCGATACCTCCCCCTCGCTTCGACTTGGCTGAACCAGCTCGATGAAATCAATAGCACTGTGCAGGCCCTGTCCTGGACTCCAAGCAAAGTGATGTTGGACCTATTCTCCCAATCACAAGTACAGCTCGAATCCAATGTAAAAAATGTGCTGGACCAGCAACAGAAAGGCAATGCGGAACTTTTGAAATCCGTTGAAAAACTGACAGATCAATTGAAAGAGACACATAAAAAACTACTAGCAGGAATCTGAATAGCTTTCGCTACTATGTCAACCAACCAAAATACTGTTACTCAACCGAAAGGAAACATCTATCAGTGCCTACGTATGATGAAATCAGAATTGGCGATCGAGCCAGTTTCACAAAAACCGTTTCAGAGTATGACGTCTACCAGTTTGCCGGGGTGACTGGCGATTTCAACCCGATCCATGTCGATGCCGAATATGCTAAGAATTCAGTGTTCAAAGAGCGCATCGCCCATGGAATCCTGACAGCCGGATTCATTTCCAATGTGTTGGCGATGCAGCTTCCGGGCAGAGATACGATCTACCTATCCCAAAATCTGGCGTTTCTAGCTCCGGTGAAAATCGGCGATACGGTTACGGCAGAAGTGGAGGTACTGGAAAAGAAAGATTCCAAGCGGATCATCCGGCTCCGGACCATTGTCAAAAACCAACGGGATGAACTCGTCCTCGAAGGAGAGGCCGTTGTTATGAAATAGAAGAAACCCACTTGTCGATGCAAGTGGGTTTCTTCTATATTTACAGAGAGAAAGACAAGCTTCTGCCCCATTTCTTAAGCTACATTTCCAAATTGCGGATATCATTAATATCGTGGTATAATAATATAGATATAATGGTCGAGGAGTTCTATCGGGCAGTCAAGTTCAGCCTTCCGAATGCAACTCCTTTTCTTGTTGGCGCAGTTTTCAAATCAAGCCTTCGGCGCCCAACGGCCAATCGGTTGGCCTACCTTTACATCTGTCCTGTCTTGGATGAGCGGTCGGAAATCAGAACGCGGTTCGAGAAAAAGGATGACCGTCGAACCGAAAGAAAAATGGCCGAACTCTTCCCCTTTCACGGCAATTTTGGAAGCATTCCGGATTTGGACGCTATTGACATTCAATGCGCCGACTTTCACGATTGCCATATTACCGTAATTCGTTTCCATTTCAGAAATTAGCCGGTAGTTCGTCGCAAACGGCCGATCCCCCAACTGAAGACCGAGCTCATTCACCGGATAGGACACATTGCCGAGTGCATAGCGGGAAATGATGTCGCCATCGAATGGGTAATGGAAATGATGATAATGGCTGGGCGACAGATAGAGGATGTAGAAAAACCCGCCAGCATAGCGGTCCGCCTTTTGCTGGCTTCCGAAAATATCGGCTAGCTGATACGGCTGGCCTTTAATATAGAACTCTCGGTCTTCATTGACGGTGCCCATTCCATTGACGATGCCGTCGACAGGGGAAACTAACGTGTCCGGCGAAGGATTGATCACCCTGCTGCCCTCTTTCAAATTTCGCGTAAAGAAAGAATTCAGTGAATCATACGTATTGAGTGGCCGTTCCATCTCTTTCTCGTTAATTTCAAAATAGCGGGAGAAGGGCTGGATGAGCGGGCGGCTTATACCCGATCGAGTGAAGGTTTTCAAGATGGAAGAGGAGAGCGGACGACCAGTTAGCTCCACAAATGCTTTGAACAGTTTTCGTTGGACCATGTTCAGTACCTCGCTTTCTATGGAATATAACGTAACTATACTTTAAGGAGGAAACTTATGTTTTTACAAAAAGCATGGGATCTTTATTTACCAAAAATGAAGATGCAGTTGGCGAATGCCATTACACTCACCAACCTCAGTTTCGGAATCATAGCTATTATACTAATAATCAACGACCTTAGCCACAAGAGCCTTGTTTTCATCTTTCTGGCGGCGCTGTTCGACCGTTTCGATGGCATGGCAGCGAGACACTTCCATGCAGAATCCCAGTTTGGCAAGGAGCTTGACTCGTTATGTGATCTCGTTTCATTCGGTATTGCCCCAGCCTTGCTCATATACAAGCTGGCCTTTTCCGCCATGCTCTGGGTCGGTATTGCAGTGACCATCTTTTACATTTTGGCAGGGGCTGTCCGCCTTGCACGCTACAATGTGAAAGAATTCGATGGCGCGTTCCGCGGATTGCCGATCACCGCAGCAGGTGTCCTGCTGACGCTGAGCTATTTCATCTATCCGTACGTCCAAGACGGCGTGCTCATACTCTTTATGCTGCTATTATCCTTTTTGATGATCAGCAATGTCCACATTGCGAAAGTGTGATTTATATGATTAGTAGATAATTAAGTTACTTTTAACATAAAGTTTATCATTTGTGAAACATTACAAAATCCCATGGGAAAGCGCTTTGGCGGCCTTCCCATGGGATTCTCTTTTTAAAGAGTAATAAGTGAAATTACCAATTTTCACTAAGTTCACGACGAAACAAAAACAACCAGACAGGATGTTTTTACGGTTATTGATGACAACCTCTATCTCCCTATATTCATGGATAATTTAATTAGACTGCTACATTGGCTTTTTCAAGCTCTTCAATCAGCATCGGAATGACTTCGAACAGATCGCCGACAATTCCATAGTCCGCCACTTTGAAGATGTTCGCCTCTGGATCTTTGTTGATCGCCACGATGATTTTGGAGTTCGACATCCCTGCCATATGTTGGATCGCCCCTGAAATTCCTGCCGCTATGTACAGATCAGGTGTAACCACTTTCCCCGTTTGGCCGATTTGCAAAGAGTAATCGCAGTAGTCCGCGTCACATGCCCCACGGGATGCGCCTACCGCACCGCCTAACAGATTCGCAAGCTGCTGCAGCGGCTCGAAGCCTTCCGCGCTTTTTACACTGCGGCCCCCCGCCACGACCACTTTCGCTTCCGAAAGATCCACGCCTTCCGACGCCTTGCGGACGACTTCCGAGATGACCGAGCGAAGGTTCGCGATTTCGACCGAAACGGAAGAGACATCGCCCGTACGGCTTGCATCATGGTCAAGCGGCGCAATGTTGTTCGGACGGATCGTCACGAAGAGGAGACCTTCCTTGTTTTTCACTTTTTCAAATGCTTTACCGGAATAGATCGGGCGGATGAATGCAGCAGCGTCGCCTTCCCCTTCGATCGCCGTCACGTCGGAGATCAGGCCGGATTCCAATTTACTCGCGATTTTCGGAGATAGGTCTTTCCCGAGCGCCGTATGTCCGAAGACGATCGCTTCCGGTTTCTCCAGTTCGTAGACTGCCAGGAACGCTTGTCCATAACCGTCCGATGTATATTGTTTCAGATGCGGATGCTCCACTGTGACGACACGGTCCGCACCGTAGTGGATCATTTCCTCCGCCAGCGATTGGACGGAATCGCCAAATAGCACACCGACGACTTCCCCTCCGCCGGAAACTGTCTTCGCGGCTGCAATCGCCTCGAATGATACGTTACGCAAAGCACCTTCTCTTGCTTCTCCCAGTACTACCACTTTTTTAGACATATTGAGTCCCTCCTAATAGATACGATTCCATTCACCTGCTGAATTCAGATCACTTTCGCTTCTGTGCGGAGCAAGTTGACAAGCTCCTTCACTTGATCGGCTACATCGCCTTCCAACACACGGCCCGCAGCCTTTTGCGGAGGCAGGAAGATTTCGACGGTTTCCGTTTTCGGTTCCACGTCATCCTCGTCGATGTCGAGGTCGTCGAGCTCCAATTCATCTAGCGGCTTCTTCTTCGCCTTCATGATGCCTGGCAAGGATGGGTAACGTGGCTCGTTCAAACCTTGTTGTGCTGTCACAAGTAATGGCAAGGATGTCTCGATCGTTTCCGAGTCCCCTTCCACGTCACGCACAATTTTGACGGATGTCCCCTCGACATTGAGTTCCGTGATCGTCGTCACATAATTGATGCCGAGAAGTTCCGCAACACGCGGGCCGACTTGGCCGGATCCGCCATCGATTGCGACGTTTCCTGCAAGGATGATGTCCGCTTCCTTGTCTTTCAAGTATTCCGCCAGGATTTTAGCGACCGTATACTCGTCCATTTCATCCAGATCGTCTTCTGTATTGATGAGGACCGCTTTGTCCGCGCCCATCGCAAGTGCTGTACGAAGCTGCTTTTCCGCTTCTTCGTCCCCGATCGTGATGACCGTCACTTCCCCTTCATGGGCGTCCCGAAGCTGGATCGCTTCCTCGATGGCATACTCGTCGTACGGGTTGATGATGAATTCCGCCCCGTCTTCCGCGATTTTGCCGTTTGTAACCGTTATCTTTTCCTCCGTATCAAATGTCCGTTTCACTAATACATAAATGTTCATAGTGATTCCTCCCCTATCGTTTGCAGAATTGGACAGAGAACCAAGTCCTTTCCTTGGTTCTCGGCTCATTACTTATATTGCATGTTTTCCACCATCGTTGTAATTCCCAGTCCTCCCGCAATACAGAGTGTGATGATGCCGTATTTCACATTGCGGCGTTGCATCTCGTATAATAGTTTTGTCATCAAGATTGCACCAGTCGCTCCGATCGGATGGCCTAATGCAATGGCACCTCCATTGACATTCACTTTATCGATATCAAGATTAAGTTCTTTTATGACAGCCAAAGCTTGCGCCGAAAATGCTTCGTTCAATTCAATCAAATCGATATCATCAATAGACAATCCACACTGCTGAAGAGCTTTTTTGGTAGACTCTACAGGACCGATTCCCATGATTTCGGGGGATACGCCACTCGCTGCTTGCGCGATGATTTTCGCTTTCGGCGTAAGCCCATATTCTTTCATCTTTTCTTCTGACATGAGCAGCACGGCGGCAGCTCCGTCATTCCGTCCACTCGCATTGCCCGCTGTGACTGAACCGCCTTCTTTGAAAACGGGTTTCAACTTTGCCAATTGTCCGAGTGTCGTTTGTCTCGGATATTCATCCACTTGAAACGTCACTGTTCCTTTTCGTTTTTTTATTTCAAATGGAATGATTTCATCCGCAAAACGACCTTCTTCGATTGCTTCCGCTGCAAGCTGCTGGCTGCGCAAAGCGAACATATCTTGTTCTTCACGTGTAATGCCGTATTGCTCTGCCAGAATTTCCGCGGTATATCCCATTGTCAGATTGCCGTACACTTCAATCGGTTGGGAACACGGTTGGCTTTCCGTATTCGGATCTAGGAGCAGCCCGTTTCCAGCTCCATATCCAAATCGAGCATTTCGCAAATAATAGGGGGCAGTGCTCATGCTTTCAGCTCCGCCTGCAATGATGACATCCGCCAAGCCAAGACGAATTTGCTGATCCGCATTATGGATTGCCTGCAAGCCTGATCCACACTGGCGGTGCACCGTATAGCCCGGTACGCTGACAGGTAGATCCGCACGCAAAGCGGCAAGCCTCGCCAAATTGGGAGTATCTGTACTCTGTTTTGCCTGACCCAAAATGACTTCATCCACCGCGGCTTCCACTTTTATCCGTTGAAGGACTCCTCGGATGACGGCTTCTGCCAAGTAATCGACGGTGACATTTTGCAAGGCCCCTCCCATCTTACCTATTGCAGTTCTGACCGTTTCTACAATAAATGCGTTACGCATTCCCCACCTCTTCCTTTCATAATGAAACGATTAATAGTCATAAAAACCGCTACCGCTTTTCTTACCTAAACGACCCGCCTTTACATACTTCACAAGCAGAGGGCAAGGCCTATATTTTTCACCGAGAGTTTGATATAAATATTCCATGTTCCGTAATCTTGTGTCCAAACCTACCAAGTCAGCGAGCTCTAAAGGACCCATCGGATGATTTAATCCCATCATCATCGCCTTATCAATATCCCTGGCAGAGGCAACGCCTTCCATCAACATGTTCATCGCTTCGTTTCCTATCAAACAATTCATTCGGGAAGTAACAAAACCCGGAAACTCATTTACTTCAACGTACTCTTTATTCAAAGAATTGCAAATGCGCTTCACGAAATCAACAGTTTCATCTGCCGTTTCTAAACCTCTTATTAATTCAACCAGCTTCATTTTGTGAACTGGATTGAAAAAGTGCATGGCAATTACTTGATTCGGACGTTTTGTTTGAGCCCCAATTTCAGTTGGGCTAATCGTTGATGTATTAGTCGCCAATATGGTATCAGACTTGCAAAGAAAATCTAATTTTTTAAATAAATCAATCTTCAAATCGATTCTTTCAAGGACCGCTTCGATGATCAAATCGGCATCCTTAACAGCGGATGCTAAATCTTTGTTATATCTCAAGTTTGCTTTTGCCTGCTGATAACCGCTTTCTGACAAATATCCTTTCCGATAGCTATTCTTCAACAACTCCTCAATCTCTTCCTTGGCATTTACCAAGGACTGTTCATGAAGGTCATTCAAATGTACTTGATGCCCGGAGATTGCACATGTGTAAGCAATCCCTCTCCCCATGACGCCTGCACCGACGACAGTTATTTGTACCATTTCGTTTCTCCCGCATCCAATATTTTTTCAGCTCATTGCTTCGACTTTGACAGCTCGCTATATTTCACTAAATAATCCATAATGTTGACCGCTTTTTCCGGAGTAGCGTAAACAGGCAGTTTTTCATCTGCGTAAATCTGCATAGCTTGAGGTGCAATTGAGTCTGCACCGAGCCGTCCAACGACAATCGGCTTATCACTTTGTTTATAAATATCAATAATGGCTCTGGCAATAATGGAAGCCCCCGGATCGGCATTCGTTGTCAACATGATCAGAATGCCGCTAATATCAGGATCTTTATCTAGCGCGTTCACAACTTCTTTGAACATTTCAGGCTTTGCAATGATTTCCGCCGTGACATCAATCGGATTTTGGGAAGACCCGAAAGGAGGGATGAGTTTTTGTATTTTTGACATAGTATTGGTGGATAGCTCAGGCACTTCCATCCCTTTCGCCGAACAAAGATCGGCTATAACACTACACGCACCGCCGGAAGCCGTAATCACTCCGATTTTATTCCCCTTCGGCAAAGGCTGGACGTCCAGCGCAATGGCTGTATCAAGCATGTCTTCAATATGCTCGATTCTGAGAGCGCCGTATTTACGGAATGCAGACGTGTAAACGGCATCATCTCCCGCCATACTCCCCGTGTGGGATTGAACAGCTCTTTTTCCTACTTCTGATTTTCCTGTTTTAAATACAATGACAGGCTTTTCATTCTTCCTTGCCTTACTGACCGCTTTTTCAAACGCCGTCGCATCTTGAAGCCCTTCCATAAAAATCGCGATCACTTTCGTTAGTTCATCTTCCGCAAGGACTTCGACAAAATCCGAACTATCCAAGTCGGCTTCATTTGCAATGCTTATCCATCTGCTAAACCCAATTCCTTCTTCCCAAGCTCGACTCAATAGCGCGCTGCCCATTGCACCACTTTGAGAAATAAAGCCAATATTGCCTAGCACTTTCATTTCCGATTCCAATGCAGCCCCAAAAGCTGTGTAAATCTGCTTAGATGGGCTCGCGATTCCGATTGAATTGGGGCCAAGGAGGCGGATATCCCCTTCTTTTGCAATGGAGAGTATTTCTTCTTGCAGGCGTTCCCCCTCTTCCCCGATTTCGGCAAACCCTGAAGAGTAGATGATCGCCGCTTTGATTCCTTTGACAATACATGATCGTAAAACATCTGGAACGAGTGGCGCAGCGACGATAATACAAGCCAGATCAATATCGGCTGGAACATCTTTCAAATCGGGATACGCTTTATACCCTTTAATATCGGATGCCTTTGGATTGATAGGATATAATTCACCAGGGTATTTATTTTCTACAAGATAACGGAACAATCTTCCTCCGTTCTTTTTCTCATCCTGAGAAGCCCCGATAACTGCAATCGACTTTGGGTTCAGCATTTTATCCACATTTGTAAGGGAACGTCGCTTGCCTTTTTCATCCGAATCATGCCCCATTGCTATTCGGACATCACAAATTGTTGCTTCGCCTTGAGTAAATATGACGGGATTCAAGTCCAACTCATCAATATGCGGATGCAGTTTCACTAAAGTATTCAATCCCATACAGATTTTCTTAAGAAACTCTTCATTTATGCCCGCCTCACTCCGATAGCCTTTCAGAATCGGATAACTCTTTAATTCCCTTACCATTTCTTCAATATCCGATTCAGTTACAGGCATCATCCGCAACGCATAGTCCTGAATTACTTCTACAAGAGTCCCACCCGCCCCAATGACAAGCTGATGCCCAAAGATTGGATCTTTTTTAATACCGATTATAAGTTCGATCCCTTTGGCGGCCATCTTCTGCACAAACACACCTGCTATTGACGCATTCGCATTAAAGCTAGCGGCATTCGCAAGGACAGCTGCATATTCCCTTTTTAAATCGAGATCATTCGTAACATTCAACCGGACGACTCCTGCTTCGGATTTATGAATAATGTCTTTGGACATGCCTTTCAGGACGACCGGATAACCTATATCATTCGCAATTTTCATCGCTTCTCGTTCATTTTTTGCAAAACCCGATTCGGCAACTGGCAAGCCCAAATCCCGTAGAAGTTTTGTACCTTCATGTTCCATCAGGAAATACGGTGTTTTATTTTCAGTTTCCTTGTGTAACAAACTGCTTTGATTCATCCTTGGCACTCCTCTCCCCTTGTTTTGCTCTCTGGCTGAAACGCATTTCAAATACGTCTTCTGCTATTTTGTTCTTCAACATTTCAGGAGTTCCCCCAGCAATCATCCAACCTCGTACTCTTCTGAAGATGTACTCCAACGGATAATCCGTGGAATAGCCGTATCCTCCGAAAATTTGTACCGCCTCATGGGCCACTTCGAAAGCCGAGACGTTGATGTAAGCTTTGGCGATCGATGTTTCGAGTGGGCTTGGTGCCCCTTTATCCGCATTTGTTGCCGCGCGATACAGAAGCAATCTTCCCGCGTCCAACTTCATTTTCATCTCAGCGACCTTCCATTGAATCCCTTGGAATTCTGCTAAGGACTTTCCGAATTGTTTCCTCTCTTTGGCATGCTCCACAGCAAGGTCGAATGCCGCCTGCGCCAAAGCTAGAGAACGTGCGGTGTTCCCCATCCGTTCGATATTGAACATTGTGAACAGCTTACGGAAACCGTCTTCAGGTATTAAAATATTCTCCACCGGAACCTCACAATCTTCAAAGTAAAGAGCACAATGCTCTTCCCCTGACATATGAGTTTCTGTTTTTCCTAAAACAAAACCGGGTGAATCCCTCTCAACTAAAATAGCGCCTGATGATTTGACCCCTTCACCGAAACGGACCCATACGACATAATAGCTATTATGAGGTCCGTGTGTATTGAACACTTTCGATCCATTGATGATCACCTTATCTCCTTCGATACGCGCCTTTGTTTCCAGATCCGTAGTTGCCGATCCTGCATTTGGTTCTGACATAGCAACAGAAATCAATTTTTTCCCGGCAAGAATATCTGGCAGCACCCGACCTTTCAGCTCTTTGGAGCCAAATGTAGCTAACTGGCGGATAGCTCCAAAATTCCCTACTTGAAACATATCAGCCGTACTCGGGCAGACCTTCGCGATTTCTTCCATAACAATAATCGCATCAATGAGCGGCATCCCTTGCCCGCCATCTTCTTCAGGAATGGTCATTCCCATCAATCCTTGTTCCGCCAAAATCTGAGCATTCTCCCAAGGCACTTCTTTATCCCGAATCCACGTGTACGCTTTTGGCCCAAATTTCTCCTTGGCCAGTTGTTTCGCCCACTTTCTCAGTTCTTCCTGTTCTGTTGTAAGATTGAAATCCATATCGACATCTCCCTTTAAATTTTTTAATTTGCATCAGTTCCAACTTGGTGTCGGCTCAATCACCCTAATTCAGCAGCATTCAAAACCTCCATACATGCACCCCCTCAATGATTTGCTGAATATAGCCCAAAGATGGGATGCTTCACTTAATTAAATGCAATAACCGTGCCAACTCTTTGATTTCTACTAAAAAAATAGTTTTATTGTACCTTCCACCCGTATTGACCGTTAGATACCCTACGCTATCAGAGGCTACATTTTTTGGCGGAAAGCTGTTCTCCATGACTACTCTCTACATAGGTTCCGCTATCCTGTTTACCTTCCAATTAACTAGCATTCTGTGATGCCATCATTACTACCAACACTCCAATGTGGGGAAAGAATTCATTTCAACATATATAAAACAGTTTCTTTCACCTGTTTCATGCTTTCCATTTATACAGGTTAAATAAAAAACAAAGGTGTTCGTATTCTGAACACCTTTGTTAACCTTTAAATCTATTTTTATATGTCATATAGAAAATCCATATCATTTATGAAAGTTTGCATGGACTCTAAAAATTTTTCCGTTTTTTCACTCCCTAAAATAGGTTCACAATTATGAAGGAACTTTGCCTCGATCTGCCTGTCCGATAAAGGTGTAGAAGGCTCTCCCGATGGATTATCCAAAGCTGCTTTTATCGTCCTCCCGTCATCCATCACAATTTCAACTTTTGCCGCCCTTTTTTTCGGATAGTCCTTATCCGCTTCCTCGTCTATATATATTTCGATTTTATCGCATATTTCCCAAACCTGCGGCTCTACACTTTCCGGCTTGAAACTATCAACTTGAAGAGTGTCGTTCAGTAAAGCGACGGCGATGGAATAAGGTAGACTCATTTGTGCGTCAAGTAAGTTTATACAGTGTGTATGATTGTGCAATGCAGCAATCTGATTAACGCCGACCCTAATATTTTGAACTGCTGAAAGATCGATTATCTCCCTCTCTTTTATTTTAAATATACAGTCGATCGCCACATGCAAGTGACGACAACAAGGATACGGCTTAAAGTAAATATTCATAATTTCCAGTGGCATATCCGATTCCTTTTGTAACGCTTCCGGGTTGATTTGATTGTCGGCGAACGCCATGAAAAAACCATTTTCTTTCTCTAGAATAGTTGCTGGACCGGTCAGACCAGCTAGCGCAAGCTCCGCAGCTCTAATGCCGTCTTGTGCTGCTTGCCCGGGATGAATTCTCTTCACTTCGGAACCAGAACCTAAAAAAGCAAAAATACCTCCGCAAAAACTGCCAGCAATCCCAAAAGCATTACGGATTTGATGTATATTGGAACAATATAAAAAGCTGACAGCAGCCGCAGCGCCAAATATACCGGTGATAGGTGTGTTATGAAACCCTTTTTTTCTGGAAACTGGATGAATGGCAGCTGCAAGTCTCAAAGCGATTTCGTATCCGACAACAATTGCCTTTATCGTTCGCATAGGCTCTGCTTTTATCGCCTCCGATACGGCAAACACAGCGGGGAGCACAGCTGCACCAGGATGTGTAGATCCGTATGTATGGCCATCATCAAAATCCAGCGCATGTGCACTTGTTCCATTTATGAACGCTGCATTTGTTTTTGACAATAAATAAGGTGAACCAATGACGTTTATCTGCCCCTTCCCTTCATTTTCAAGTAGATAGTTCAACACCTTTTGACTTGTTTCACTCATAGAACCGGTGATCGCCGCGCAATAATAATCAATAATCACTTTTTTCACTTGCCGCAATTCTCCTGATGATAATTTTCTATGTGAGAATTCCTCCACAAATAAAGCCAATTTTTCCGTAATGCCTTTTTCCAATAATTGAATGTCACCCATATGTCCTAGTCCCTCCTCAAATTTTCATCATTTTAGATATACCATTTGCAGTAAATGCTCCGAAAATCAAAAGCAGCGAATTCATAAAAAAGATAGGTCCTAGACCGATGAAACTACTTATGCCCGCGAAGGCAAAAGGCACAATTGTTTGCGCTAAACGGTTGGAAGCTAGACGGACACCGAGGACTTCCGCTGATCTCCCGGCTGGCGAGAACGTATACGCTAAAATAATTGTCAGCGGCTGAGTAACACCCAACCCTGTTCCTAAAATGAAAGCGAATAAAAAAATTGCGGCAAACCCATGCAAAAAAGGGATCATTCCATATCCGAAAGCACCAATCAACATAAAAATCCATAAAATTGTTGTAATACCGAATTTGTTTACCAAATGAGGCATGAAAATTCGGACTAACGCATTTGCGGTAGCTTGTGCTGATAAAGCCCAACCAATCTCGGATAGGCTCAGCCCCAATGATTGGGCAAGCAACGGAAAATATACATAAAAAATATCTAATGCAGAGAGGACGATCATACTTACTAATAAAGACGAGCGGAGACCTGAGATTTGAAACAATTCTTTAACATTACTTTTCCCCTCTAAAGGCTCACTTTGTTGATTGACATTTTTGTTAACTATATAAAAGGACAAAACGAGCGCAATCAAGGGAACAAATGCCAATAGCAAATAGGAAGTTTGGAAACCAAAATGTTCTGTCGCATATCCCCCAAGTAAAGGTCCCAACAACATACCGGTTGATGAAAATAGACTGAACGATCCTATGGAGCTATTTATACTTCCACCTTCGGAAGATTTAGCAACCCCATTTTGAATGGCAAGAATGGCCATCAACTGAGAAATCCCAAGTAGTAGTTGAGAAAGGTATAAAATGCTGGTATAGGGAAAGAAATAAGGCAAACAAAGGGAGAGAAAGATTCCGACAGATCCTAACGCTAAAGGGGGACGCTCCCCGTAACGATCGATGTAGCGGCCTGCAAAAATAGCTAACAGTAAAGGCAGAATCGAGAAACAAGCAGTAATCAATCCGATTTCGATAATGGATGCTCCCAATTGTTTAGCAAACAACGATGTCATTGGACGAGCAGCAAAAACCGGAATGAAAATAAAGATTGTCGCAGCCAAAAAAGGATTTAATTTCATCATCAACCACTCCACCACAATGGCTTGGCGCCATCTTATTCAATTAGTAAAAGAACCACAGATTGTCGATACTATCTGCGGCTCTTTTACATTTTTATATGAGCGTATTTTCGGATTCCCCTTTTTTAGAGGAAACTACAGTACCCGACTCGAATAACCCTTTTTGGACAGCAGTTCGATTCTTTATCAAAGTAATACTCAATAATACTACTAAGAGAATCAAACCTATTAGATCAGTCAATAAATTAGCAGAAATCAATAGAATAGAAGTTGCAAAGAACAATATACGTTCGATGATATTTAATTGTCCTTTTAACCATCCCGTTAAAGAAGTTGCTAGTACAAATACGCCAACAATTGCCATAAGCAATGCCCAAAGAATATTGCTTACAGAACCTTGTGCTAATAATTCTGGCCCATAAACGAACATATAAGGTATCAAGAAAGCAACTAACCCAATCTTTGCCGATCTCACGGATGTTTGTAATGGATTACTTCCAGAAATCCCTGCCGCCGTATAGGAAGCCAAAGCGACAGGCGGAGTAATGGGAGCCAAACAAGAGAAATAAAAGACAAACATATGAGCAGCTAACACGGGCACCCCTAGTTTAATTAATGCCGGAGCCGTTAATACTCCGAGCAAAATATAAGCCGCTGTCGGAGGAAGCCCCATCCCCATTATGACGCAGGCCACCATCGTAACGAGCAACGTTAAAAACAGGGATGATTGACCCAGATTTACCATCAACGTTGTTAATGTAACCCCAATACCCGTCAAATTAATGACTCCGACTACAATTCCAGCTGTTGCACAAGCCACCGTAGTCAGTAGCATTCCCTTCGCCCCGTCCATCAAAGCATTGGAGAGGAATTTCCAATCAACTGTTTTAAAATAAAAAATGATATACGTGGATACGAGCGCAACAATTGACCAAAAAGCGGAAAGCATTGGGGAAACTTGGACAATCACTAGTAAATATACAAGGGTTCCAAGGCCGATATAAAGATGAAAACCTTGAACGAACGTTTCTTTAAACTTTGGCAGCAACTCTTTTGGCAAACCTTTTAGATTATCTTTTGCAGCTTGCAAATCAACATAAAAGTAAACAGACAAATAATATAAAATAGCCGGGATTGCGGCAGCTATTATAATTTGAGAATAGGAAATACCCGTCATTTCCGCCATCACAAATGCGCCTGCCCCCATGATTGGTGGCATGAGGGATCCGCCCGTCGATGCAACCGCTTCAATAGAAGCCGCATCTTTTGGCTTATACCCCAATTTCTTCATGAGTGGAATCGTAAATTGCCCCGTTGAAGCCACATTCGCTACCGGGCTACCAGAAACTGTTCCCATTAAGGCACTGGAAACGACCGCAACTTTTGCGGGACCTCCCCGGTATCTCCCTCCAAAAATATAGGCAAGATCAATGAACACTTTTCCTGCTCCTGTAGCGTTCAAAAATGCCCCAAAAATAACGAATAGAGCAACAAATGTAGCGGCAATGCCTAATGTCGTTCCCCATAACCCTTCGGTGGACATGTATACGAGCGAAATAAATCGATTGGTGGACATATTTGATGATTGGAAAATCCCGGGGAACAGCCCACCAAAATAGGAATAGAAGATAAAGAAAGCCCCAATCATGGATAATATTAAGCCTGCTACACGTCTGGTTGCTTCCAATACCAGAATAATTGTGACTACGCCGAAAAATATATCATAAGCGTTAGGATTTCCTACTCTAAAAAGGAGATCTTTGTAAGTTAAAGCAATATAAATACCCGAACCAATCGCTAGAAAAACAGCTCCAATGTCTATCCATCTCCATTTTAGGGAAGTGTGAATTGGATACATCAAAAACACTAAAACGAGAACTAAAGTTAAATGGAAACTTCTTTGAAGCATCGGGGTAAATACTCCAAATCCCCCTGTGTATAATTGAAAAAGTGACAAAATGATTGTGACCAAAAAAATGAACTTTGTAATAGTTTTTCCATATCCTTTTACAGTTTCTTTCTCCATCTCTTTCACTCCCTTAACAATAAAAAAGGGGCATGCCCTTTTTTATTCATTTATTAAGTACTCCCTGCTCTTCATAATACTTTACGGCCCCTGGGTGCAACTCAATCGTATTATTTGGAGCCGTCTCTATTGTGACTTCTTTCATTGACTCGTGAGCTGCATGAATATCATCAATATTCTCAAATACCTGTTTAACAAATTCATATACTATTTCTTCATCTACATCTGCACCGACAACGATTTGTGTATTGACAGCAAGCGTTTTTTTGTCTTCATCCACACCGCTATACGTATTGGCTGGAATAGTTTCCGCATATATTGCCGAGTTTGATTGATTAATTTTAGATGCTTCCTCTTCCGTGATGGTGATCAAGTCAATCTCTCGTACACTTGCCAATTCTTGGACTGCGGGCACCGGTACCCCTGCCCAGATGAATGCCGCATCAATTTGTCCGTCCTTCATTCCTTCCACCGCTTCTGCAAACGATAAATATTGCTGCTTAACGCCCGAATCATAAGGTAGACCTAATACTTCCAATACTTCTTTACTTTTTACTTCCGAACCGCTTCCCGGTGCTCCAACCGCAACTTTCTTTCCTTGTAAATCTTGGAATGAGGAAATTCCTGAGTCCTTTAAGACAACCAGAGATAGTGGTTGAGAATACATGCTAAAAACTCCTCTCAACAAATCCTCTCGCGATTCCCCTTCAAACTCGCCTTTCCCTTCATAAGCCCCTACTGCACTATCTCCACCAACTAATGCAAATTCGACTTCCTTATTATCTAGCAAACGAATATTTTCAACCGATCCCCCAGATGCTTGGTTCGTCACGTTTAAGATTTCGCTATTATTGTTCAGCACTTGTGTTAGCGCTGCCCCTATGGCATAAAATGAACCGCTTGTTCCAGCAGTGGTTAATGTATAATTTGTTTTCGCATCTCCATTGGCATCTGCATTTCCACATGCCACTAAAAAAAGAAGCATAAAAATAACCGATAATGCTTTAAGTTGTTTTTTCATTTTATTTCCTCCCTTTTCATGTAAGCGCAAACATTAGTATGAATCATTCTTACGCACAGTCATTTCGATACAAATGCTTCTAATGCTTGGGTATGTTGTACTGTCCCGCGCATTATCGCTTGCATTGCATTTTCTCTGGCCATCGTCTTTTTCAAGTTATCAATACTGTTAGAATTCATGATTTCCTTAGATGTAATAAAAGAATCGATTGGCCCTTTCGCTAGTTCTTCTGCTACAGCGAACCCTTCTTGAATCAATTCTCCCTTGGGAACTTTTTGGTTTACCATGCCGAATTGGGCAGCTTCCTCAACAGTTATCGTTTTTCCCGACCACATCCATTCTTTCGCTTTCCATTCACCGACAATACTCGGTAAGTAAAAGTGCAGACCAAGGTCTGGGATTAAACCGACATTTTTAAAAGAAAGAACAAGTTTGGTCTCCTCTTCTGCGAGAATAAGATCAGCAGCTAATGCAAGGCTTATGCCAGCCCCCGCCACATATCCATGGAGCATGCAAATGACAATCTTCGGTACTTCTCTAATCTTCTGAACAATTTTTGCAGACAAATCCATATTTCGTTTAATTTCCATCGGATCATATGGAGCAGCCATCGCTTTAATATCTCCACCTGCACAGAAGGATCGACCCTTTGCTGTGATGAGTATCACTTTTACTTCCTGCATTTTCTCGGTTTCATCCAGAGCTTTTAGGAGTTCTTCTTTTAATCTTTGACTCAAAGCATTCAACGATTTCGGTTCATTCAAATAAATAACAACAATTTCATTTCGTATTTCCAATAAAATACTGCTCACAACAGCAATGCCACCCTTCATTTTGAATTTTTTTTGTTACTCTTTATCTTGCAAGATTCATGCCAAAACATAATGGGCTAGTTATCACAAGTTTAAAAACCATTCTGTTAATTTTCAAAACAAATTCAAGGGTGTTCGTTTTATTATTGAACACCTTGCCACTAAATCATATACGTGACAAGCCCTATAGCCACTTCTTGTCCTTTGTCATTCTCAATGACCGCTTCACCTATAGCAAGTGACTTTCCTTTTTTCACAATTTTCCCTTTTGCTATTAGCTTTTCTCCATTGGCTGGACGTAAGTAATTCAATTTCATTTCTACCGTGACTCCTGCTTTCCCCTTTTCCAAAGTGGATCGCAAAGCTGCCCCTACCGCCGCATCGATCATGCTGGCGATCACGCCACCGTGCACATTGTTGCGACTCTGTGTCACTTCATATTTAATGGGTAATTCCAATATGGATTGGCCCGAGTCAAGCGCCACTTCCTTTAATCCGATATGCTCCCAATATGGGTTTTTCACCATTTTATTTTCATGTGCTGCGTTCAATTGACATTCCTCCCCTCTCTTGAAAGAAGTAATGCAATTAGCGTGCCAGAATGGCATTACGAATTCATTTTTTTCCATAAAGTTGTTCGGCTTATCCCCATCTTTTCAGCAACAAGTGTACGATTATCGTCATAGCGCTCCATCATTTGTTCAATTATTTGCTTTTCAATTTCTTCCATCTTCCCGGGTTTCACTATGAAAACATCGGAACTCGACGATGATCGTTCACTGATTTCGGTCTCTTTTACAATGTCCCGGATAAAGTCTTTTTCCATAGCGGGAGTCAAATTTCTAATGATTAGTCTTTCAATCACATTTTCCAGTTGTCTCACATTCCCTGGCCATTCATATGTTAAGAAAAAATCTTGCAGCTCTTTTGAAAAACCTTCAAATGTCTTGGATGAATTTCCTTTCTGTAACAAGTGGTTTACAACGATCGGAATATCATCTTCCCGCTGGAAAAGCGGAGGTATTTCCAAGTGGAGTACACTTAATCTGAAATATAGATCCAACCTGAATTTCTCTTGCTGCACCAAGTCCCAAAGTTTTCGGTTGGTCGCCGCAATGATCCGGATATCAACAGGTGTAACACGGTCTCCTCCGATCCGCATCACTTCTTTTTCCTGGAGGACTCGCAATAGGCGCGTCTGGATATGCGGCGGAATTTCGCCTATTTCATCCAAAAAGATCGTCCCCCCATGAGCTAATTCAAACAACCCTTGACGACCGCCTTTATTAGCACCTGTGAAAGCCCCCTCCGCATAACCAAAAAGTTCACTTTCCAATAAGTTTTCTGGCAACGCTGCACAGTTTACAGCTACAAAAGGTCCTTCTTTTCTATTACTCGCATTATGGACACTTTGGGCAATCAATTCCTTGCCGGTTCCGCTTTCTCCGATAACAAGTATGGTGGAATCTGTTGTCGCATACTCCCGCGCTAAATGGATGACTTTTTTCATTTTCTGGCTATTGTGGGCGATATGATTAAAGTGGTAGCGTGCCAACAGTCCTTTGGAATGTAAATCCCTACGGATTTTGGTTTCTAATTTCTGGATTTTACTTACTTCTCGATAAGTAATGATGGTGCCGATCTGTTTTTGATCTAATTCAACAGGCTCATATGTAATATTGATACCGCCCTCTGTAAAATTCCCTTCTCCACTGTAAAGCTTAGGATTCCTTAACGATCTCCTTACTTTGTCATCTTTAATCTCATCTACTTGCTTGCCAATTAATGTGTCTTTCTTAATTTGAAAGATTTTTTCAACTGCTGTATTGCAAGATTCAATTATTCGCTTTTCATTCAAGAAGAGAATTCCGTCTTCTGACAAGTTAATGAGAGCATTAAGCCTTTCTGTCTCTTTTTTGATAATAAATCTATCATCCGCAACCTTTTTAGCCAATAACAACGTCCTTTTAATCGATCTCTCGGATATTGTTAAATACATACTTTTCATTCCATATTCTTTAGCTAATGCCGCAGCGCGTCTTCCTCCCCCAACGACAACATCCATCCCCATCTGTTTAGCTTTTTTCACTTGTAAAATCAATTCCTCCGAGGTCTTATAAGGAAGGATCGTTACGTCGAAACCAATGAAGTTTATAATCTCATCAAAATTGACTAAAAAACCCTCCTCCGGATACGCTATAAAACAAATTTTATCTCCATATTTTTTTGCTTCTATGAATGCTTTTACAAAATCAAAGTAATCTGTATCACTGTAAACCAATGGCAAGTCAACTAATTTGCTAATTTCATTGGCAGTTCCCGCCCTGCTGACTACTACCTCATACCCCCCGTTATCTATAATTCCCTTCACCTCAAGAGCTGCTTCCCTCAAAACCCCCTCCACGACTTTTACAGTAAAGTCTAATTGGTTCGATACTTGTTTGATCATGGAAGCCATTTCAGGGTATCCTGCAGTCATGATAATTTTAGGTTTCATAAAAGCCCTCCTCATAAAATCTTTTTTATGAACGCGAACGTTCAATATATTAACAATCAATTAACTGTATATTATTATTATTTTTATTTCAATACGGTTTGTGGGTGTCTATTATACTTTCCAAAGAAAGACAGCTAACCAAAATTACATTGACGAGCCAATTCGTGTATGCTAAATTAATAGTCACGTAATAGTCAAAATTCATTGTATAGTTCGCCTTCTATTGAAAACGGTTACAAAAAGGAAAGGTGGAGAAACCTTTGCAAATGAATGTCGGTTTAATGCAAAAACAGACGACCCAACTCGTGATGACGACGGAATTACGGACCGCCATTTCGCTCTTGCAACATTCCGTGTTGGAGCTATCCGATTACATATATGAACAAGCGATCAGCAATCCTCTGATCGACTTGGAATCCACACCATCCAAAGATTCGATCATCGAGCGTTCTACATTGCGCACGAGTAGCAAGAGCAGCTCGGAGTCGAATGATTTCTCCCCAATCGATCATCTAAATTTGGAGAGGAAAACATTGCAAGACTACTTGTTATACCAAGCCGGGTTGACCCCATATCCCGAATCGGTCAAGGCAGGAATTCGGAATTTCATATATTCTATTGATGAAAATGGCTATTTGGCGGCACCATTGGATGAACTTTGCATGGAATTGAAGATTTCAGCGGAGGAGGGTAACCACATTCTTCGGCTCATCCAGGAATTGGAGCCGGCGGGGGTCGGTGCCCGATCGATACAGGAGTGTATCCAACTGCAATTAAGGAAGTTACCGGAGCGGAACCCGCTGGCGGAGCGTATCATAGCAGAACATTTTGATGAGTATTCAACTCGCAGATGGAATGACATTGCGAGGAAACAGAAGGTGACGTTGCAGGACATTCAGTATATACATGATTTGATTCAGACATTGGATCCGCGTCCGGGCGCAAAATATAATAGTGACATTACGAACTATATTGTGCCGGAAGTCTATGTACTGAAAGAGCCGAACGGGCTATCGGTCATCCTGAATGACGATTGTATCCCGAAAGTAAATTTAAACAGCGGTTATCTGGCCCTGCTGCAAGACAAGCAATCAATGGACTATGCCTATCTCAAGGAAAAGTACGAAGAGGTGAAACGGATCCAGCAAAGCCTGGCCCAGCGGCACTCCACTTTGTATAAAGTGGCTAAGGCTATCGTGGAGCATCAGGAAGACTTCTTTTATGAAGGGCTGAAAGCATTGAAGCCGATGACGTTGAAGCAGGTAGCGGATGAAATTGAAGTCCATGAATCGACCATCAGCCGGATTACGACGAATAAATACATGGATACGCCGCTTGGGGTGTTTGAATTGAAATACTTCTTCACGGCAGGCCTCGGCGCAAACGATGCAACTAGCGGGGAAGTCTCCTCTTCCTATCTGAAGGATTTGATCCGAAAGCTCATTGATGCAGAGGACAAATCCAAACCGTATTCCGATCAAGATCTCGTCTCCATAATCGAAAAACAGGAGAAGGTTTCTCCTTCCCGGCGAGTCATTGCCAAATATCGGAACGAGTTGAACATTCCTTCATCCTCCAAGCGGAAACGATTTGCCGAAGTGCATTGTTACTAACCCGAATGAAAAATGTCCGAAAAGGCGATTGCCTCCGGACATTTTTTTCGTTACCGCTGTAATGTATACGTATTAAATTCACCTTCGGGCGCGCTATTAAAATAACTCGTTCCGTTCACTTCATAGCGGACGGCATAGGTAATGCCTCCCCCTCCGTCCCGTATCCCTTTCACCTGGATCGTTCCGACTGTCGGCACGGTCATCGCTTTTGGTTTGTGGCGGATCATGAACGGTTCAGATGTCGGGAGCCCGTCGACGAGCACTTGAACATAATCGCCATCCTCCGCTGCATAGTCCCAAATCCAAAGTTTTGCCTCGTCCCCTCCGAATGAATGCTGAATCGTATAGTCTTGCTCCCCGATGTTTTGATCATCTCTTAACAGAATCGTGCCGGCGGAAACACCCGTGGACACTTTAGTCTCCAAAGCGTTGCGTGCCGCTTCGGAAGACTCCGGGGTCGAGGAATTCCAGAATACGAGCATCCCGAACCCGATCGCAAAGCTCATTAGTCCATACAGTTTCAATGGACGGTCATTGCGCTTCCGGATTGGTTTTTCATCTGTTTCCGGGGCGCCCCATGAACCGTCTTCCCCGAAGCGCGGCCTGCCGTCGATCCTCCCTTTCTTTTTCGACGGCTTCCTTACTTCTTCCAGTTTGCTCCTCAAGTCTTTTTTCTTATCAGTCATTGTCCTACCTCATTTCCACAGAGCTCACCGGCTTTTTCCGGAAATAAATGCTCATTGCCAATCTCGCCCCAATGATGAATACGATCATGAAAATGGTGAAGAGCAGATGGCGCGTCTCATTCGATATTTCATATCCCGTATTCAAGATCATCAACGCCACGTTCGCTATGATCAGATTTATGAAAAAGATAGAAATGAACGGATAGAGCCAAGGCAAGGCCCGGTACATCCGCCGCAACGCCGGCACGAGCATCGAAATCCCGATGAACAAGCCGGAAATGCCGATGAGTGCTATGGAAGATTGTGGTCCCGCAAACCCGGACGCGCGGATGGACTCGACATCCCATACAAACATAAGCGGGGTAAAGATCAAAATGAAAAAGACGAGAGACATCGGAAAAAGGAAATAGAGTATTGCCGCCACTGCAGCCAATTTGCTTTTCATCGATCTCACACCCTTTCCAGATCATCCGCTTGAATCGTCATTAATTCTTCCCTTGTCAGTTGCATATCGCCACTTAACCGGATCGCTTGATTATTGATCGCCCGCTCATACAAGTTTCGCACATAACGTCCATTTCCGAAATGCGATTCCTGTGACACTTCGGATAATATCTTTTCCAGTTTCTCCTTAGCTGGAGCATCTAGGACATATCCCCTGCCTTGGAAAAACTGTTCGGAAATCTTCATTAATTGATCCGTCGAATAGTCTTTGAATTCAATGATATTCGGGAATCTCGATTTCAACCCTGGATTGATGGCCAGGAACCGGTCCATGTCTTCGCTGTAGCCGGCAAGGATGACAACGAGCCGGTCGCGATGGTCATCCATCATTTTCACTAACGTGTCGATCGCCTCCTTGCCGAAATCATTCGCGCCGCCTTGCGCGAGGGAATAGGCTTCATCGATGAACAGCACCCCGTCCATCGCAGATAAGAGGACTTCCCTCGTCTTCATCGCCGTCTGGCCGACATAGCCAGCGACGAGGTCGGCCCGATCCGTTTCAACGAGCTTGTTCGTGCGGATGACTCCGATGTGATAAAGGACTTGAGCCACCGTCCGGGCGACCATCGTTTTCCCGGTGCCCGGATTGCCTTTGAAGATCATATGCATCGTCTGGGAATCATCGACGATCATTCCAAGTTTTTTCCGCTCGTTCTGCATACGAAGACGGGCATTCAAGCTGCGGATATAGTCTTTTACTTCATCCAGCCCGATGATGGCCGCCAATTCCGTCTCCAAATTGAAATCATTTTTCACCTTTTCCATCGGTTTGATATCCTGCGGGATGACCATCTGCATTTCTTCCGTCGGCACATCCGTTGTCGCGATTCGGGCAGACTGGTTTCTCGTTATCTCCTCTATATAGTTCCGGACCATGCGCCCGTTCCCGGAATCCACTGTCGCCTGCTTATGCATGAGGCCGACCTGCTCTTCCAACAATTGCTGCGCATCCGCCGCAAGCCGGAACCCTTTAGCCGAAATGATTTTCTGGGCGATGCGGAACAATTCATCCACATTGTAATCCGGAAACTCGATCTGGAGCGGGAACCTTGAAGCGAGCCCGGAATTCGATTTCATGAAATCTTTCATTTCCTTCTCATACCCTGCCAGGATGACGACCAACTCTCCGCGATAATCCTCAATCAATTTCACGAGCGTATTGATCGCTTCCTTGCCGAAGCTGTCCCCCTCCGATGCCAATGCGTATGCTTCGTCGATGAAGAGGACACCGCCAAGCGCCGAGCGGAACACTTCCTCCGTCTTCTTCGCCGTCTGGCCGACATATTGGGACACTAGGCCGCCGCGGTCAACTTCCACGAGATGGCCGGATTTCAACATGCCCATCTCCTTGAACATATCTGCGACGAGCCTGGCGATGGTCGTTTTCCCTGTCCCCGGGTTTCCGCTGAACACCATATTGAGCGATTGCGTCGTATCCACCTGTAAACCAGCAACCCGTCGCTTCTCTTCCGCGATCAACAGCTTATGCTGCATTCGAACAAAGTCTTTCACTTGCGAAAGCCCGATGATTTGCGCCAAGGCCGTTTCCAAATCGAAATGTCCGCTCTCCTGGAAATTGAAATCTTCATATCGAAGTTCATCTAACTCGGCTGACGGGTCTTCATTCAACCGCTTGGATTGGTTCAGGATGGCGCTTTCCACAATATTGCGCACCAATCTTCCGTTGCCGCTGTCGTTGCGGCCTTTGATCTGCTTTTTGTCGAATAATTTAATAAGCGCTTCCTGGCAATCCTCCGCAATCCGGTATCCTTTGCCGCGAGCTGTAATCCGGGCGATTTCCCAAAGCTCCTCCGACGTATAATCCTCGAAATGGATCAGATTTGGAAAACGCGATTTCAAGCCGGGGTTCACTTTGAGGAATTTTTCCATTTCATCCCCATAGCCGGCCAGCACGACGACTAAGTCATTGCGATGATCTTCCATCCCTTTGACGAGCGTGTCAATCGCTTCCAAGCCGAAGAGATCATGCTTATCCCGGCAGAGCGCGTACGCTTCGTCGATGAACAGCACTCCGCCGAGAGCCGATTTGATGACGTCATTCGTTAATCTTGCCGTCTGCCCGACATATTGGCCGACGAGATCCGCCCGTGTCACCTCCCGTAACTGGCCGGTCGATAAGACACCGAGCGCTTTTAAGTATTTCGCGACGATCCTGGCGATGGTCGTCTTTCCTGTCCCCGGATTGCCGGCAAAAATCATGTGCATGGAGACACCTGCTGAGCGAATCCCTGCCAATTCGCGGCGCTGCTGGATTTTCAAATGGTCTTCCAGTTGGAGCACGTAGTTCTTAACAGCATCGATTCCGACAATGGAGGCTAATTCCCGCTTCACTTCCTTAATGCCCGCGTCCATTTTTTTCGGCAATAGCTCCGACAGCTGGTGAGTTTCGCCATTGATGACCGCCGTATACCCCATTGCGGATTTCGCAAGCGGCACCGTTTCGTCCAAATTTCCCGGATTTCGCAATTTATACTCAGCAAGCGGCCGGAACAATTGTTCATCGACAAAATTCTGTAATCCGTTGACACCCGTCGAAGTCCTGAATTGCTGACTCGTCTCCTGAAGCACCCTTTCATCCCAGTCAATGAGGATGGCCAGCTGCACGAGGCACTTCTGCTTCAGTCCCTCTAGAAGACGTCGGGTCAGTTCCCGCAATTCCATCTCCGAGAACGAGGACGTCTGCGTGATGTCGCCGACCGCCCCCATGAACTTGGTGCCGAACACCTCAAACACATCTTGCTCACCTTTTTCAGATGTGAAAATGAAGAACTTGCCGTTCGCCCCCACTTCGCTAATGGAATTTTGCACAAGCATCCCCGTCGCTTCCACCAACGCATTATTCTGGAAGACATACCTCGAGCTCAATGCATACGTCCCGGTAATGGCCAGTGTCGAGATGACGTCGATGACACTTGAATGGCCTTTCTCGAAGTTCTCGAACAGGACCGCATCCGATTGTCCGTAGAGGCATTTATATAGATCCGATAAAAATAACGGGAACTCGGAAACTGTCGTGTATGAAACGAGATCCATCTTCATGACCGTCTCGCTATTGGCCAGACGATGCTGTTTCATATAGTACATCGTCCGGTCGATGCTCGTTTTCCGACCGGTCCCTTTATTGCCGAGAACAAACAGGACGTTTTTCGGTTTCGTTCCGTCAAAGCCGGTGATGAACGGTCGTTGAAACGCAATCATCAGCTGGTCGAGGAAGTCCTCCTGTCCGACAATGTCATGGGCCAGATAGGAGCGGATCCCCGCAAAGATACCCGGGATATCGGAGCCGGTCCACTTCGTCCGATCCTTATATTGATAAGCTGCCGTATCGCCTTGCGGCTGTTTCGCCATCCGGATGGTGCTATCCATAGCCGGTGCCACGGGAGTCGGAGCCGTTTCTTGTTGCCCGCCGCCGGTCATCGTCTGCTGCTGATGCAGTTGCGTACCCGCTTGCGCACGATTCCGTTTTGCGAGAAACCCTTTCTCCTTCATCACTTGAACGATCTGATATTCCGGGAGAAGGAACTTGATGACTTCCACTATATTCATTCGCATCGATGCCGCCTTTCCTAGCATTCCATAATTCTATCCACTTTGAATCCGAAAGTTTTCCTAAGCTCACAAGGGTGCTCCCCCATGGTTTCTATCTATTATAATAGGTATGATCTTTATTTGTAAGGAACGTTTCATCTATCGTCCCTGCCCTAGTCTTGTAATACGGATGACCTAACGTAAATGTTTCAGATTGAGTGGGTGGGGTATTTTCTAGAGTAGTTACACTAGACAAATTTTCAGGAGGCGATAGAAATGGTACAACGACATGTAGTAGGTTACTATAATACAGAAACAGAAGCGATTGCAGCGATCGAAGATTTGAAAAGGCAAGGGTACACTTCTGATGAAATCTCGGTCGTCAGCAAGCATAGCGAAAATGTTGATCATATTGCAGAAGAGACCGGAACGCATGCTGCGGACGGCGCGGCAACGGGTGCCGCAACAGGCGGTGTTCTCGGCGGCCTAGGCGGTGTGCTGGCAGGACTCGGCGCTTTGGCAATCCCGGGAATCGGGCCGATTGTGGCAGCCGGGCCGATTGTCGCCGGAATCACCGGCGCGGCTGCCGGAGCTGGAGTCGGTGGATTGGCTGGCGCGTTGATCGGAATGGGTATTCCAGAAGAGGAAGCACATCGGTATGATGATTATTTCAATGAAGGAAAGATTCTCGTTCTAGTTGATGGAGATTATCGCCGCCCGACTGATATCGATCGACCGCTTGTCTGAATAAAACATATTACAGAACCGCTCACTCATTAGGTGGGCGGTTTTATTATGGAAAGAATTCCATAGAAGGTTGTTCAATTTTTTCATTGATTGGGAATCATGTTATACTGATTGAACTATTGATACAAGGAGGAGATCGGGGATGCAGTATAGCAAAGTCAAAATGGAGCAGCTTGTGAAAAATGAGCCCGAATTAACGAAACGGCTAAAGCAGGTGATGAAAGAATTTGAGATGGAGAAGAGCTTCGCCTTGAAAGCAATTTATCATTCGGAAGTGAAAGACGGGGGCAAATACCAGAAGGCTTATCAGGAACTGTAAAGACAAAAGGTCCAAAAAAGTGTCAATCTTAGCAATGAAGCACAAATACGAGGGAACAAAGCGGATGCTTCATTCCCTCGCGCAGTGGATCAGTCAAAATTTGCCGTTTGTTCATAAGTCCGGATGAAAAAGCCTTCGGTGGACGACCATTCGCAATATAAAATGTCACGCATTGCCCTGTGACCTAATTTCTGCAATTCGCTCCGCAGCCAGTCCTCCGTTTTTCCGATGAACTCGAGCACTTCCGGCTTGATTTCCCCCTCATCCACTAACAGGACGGACGGTTCCTCTTCCGCTTTTTCGATATTCAAATCTTGGAGAGTGACGGGTTGGTAGGCGGCGTATGGATTGATGGAGATATCACCTCCGGGCTCGATGTATAAATCACGGACTTCGCGCAACGAGAAGATGCCTTGCTGGCGAAGCATCGTCCGTAGCTGCTCCATTTCCAATTGGTTTTTCTCCAGTAGATTTTTATTGATTTTGCCGTCCGCAATGAGTTTGTCGGGCGAGCCTTTGATCCAGATTCGTAATGTATTGGAGCGGACGACGAGTTTTTCGACAAGATAAATCGCCACCGCCCAGACGGCCAGCGAGAATAAGAACATGGGAATGGTGATTTTCGGATCGTATAACGTCTCCTCGAGGATTCCACCGAACATGAGAAGATAGATAATATCATAGGGGGTCATTTCAGCAAGATGCTTCTTCCCCAACAAGCGGAGCACGATGATGAATGCCAATAATCCGATGATCAATTTTGCTCCATTGGTGAGATATTCCACACTCCCCTACCTCCTCTACTTCTAGTTACTCTTGTTTTACCCCTAATTAGCTGTTTAGCAACCTGGAAATAGATTGAAAGGTGAGCGAAAAAAACAGCCGAAGCGGGGGGAACTCGCTTCAGCTGTTTGGCGATGTCCTTTATTTGTCGTCCCTTTGCCGGGCACGGGCTTCGCCGCCTTTGCGGCCCGCCTCCTCTTGGCTCATCTTGCCATTGTTGTTATCATTGTCGTTTTGGCGCGCCCGGGCTTCTCCGCCTTTACGACCGATTTCTTCGTAGAATTCACTGTCATGGTTTTTCGCAGTCGCTTCGCCGCCTTTGCGGCCGATCTCTTCGTAGAACTCATGGCCATGTTTCTCGGAAGTCGCTTCGCCGCCTTTACGGCCGATTTCCTCGTAGAACTCACGGTCATGATTTCTCGCAGTCGCTTCGCCACCTTTGCGGCCTGCTTCTTCTAGAGACATTTTTCCACGGTTTTGGTTGTTATCATTGTTTCGTGCCATAGTATGAATCTCTCCTTTTTTTATGTTATTTCTTACACTCTATGTTTATCCCGGAACGCGTGATCTAAACACCATTCGGCAATCTGTAACAGTCGTAATAAACGTCATTTGATTGAAATAAAAAAATCAGCCACTGGGTATGCGGCTGATTCGGTATCAATAATAAGGAGAGATTAAGATATAAACGAGAACACCAGTGAAACTGACGTATAGCCAAATCGGCATCGTCCAACGCACAATTTTCCGGTGCCGTTCATGTTCCCGGTTCCAGGCACGGGCGACGCTCGTCAACGCCAATGGCACGATAGCTGCGGCTAATAAAATATGGGTGATCAACACAAAATAATAGATTGCTGCCAAGATCCCTTCCCCACCGTATGAAGTCGAGGAGGCCAAATAATGGAATGCCACATAGGTGACCAAGAAAAGAGAAGTCGTCACGAACGCTGCGTAGATGAAACGGCGATGGGCCGTTATATTCCGCTTTTTAATCGCAATCAAAGCGGCAACGAGGAATACAAATGTAAAACTGTTAAAAATAGCGTTCATGAGCGGCAGAATGGTGACGTCAAACGCGTCAAACTCTTCCACCCCCGGCATGCCGGACAGAACACCAATGGCACCGATCAAAAGAACTGAAACCGTGATGATGAACGGTTTATAATTCCGTTTCTTGAACGGCTTTTCATGTATGCTGGAATTGATCATTAAACTACACTCCTTTACCTCAGTCCAAATTTCAGTTTATCACATCCGGACTCGGTAATCGGTGTATAATTTTCAACTTTTTTCAGGTTACGAACCACTCGCAGAGAGTGCGAGTGGCCGGCTTTTCATAAATAATTGGAAAGCTGCTCGACGGCTTGTTCCCCGATGTCAACCCATTTGGTTTTGTCCTCGATGTGGCCATCCGATTCGACCGGCTCTTGAAATTGATTGAAAGAGGCAGTCAGAAGCGAGCTTTCATCATGATCCAACCCGATGTTGACGACATGCTTGATCAAATAAGGAGTTTGAAAAGCGATGGTCGCTCCGTAATCATCAAGCCGCCCTTCTTCTACGGTAAACGGAATCCGCAAGTAAATCGTCTCGCCTTCCTCACGGTTCAGCACGGAGTCGAAGCACCCTTTGTCGTAATCCCAATTGCCACCGAGTCGATAGCCGTCCTTGCTGAATTTATCGTGGACGTCCCCGAACAGAGCCGCCTTGCCTTCCAAGCTGGTTTGCAGTTTCAACATGTTCCATCCGCTCCTTCATGAATGCTACCCTTACATTATTCGCCATTCACGGATGAAACATACTTAAGCTTTTTGCGCATTTCCCCATTTGTTGCCGAAGAGCAGATGCTCTAGCGATTCGCGGCTTCTCCAGTTCGCCAGTTCAAGGATCGGCTTTTCGGGATAATCCTCGGTATAGCCGATCGACAATAAGGCGACAGGATCGATATGCGGCGGGATGTCCAATATATCCCGAATGTCATTTTTCTTATAAAAACTGACCCACCCCATCGCCAATCCTTCCGCACAAGCGGCGAGCCACATATTTTGAATGGCGCACGCGGTGGAGAGGATATCGGTTTCCGGTATGGAATTGCGACCCAGTACATGGGAGCCGCCCCTTGTCGGATCGCACGTCACGCAGATGGTGAGCGGCGCTTCTTTCAATCCTTCGACTTTGAGTCCGAGGAATTTCGTCTCCTTTTCTCCTTCGTAATGGATGGCCAAAGCCCGTCTTTCCTTGTCCGCCGCCCAAGCCAATTTCTCCTTGACCTCCGAATCATCGATCAAAATGAAATTCCACGGCTGCATGAACCCGACCGAAGGCGCATGATGGGCCGCATGCAGGATACGATGGATCTTCTCTTCCGGCACAGGCGTCGGCAAAAATGTACGGATATCCCTTCTTTGATAGATGGCTTTATATACAGCTTCCATTTCTTCATACGTAAACATGGGACCCCCCCTTTTTCTTCTCTCTTCATTATATCAATAAAGGGCAGGATTACATCCGTGTCAGATTGATAATTTGAAAAATGCCAGCCAATCGAACAGCGAAGGGTTCGATTTGCCATATTTCTGCGCCCTTTGCAGAAATTAAGGCACGACTTACGAACAGCGAAGGGTTCGATTTGCCGTATTTCTGCGCCCTTTGGAGAAATTAAGGCATCCCATGTTTCCAAACGCTACGCATTTGGAACAAAAGAATTTTCGATTCCCGCTAGAGTCGTTGCCTTCCATTTCAAGCAACAGAAATCGCCAATGTTTGATTCATTAGTCCGCAAAGACTTCAGTCGATGTCCCATACACAGCGAAAACCAATGTTCCCGGATGAACTATCCGGCGTATTGGAAGTCCGTGCTGCCACGCGATATCGGTTGCAGTAGGAAAAGTGGCATAAATACGAGCCGCCGCGAATCGATCGGGCCATTCCAATCTCGGGCCCTTTTGGATTGTTCCGTCCTCCTTGCTCTTCTACGTTATTGACAAACCAATCCGAACACCACTCCCAAACATTCCCGACCATATTGTATAGGCCATACCCATTTGGATCATAGGAATCCACAGGAGCTGTGCCTGCATATCCGTCCAATTTTTCATTGGATACCGGAAACTCTCCTTGCCATATATTGCATCGGTGTTGGCCGTTTGAAGTCAACTCATCGCCCCATGGATAGAGTTTTTGTTCCAATCCTCCTCTTGCAGCGAACTCCCACTCCGCCTCAGTTGGCAATCGTTTGCCGGCCCATTTGCAGTAGGCGGCGGCATCATTCCATGATACGTGGATGACTGGATGATCCAATCTGTTTTCAATAGCGCTATCCGGTCCTTCGGGATGTTTCCAAGTAGCGCCTTCTACGACCCACCACCATGGGGTTGCGTGCACTTGTTGTGTGACAATGGCCGCCGTTTTCTTGCTGACAAAATGGTGAAATACGAAAGACCATCCAAATTGTTCCGCTTCGGTAATATAACCAGTATCTTCAACAAATGCTTTGAATTTTTCGTTTGTGACTGCATGGATGTCCATCTTAAACGGATTGACTTCCACTTTACGGACAGGTCCCTCCCCATCGTCAGGGAACGCATACTTATAATCCGTCCCCATCAAGAAAGTCCCTCCCGGAATATAGGCCATCTCCCCTTCTGTCAGGTAAATCGATTGCTTCACTTCCGGAGAAGCGATCTGTTGGATGTCCTGTGAGTATGAGGCTCGGCTACCTGCACAGCAACTTCTAATTGTATCCATAGGTCACCCCTTCTATAGATGTAGTCCGAATTAAAAAATCTTTCCTGGGTTCATTAAATTATCCGGATCTAAAACTTTTTTGATGTTCTGCATCACTGCCAAAGCGGCACCATGTTCAGTAGACTGGTATTTCTGCTTGCCAACCCCGACGCCGTGCTCGCCTGTGCAAGTGCCGCCACGCTCCAATGCGTACAGGACAATTTGTTCATTAATCTCATTTACTTTTGCGAGCTGTTCTGCATCATCCATGTCAACCATCAGAAGCGTATGGAAGTTTCCGTCACCGACATGACCCACTAATCCCGCTGGCAATCCGGCGGCATCCAACCTCTCACGGGCGAACAGCACTGCGTTCGCCAATTCGGAAATTGGGACACACACATCGGTAGTGATCATCCCCTTGCCGGGGTATCCATGCATATAAGCATACGCTAAGCTATGGCGCGCTTCCCATAATTGATTGCGGGCCGCGTTATCCTTCTCAAAGTCTATTTTGCTGCAATGATGGTCGTTGACGATATCCATCAAGAATTCGACATCCTGTTGCAGTCCCGCCTCGTTGCCATGGAATTCCAAGAAAAGGGTCGGCTTTTCCTCGTAATCGGTTTCGCTATGAAGATTTACTTGTTTCATGGAAGCTTCGTCAACTAGCTCCACCCGGGCAATTGGAATTCCGGCTTGCAATATGGAGACGACCGATTCAACGGCGTCTTTCATCGTCGGGAATGAAGCCCTCGCCGCCATGACATGCTCGGGAATCCCATACACCCGAAGCGTCAATTCTGTAATGCTGCCGAGGGTGCCTTCCGAACCGACAAACAGCCCGTTCAAATGGTAGCCGGAGGACGATTTTGCTGCCTTGTTTCCCGTATGCATGACGGTACCATCCGGCAATACGACTTCCAGATCCCGCACTTGATCACGCATCACCCCGTATCTCACAGAGGTCGTCCCGCTGGCGTTCGTTGCGGCCATGCCGCCGAGAGTCGCATTAGCGCCGGGGTCCACGGTGAAGAACAGCCCATGCTTCTTTAGTTCCTGATTTAATTGGGAACGTGTCACGCCAGGCTGCACCGTCACAAGCAGATCATCTTCCCGGATTTCGAGAATTTTATTCATCGATGAAAAATCAACCGAAATTCCACCATTCAAGGGAATCACTTGTCCTTCCAAGCCGGAGCCAAGTCCGAACGGAACGACCGGCACTTGATGCTGTTGAGCCACTTTCATAATTTTGGAGACGTCTTCCGTCTTAGTTGGAAAAACAACGACATCGGGCATCCTAGGTTCGTGATAGGATTCATCTTTACTATGTAATTCTCTTATAGTTTCGTTCGTTGTAACTTCAACATCCCACAAAGCGTTTTTTAATGATTCAACAATGTTTTTCGCTGTAACTTCCATTGGTACCAACTCCTTATGAAACAATTGATTTTCTCCTATTTCCACCGAGTTTCATGACTCTCGAAAGAAATCGCAACAACGGCATTAGAAGAATTGCCCCCGACAAAATGAGCAACGTACACGATATCGGGTTGACGAAAAAAATAGAATAGTCACCTTGCGACATGGAAAGAGATTGACGCAAGTTTTTCTCAACCATGGGCCCGAGAATGACGCCGAGAAATAAAGGGGCCAATGGAAAACCAGTTTTTCGTAAAAAATAGCCGAGAATCCCAAAGACGATCATGACGCCTACGTTAAACAAACTATTATCAGTAAAATAAACCCCGATAAAACAAAGTGCCGCGATAATCGCCATCATATATGGCTCGGCCTTTACAATAAGCGTAGCGAAGAAAGGGACGAGCAACACATTTAATAATAGCAGTAATACGTTGCCAATGAATAATCCGGCAAAGGCGGCCCAGACAATATCACCTGAATTTGTCAGCATCATCGGACCTGGCTGCAATCCCATAATCAACAGCCCGCCTAGCAAAACAGCCGCCGCTCCCGATCCCGGAATACCCAAAGCAAATGTAGGTATCAGTGCGCCCCCTACCGCTGAATTATTCGCGGCTTCAGCCGTCGAAAGCCCTTTTGAAGCGCCTTGCCCAAATTTGTCAGGCTCCTTGGATATCTTCTTCTCCAAGCCATATGATAAAAATGTCGCCAACACACCGCCTGCTCCAGGCAAAACTCCGATTACAAAACCTACAATAGAACCGCGAAGCATCGCGCCCAAATCCTTGATCATTTCTGACGTTTTAGGGAACAAACTAGAAAATTTTATTTTGTCACTGAGCGAATCAGCTTCTCCGACATTTTTCTTTCGTTGTTCAAAGCGGAAAAATGTTTCGGAAAGTCCAAACAACCCGATGGCGATTGCGACGATATGAATACCATCCCAAAGGTAGGGAGTTCCGAATGTCAGTCTCGCCTGGCCGGTAACAGCATCCAATCCGATGGTCGAAATCAATACGCCCATACTAACAGCAATGAGAGGTTTTAACGGTTTTTTCTCCAATACTCCGCAAGTCGCGATCAAAGTGAATAACATTAAAGCAAAATAATCCATTGGCCCAAACAACAAGGAAACTTGTGCTAACTTGGATGTCAAAAACACCAAACCGATGATTCCAATCAGTCCGCCGATAAAAGAAGCAATGGCGCTGATGGTCAAAGCAAAGCCGGCCCTTCCCTGTCTCGCTAATGGATAGCCGTCAAAAGTGGAAACGACCGCTGTTGCATCCCCAGGAATATTAATTAAAATCGCACTGATCCGACCGCCAAATTGAACCCCCATATACACGCACATTAATAATAAGAGTCCATTCAAACTGGATAGATGGAATGTCAGTGGCAATAACATCGCAATTCCCGTCACTGCGCCAAGCCCTGGGAGGGCACCTAGGATGGTTCCGAGCAGTACGCCTAAAAAGCACCAGAAAATAGCGGAAGGCGAGGATACAATAGTTGACAGTCCAGCAAGAAATTCAGTCATTCGAGGTCACTCCCTCATTGTCAGATAATGATGCTCCAAAACCCTTTGGGAATATGCAGCCCAAACCATTTCTCAAATACAAAAAATACCGATACGATAAAAATCGTGCTAAATAGAATAGAAGTTCTCCATGACATCTTTTCTATGAAATATAGAGTGAAAACAATGAAAATCCCAATACTGAGTAACATGCCGAGGATATCTGTCAGAAATAGACAAGCGACTAGTGAAACAAGAAAAATGAATTGCCCTTTCCGAATCCCTGTTAACTCCTCTTGTTCTCCCTGAACTTCCTCTTGTTGCTCTTTGTTTTTCGATTTGGTCGTTTGAATAAAATTAACAAGCAATAGCCCTAGTAATATTGCTGAAATGGCCGTAGGAAAAAAGCCTGCTCCAATCATTCCATTTCCTTTACCGAGTGGCAACATCAATGATAAAATGAGAAATATCGCCGCGATACCGATTAACAAAACAGTGAAATTCCGTTCGACCTTCATTCGCTCCACCACCTTCTAAATGGATATATGGATGGTCAAACAAGAAGGGGGGCCTTCCTGTTTGACCTGTTTACCCTATCACTGTAATGACTGAAGGTATTCTTGATATTCTTTCCCTTCGGTTTCTAAGTATTGGATATACTCTTCACTTTTATGGAACTCGGAAATCAATCCACTATCCTCTAAATACGTTTTCCATCCATCCAACTCGATCATTTCCTCAAATTTTGAACTCCAATAATCAATGATTTCTTGTGAAACGCCCGCACTTGCCACCACTCCATAATATCTTTTGGAAATTACGTCAATCCCTTCTTCTTGTAACGTCGGGACATCCGGTAAAAACTCGGAATGCTTGTCCGATAATACTGCGAGCGCTTTCAAATCGCCCGTTTCTATATAATCTTTCGCAACAATCGGGAGGAGCAGCGTGGCATCCACTTTGTCACCCAACACAAGGGAAAGACTTTCGGAAATTCCATCTGTCGAAACATAATTCAAATCATTCATATCGTAAGCTGTCCGTATTTTATTCCAAGTAAAGGCATCCTCCCCGTCTTGAGGGCCTACAATGCCAACCGTAATATTCTTTTCTTTCGTAGCATCCAAAAGTTCCGTAACTGTATTATATGGCGAGTTTTTTGGCACGACGATGAGGATTTCCGTATTTGTCAAAGAAGCGATCGGTTGCACATCTGAAAGAGTCGCTCCCAAACCTTCCGTCCATAATGGAGTCATAAAGCCGGATACTCCTTGAATGGTGTACATATCACCTTGTCTTTTCTTTTGCTCCATTAACGCCATTCCGCCCATTGCACCCGGCATATTATTGACGACAAATGTCTGCTCTACAAGTTTTTCACCACTGAGCAATTGTGTGATCTTACGGGAAGTCGTATCCGTTCCCCCGCCCGGACTGAATCCGACAAGAAAATCAATTTTTTCAGCAGGATAATTGTCCAGATTGCCGTTTTCCTTGCCTCCTGCATTCGCACCATTGTTCGTTTCATTGGCACTCGTGCCGCAACCTGCCAATAAAGCAAGACACGCAATTACACTAATAAATGGTAACCATAATTTTCTTCTGTTTTTACGTTTCATCCACATATCCTCCTCTTTTTTATTGGAATTGTTTCGGTGTCGGTGAATAAGGGATGGCAAACCCTGTTTGCAGTATTTTTTCCTTTCCGCCGTTCTCCTCGATTTTATTCGCTTGCGATCGCCTTGCTCGCTTGTCCAGCAACTCCGGATCGGCGATCTTTCTCAATTCCTTTTCACACTCCTCCAAAACAGATTGATACGCTTCAAGTGAAGCGAGATCTTCTTTTTCGCCTGGATCCTGTTCTAAATCGAAAAGCTGCGGCTCATATCCGACGTAATAAATATATTTATATTGTTTATAGCGGAGCATAAAATACGCCGTGCTGGAGTTGGCCGCATGATATTCACTGAACACAGTCCTTTCCGGATCTCTCTCTCCTGTTGCAATCTGGAATAAGGACTGGCCTGGCAAATCTTGATCTTCTTCATTCAAATTGGCACCAACCGCGTTCACAATCGTTGGGAAACAGTCAATTAACGAGACGTGGTTTTTCACCACTTTCCCTTTGGGCAAATCAGGACCTGACAAGATAAACGGCACTGAAACGGAACCTTCATACATCGTCGACTTGAACCAATGTCCATGTTCTCCGATCGTATCGCCATGGTCGGATGTGTAGATGATCCTCGTATCTTCAGCTAGGCCTGCTTCTTCAAGGGCTCCTAGCACTTTGCCGATTTGAGCATCCATAAAACTGCATAGCCCGTAATACGCAGCGACCGCTTTCCGGACGGCCATTTCATCGAGTTCATCATCCAACACGGTGATTCTCCGAATCTCCTGCAAGATCGGATGATTATGCCGCTCTTCCAAAGAATAATATTTCGGAAAAACCACGTCTTCCAACGGATACATTGAGTAATATTCCTCCGGTGCAATCAAAGGAAAATGCGGCGTACCAAATGACACGAATAACACCCACGGCTTATCGGAATCCCGTCCTTCATTCAAAATGAAATTTCTCGCTTCTTGTGCCGTGTTTTCATCGTATCGTGTATAAGAACTTTCGCCCGGTCCGGCATCTAAAATTTTTTGTCTTTCCTTCGGCCGATCTTCCATATCCTCCCGGATGAGTGAATAGAGATCCCCTTTTCCATGAACATGCATTGGGTAGCGCTGATCTGGAAAGCCGGTATCATCTTCATCATTCCGAAAATGAAGCTTTCCGATCGTTGTAACTTTGTAGCCTTGCTCCGTTAGCCGATGCCCCCAGCTCGGAATCGTGCCGTCATAAGGATGGGCATTGTCCCAGGACTCGATCTGATGAGGATAACGGCCAGTTGCCATACTTGCACGCGACGGAACACAGATCGGCGAATTGCAATAAGCGCTTTCAAAACGGACGCCATTGCTTGCCAGTTTGTCAATATTCGGCGTTTTCACCACAGGGTGGCCGTAGCAGCCTGTCATTTCTTTGTTATGTTCATCAGACATGATAAATAGTAAGTTCTTTGGTGTCGTTGACATTTATTTCAAACCTCTTTCCTTGAATATTAAGCATGCACATACAATTTCTGAGGCGGCCCATCGTTCGTATTGCTATTATTATTTCGTATATCAAATTTGAATTGATATAAATTGGGGCTCAAATACATGACCGTCGATTCGAAAAGGATATTCTCTTCCGTCAACGTGGTTCTTTCTACTTTCAATAATGGATAGCCGAGGGAAACATTTAGAATGCTCGTCAGTTCACTTGGAGCCGCCGTTGCATCGATTGAATATCTTGTTTCGAATGGGATGATATTCAAATCTTCTTTCAGCACTTCCAAAAATGAAGCTTGATCCATTTTTTCAGCCAATTCATCAGTAAAGCCCGTATCGGGAGAGATGTACGTCACCAACAGCCCTATCGGCTTCCCTTCCATTAAAAATAATTGATGGAGGGTATGAAGCTTGATGCCTGGTTCCAGACCAAGAGATTCCAAAATATGATTCGGCGGGTAACTCACTTCATGTTTGATCAACTTTCTTTCATATTCGAATCCTTGGGAATGTAACATCTCGTTAAAACCCTTAACGTGATTCATTTCAAAATTGATTTTTAGATTCTTGACGTAGATTCCCATTCCCTTTTTTGTCATCAAGAGCCCTTCATCCACTAAGACACTGATCGCTTTCCGAACGGTTAGGCGACTCACTTCAAAGATTTCCATCAACTCTTTTTCGCTTGGCAGCTTTTCATTATGGACAAGTTCCCCTTTTTGTATTTTCGTTTTAATAAAATTGGCAATTTGTTCATATAAGGGGATATCACTTTCACGATTAATTTTTATTTGAATCTCCTCCTAAACGTAATATGATGAGTTTAAGACCACTTATCTAAGTCTCTATCTTAAATCACTCCTTTTTACGGAAAACCCCTAACTTGTACTATCATGTATTACCTTGTTATGTCATGTTATACATTCTAAATAGGATGTATATGTTTGTCAACAGACTTTTTAGATAATTTATTACTTTCAGTTTCGATAGTTTTGCTAGTTAAGTTAGGGATGAAATCGAGTAGGAGGGAGTGATTAGCTCCCGACCTCTCACACCACCGTACGTACGGTTCCGTATACGGCGGTTCAATAACTTAAGTATCGACGCTCATACAAGTGATTCAGGTCTTTCAGACCCCACTTGGTGAGCGTTTCTGCTTTGATTGCTTTATGTAGAGTTTCGCTTTTGGAGACTCTCCAATATCCCTTTCGGGAATTTGATACTTTCCAAGCTTCTTCATGTAAAATTCCCAGCCTTCGTAACTGACGGTATTTTGTCCATATCTTCTTCCAACGTTTCCATATCAGTTGACGTAACCGATGGTTCAGCCATTGTGCCATGGATTTGATAAAACTTTTCATAAAGCCAATTCCATAGTAGTTTATCCAACCTATTGTCACTTGGTTGATTTCTTTGGCAATCTCGTCAAAGCGGCCCGGGCGATTCCGTTTGGTGATTTTCTTTAATTTTGATTTGAATCGACTTTTTGCGGAGTGATGTGGTCTACAACCCACACCTTTAGATGTGGAATGGAGGCAGAAACCGAGGAACTTGAGTTTGACCGGAGAACCCACCTTGCTCTTTTCTTGGTTCACTGTCAGCTTCAAATCATGTTCAAGGAACTTTGTAATGCTTTCCAAAACACGTTCCCCTGCTCGCCTGCTTTTCACGTATATGCAGAAATCATCCGCAAATCGTACGAATTTATGCCCCCGTCTTTCAAGTTCCCTATCTAATTGATTCAAATAGACATTGCTAAGAATCGGGGAGAGTACGCCACCTTGCGGAGCACCTTCTTCTGTTGGACTGATAAGTCCATCTTCAAGGATGCCACTCTTTAGAAACTTCCATATCAACTTTAGGACAATCTTGTCGTTTATGAACTCTTTTAGATATTCCATCAGCTTCTGATGATTAATGGTGTCGAAGTAGCTTTTTAAATCACAATCGACTACCACTCTATAACCTTGTTCATAATATGTGATGGATTGCTTAATGGCTTGATGCTGATTCCGTTTTGGACGAAAACCATAGCTCCTCTCCGAAAAATGAGGGTCAATGATTTTACCAATCACCTGATAGATGGCTTGTTGAACCATTCGATCCCGTACACACGGTATGCCGAGTTTTCGCATTGACCCATCTAACTTTGGAATTTCAACACGTTTTACTGGCAGTGGTTCGTACGAACCGTCTTTCAGCTTTCTAATAAGTTGGGTTCGGTATTTGGCTACATGACCTAAAAGTTCATCTACTGTCATTTCATCGACACCCGGCGCCCCTTTATTTGCCTTCACTTTCTTACAAGCGTTAAAGAGGTTGTTGATGTCGACTACTTTATCAATCAAATCGATACCATCCTGTCGCTCCATTTCTGTAAAGACAGGACTGCACGCTCCCGCATATTCTTCGGTTTCCAACCTATCCCTTTGCGGCCAGCCATCTGCCGATGTTTTCTGTGGTCTTTGCACTGTCTTTACCTCCATTTCATTTCAGGATTATTATTGTTCAGCCCTTCGTCCTTATGGACTACTATGGCTTCTGCTGACTTCTTACAGTTCAACCTGCCATCACTGACCGGTTTGTTCCTGTGGGATATTCCATCCCTCTTGTCGGGAACCCCTGTAAGACCTCCCCGGGTAAGAGCTATAACCTTCCTCCCATGTAACCGCTGCATTTACTGTATGGAACTCGGGCAGTATTGGACTTTGTTTTGTACGGCAAACTCGTCCGTTCCAATTCAGCCTCATATGCAGTTTCTGTCCGTCGGTTCGGGATTTTGCCGCCGGCTTCCTTCAGATTCCACCTCACGGTGGACACCCTTGCCTTAAGCTAACAGTTCCTACTGCCAAGCCTGTAGTGGACTTTCACCACCAAGTTATAGCCCATGCCGGGCACACCATAAAAAACCCGCCAGTCCTTAAGACTGACGGATTGATAGAATTATAGCCGGATATGTCTAATTCAACATCAATTCGGAAATCAATCCTTATACGGATCGAATTCATTTGCGCCTGCCATGCAGACACCGACTGGTTTCAGTACATGTAAAACATCGATCGTATCTTCATGGGCATCCAAGACGGATTGCAATTTCCTGTAGACGAATGGGCTTTCGTCCGTACCGCCGCCCCTCAGTTCGACACCAAACCGTTTCACCGCCTTTTCCATCATATCTGGTGAAATTTGGCCGCCTATCCGGGTCCGTTTCTTCCAATTCATCTTCCCGGCGGCTTGGGTCCGGCTCATGATCCGGCCCGCCCCATGGACAGTGCTGTAAAAGGCGTTTTCATTTTCCGCATTATCCTTCCCGCGAACAATGACTGAAATGTCGCCCATGCTACCGCCGATGAATCCAAGCTGGCCCGGTGCGGAAGGTGTCGCCCCTTTCCGCACGACGATCCGCTCTTTGCCGCGATGAGTTTCTTTCCAGGCGAAATTATGATGATTATGCACCTCGAACTCAGATTCTGCACCAAGTATGGCCAACACTTCATCCATCACATAATCGCGTCCCGCGTACGCATATTTTCCGGCAAGCGTCATCGCGCGATAATATAAGTCGCCCAATTCGCTATCGAGGTCAATCAAAGTCGGAGCCTGCTCCATGCTTTCACCCGGCGCTCGGTCGGAAAACTCCATCCCGTTCGCCAAGTTGAGGAAGCCGCTCGCGGTCTTATGGCCGAAACCGCGGCTGCCGAAATGGTTCGCCACCCAGACATCGCCCGTCCTCTCTTCGACGAGCAGATCGACGAAATGATTGCCGGCCCCAACCGTCCCAAGCTGGTCAACCGCCAGTTTCTTCAGCTTGTCGTGCTCCTGCTGACCGATCTGGCGGAATACATTCCAATCAGGATCGTCAAACAGTTCATGGTCGACCCGCTCCTTATTCTTTCGGCCAATGCCGAAGGAAATCCGGGCAGCAATATCGTCCATGATTCGCGGGATATCTTTTTTAATGTCCTCATATTGCAAGTTGGTCCGCACTGCTTTATTGCCGCAAGCGATGTCATAGCCGACACCGGACGGAGAAATTTGATTGTCATAGACAATAACTCCTCCGACGGGTTGGCTGTAGCCATAATGGCCATCTGCGCATAACACACCGCCCGCCACGTTCCCGGTCTGCAAACAATTTTCAAATTGGCGCAACGTATTCGGTTCGTGTTCGCCAAAAATCATTTTTCTCATAGCTTTCTACCTCCTGTCCCTCCATTATTCCATAGGGGATGCGGAAATCCAAAACAGCGGCATCTGGGAATCCACGGATTGCGTTACTAGTCGGGAAGGTTTATAATAATTGAGCAAGTTTCTTGTCCCAGTAGCTCAGTTGGATAGAGCGACAGCCTCCTAAGCTGTAGGTCGCAGGTTCAATTCCTGCCTGGGACGTTCCTAGATCCCTTGATAACAATGAGTTTCCAAGAGTTTTAATTTATCGGTTAATCATCGAAAAAGCTATTTGGGGTTGAAATTTTCTTATTGTTGATAAAGCTTGATAAAAAATAAAAAGAGGAGGCGCGTGTGAGCCCCCTCTTTTTTAATACATTCCTCGTACCCTAATAATATCTACAACCAGAATATTATCTTCTCCAAACGGCCCCTCGACAGAAATAGTGTTCATAATTGAATCTAGGTTGTATTTTTCCTATATAAGTAAATTCTTTTCCTTTTCGCCGGGTCGTGACAATTGCATCGCATTTCCTTTTATATAGATGATTATTTTCAATTGAGAATAAAACTTTTATTTTGCTTGATACTACTTAGCATAAATATATAAATGAGGTGCTAAATGTGTATTACTACAAAGAAGAACTGATCAACCCCATCACTCCTCCCGATAAACCCGACCCCGAAGCCGCTAAAGTAATGCAGGAAATCCTTGGTGGTCACTTTGGAGAAATGCGTACCATGATGCAGTACTTCTTCCAAAGTTCCAATTTCCGAGGTAAGGAAACACAATATCGCGATTTACTTCGTGGTGTATTTTTGGAAGAAATCGCTCATGTCGAGCTTGTACAGAATACAATTAACCAATTATTAAATGATTCAGGTGAATCGGCTATCCCTGGTAATGCCGGAGTCGATCAAGCACCTCTTGATGATGCTGTTAGACATGCAAATCCCCATCATTACATTATTGGTGCTCAAGCCTCTCTTCCTGTAGATGCTGCGGGAAATCCTTGGAACGGCTCTTGGGTTTATAGTCATGGCAATTTGATTAGCGATCTGCTCGATAACCTGGTTTTAGAATCAACCGGCGTCTTGCAAAAATCTCGAATTTACGAAATGAGCTCGAATAAGACATTCCGAGAGACATTAGCTTTCCTAATCGTGAGAGATAACGCACATCAGAACGCTTTTGCAAAAGCATTAGAAACGCTTGGCGTTGAATGGGGTAAGCTTTTCCCTGTCCCGAATTACGATATCAATAAATATCCTGAATGCCGAAAATATGTGGAGTTAGGATATCATAACGCTCAGTTCAACTTCAGATTAGACCCAACTAGAATCGGGGAAATTTTCCAAGGACAGTCCCCTAGTAGAAATAATGATGAACTTAAAGTTACTCCTCCACCCGCTGGATTCCCTGTACCTTTAATGCCTGACATGCCAAATGAACATAGTCCAGGGATTCAAGACATGAATAACTAAATTCGTTCAGTCCCTATACACGGGACTGATTTTTCATCTCTTCGTGTAACTAACCTCATAATGCAGCAACTTCCCATCTTGCCAATTTATGACCTGCTTCTCAAACTCCGTCGCTGGGATATCTACCTTTTCTAGTTTTAACATTTTCATCTAATTTAATTCTCGCTGTTTTCTTCATCCGAACCTCTCCTATGGTATGATGTGCGTGCTAGCAGGAGAGATCCTTTCTTTTTTTATTTACCAATCAACGACTTTGCTATCGCCCAGATATACTTCATGTTGCCCGTCACCCAATATTTTGGTGAAGTTGGTCACAGTTCCATTCGTGCCTTCTGGAAGTCATTTGTCGCAAGTGTGTTCCGAGTTGACATTGTGATTTACTGGTTTGGTTGCAAAACACGCAAAAGCATAATGCCATAAGTCCAGCAAATCTTTTCTTTTATTTCATCCTGCACACATTCCATACACCACCGCTGACACTCCGGTTACATAGTTGTTTTTCTTGATGTCGATTTCCCTGTCGCAGTTGACACAATTTGCTGATGACTTTTGGGGAAGTTACGAGCTCTCGTTCTCTTCGCTTTACATTCATAATACGCATTAAGCTTTTAGTTTCTCTACAAATCATGAATTGATATAATCTACTAAAAGTTGACTTCGGATGGCATTACCACCACGACTAATCTGTTAGGGGAGTGATTATTCCCTGTTTGTTCGGACTTCGCAATACACCTTTCGCAGTGAACGCTTCCGTTTAAAATCGAATATTCATTTGCGTCCGTTACATGTTTAAAACACTTACCCACCATACGATATCCAACATGACCTGCAACTGCTTGTCTTACGATTCCTTTTCTATACCATCAGCATTTAGCTCTCTTTGCTCTTATTTTGATGTATTCACCATCCCATGAGTATGCTTCAATTTTGTAAATAGCTTCACTTCGTTTTTCCTCAAATAGCTTTTCATTCTCAAAGGACAAGGTCCGCAAAATAGAGGATCCCCATACATTGATACAGAGGAGTGATAAAAAAGTGAATCAAAGTTCCCTGCAACCTTCCGCAAATACGGAAGTATTGGACAATGTTTTGAAAGCACTTAATAGTGAATATACAACAATTCCATGCTATGAATTATTAGCGTCCCAGGCTCCGAATCCCGAAATAAAAAATCGCATACTTGAAATCAGAAATGATGAAATCAGACACTTTGAAACCTTTTGGCGTATATATATTTCTTTGACGGGGAGTCAACCAACCCTACAAATCACACAACAATGCCATACAGATTTTAATAGTGGGATTCTTGCTGCATTCATAGATGAGCAGGAGACTGTAGACTTCTATCACGATATAGCGCGAAGTGCTAATAACCCCGTTATTAGGGAGGCTTTTACGGAAGCTGCTGCTGATGAACAAAATCATGCGGTTTGGTTTTTATATTTTATGAATAATCATTGATGGGTTAACAGCCGGCAATTACGTCGGCTGTTTTTATTACGCTTGTCCGTCGATAGAAACAAAAACCAAAAAGAAGATTTGTTTCACTTCCCGACAAAATCATGGAAATGATCCGCGTTCTGATCGCTAAACGAGAAAAAAACTTGTTGGCTGGCGAGCTCCGCGAATGGCCGAATCATTTGTTTTTGTTCGGAAACGAAATTGGCAAACCATATACCCGATAATGTCAATAATTGGTGGAAAAAACTTCAAAAGTGATAAATTCAAAGAGTTAGGATTAAAGGAAATGAGATTCCACGATTTAAGGCATTTCTCTCTTACGTTACTAATTCGAGCTGCCCATTCTACTTTTAATATCTACGGTCATGCACTTATGGAAGAAGAACGAAAAGCTACAGAACTCATTGGCAATCTCTTTAACAAGACCGATAAATAAATTAGCAATTATTAATCGGGACGGTGTTCATCGCCAATTTTCCTTATCCATCGTATTATCTCCAACAGCCTCCTAAGCTGTAGGTCGCAGGTTCAATTCTGCCTGGGACGTTCTCTTTCCATTACTGTCACCCACTATTTCATCCATCCTCAAATCCTTTTTGATGCTTTAATTGTGCTGTTCTTACACCAAAACCATCTCCTAAAGAGGTCTTGATTCATAAGTAGAATACAAAGCGAAAGGATGAGTGAAAAATTATTACAACAAATCTTAGTTGAAATAAAAGGTGTCAAGTCGCAATTGAATGAACACACACAGATTGGATGGACAAACAGTAATTCTGAATGATCTTACTCAAACTTTAAATGTGGACGCGGTAAAAGAGATCACACTCGCATTATGCGACCGTCAAGAAGAGACAGACGCCATGCTAGAAAGCATGTCGATGGATCTCCACAAAATACATGGAGACATAGCGGGATTGAAAGAACATGCCGGTCATGTAAAAAGCGAGCTTTCTCCCATCAAAGGCGAGCTCGCTTTCATGTCTCATAAAACTCATCGGAACGAAGCCGCTATTTTCAAATTACGAAGAGGGTATGACGAAGGCTTTGGGGATTTGGAAGATTAACCGCGGTTTGATTGAGGAAAAACTCACCTGGTTCGGGTGAGTTTCTGTGTTTTATTTAGAATATTTCCTATTCCAACACCTTAAACTTGATCATCCGATTCATTTCATCCAGTTGGCTGACATAATATGTCCTATCCTTATCAATCGGCGTTTCGGTTGTCGTTTCCATATGGTACAAGGTTCGCCTGCCGGTGTCTTTGTCGATTCCATATAAAAGCTTGACGGTTTCAAAAAATACCGATTCCCTGCCCGCTTCTTTCCGGATTTGTAATTTGGAATCCTGGTTGAGTTCCAGCTCTTCCGCTTCAAAGAAATAGTCCGTTTTCCCTTCTCCATTTTCAACAGTCATCCTTATACTCGTTTGATAGATCATTCGAATTTCCCCTTTATCTTTTAAATTTACTCCAATATACTTTGCATTCCCTGAAACTCATGAATGTAATCCTATTACTTCAGAAGAATCAACTATAAATGTCTGAATTTTTAACATATAATAGAGTAAGAAAGGGGCGTTGTAATGAAAACATATATTAAGGACTTCTTGCTGTTCCCGGACGTATTGCTAATGGGACTTTTGTTCACCGCATGCGCCTCGTTTACCGTTCCCCATCTTTTGCAATTAGGTGCGTGGCTTGCCATTGTCATCGGCATGTTGACATATGCGACGAGTGAATATATGGTCCACCGCTTTTTATTTCACCTGAAGGCGCCGCGCAACCCATACTTTTTGAAACTGTTGCGGCGGCTGCATTATGACCATCATGTGGAACCCGACAATTTGAAATTACTATTTTTGCCGCTCTGGTTTAGCGTTCCTGGCTTCATCCTGTACTCCCTCATTTTTCACAGTGTAGTAGGGAGCGTTTCATTGACCCTTGCCTTTGCAACCGGTTTGCTTGGCTATTTCTTGTTCTATGAATGGAAACATTATGTCGCCCATCGTCCAATCACTCCTCGAACGCAACTCGGGAAACGGATCAAAAAACATCATCTCCTCCACCATTTTAAGAATGAAAACTATTGGTTCGGCGTCACCCATATGACATATGATAAAGCGCTCGGCACGTATCCGGATAACCGCTCCGTAGACAAGAGCCCGACCGCCAAAAACCTTGAAAAACGGGCATAACTTCGTGAAGCCTCTCCACTTTCGACAAAAAGAGAGGCTTTTCGCCCTTTAGGGACTTTAAGACTATGGTAATAAAGGCTTGAATCTATTATATTTAAGTTATTCAATAAGTGTAGAAATTTTCGGATATTTAACCGAAGATGGATTACGAGGGGGACACGACATGAAAAAAATACAACAGCAAAGAATAATCCTGACTATCGTGATCTGTAGTCTCGTAGTATGCCTTTTAGTAGGCTTCGCCAATCGATCCTCCCGGCCGGATATCCCTATTAACCTCATTAATGTCGCGCATCGGGGCGCCTCCGGTTTCGCACCAGAGAACACTCAAGCTTCCTTCCGCAAAGGCATTGAAATGGGAGCGGATTTCCTGGAATTTGACGTTCATCTATCCAAGGACGGCGAACCGGTGATCATCCACGATGAACGGGTCGACCGCACGACGAATGGTAAAGGATTCGTCAAAGACCTGACGCTGGCCGAGCTGAAGGAATTGGATGTCGGGGGTTCATTCGACCCAGTCTATACGGGTGAAACGATTCTGACGCTCGATGAGTTGCTAGAGGAGTTTTACGGGGAATCTGGATTGTTGATTGAGATTAAAAAGCCCGACCAGTATCCGGGCATCGAGGAAAAAGTTGTAGAGGCATTAACTGCCTATCCAGATGTAAGCGGTATCATCATCCAATCGTTTGACATTGATTCTATGCGGAAAGTGCATGCGCTTCTTCCCGAAGTCGAAGTGGCCGTCCTCATGAATCCCTCACCTTTTTTACCATCCTCCAAAACGCTTAAAGAATTGACCTCTTTCGCAAGTTACATCAATTTTAATGTATCCTATGTGAACAAAAGAGTGGTGGATCAAGTCCATAAACATGACGGAAAAGTGCTCGTCTGGTCGAAAAAGGATACCCAGTTATTTGCCAAGGCGAAGCGATTCGGCGCGGACGGCGTCATTTCTGACTTCTCCAAACTTCCGATGGACGAACCCGCTTTTCTGGCTACAAAATAAGTCAGGGATCCCGATTGAAGAACCATCTGCTCTCCGGACGGTCGCGTGGTGTAATATTCATGATGAAGTAACCGATGATCAATACTAAAATCACAAGCGAATACAATAGCGTGTTCATCGGATGGCCATGATCCACGATGATCAAGCGGACCATCGCCGTAATGCCGATGTAGATAAAATACCGTAACGGAAAATGGTAATCTTCCTTGAAATACTTGACGATCATTGTGATGAACTCGAAGTAGAGGAAGAAGATCAGAATATGTGCCAAGAAAAGTTTGTAATCATTGCTCTCCTGTTCCATCAAAATATCAATGAAAACGAAGAGTTCCTTCCCTAATAGAATCGACAGGACAATCGCCAATAGCACAAGGGAAATATTGAGCACCCCTTGAAGGATCTTCGGAAAATTGACCAAGAAGTTGCCAGCAAACTTTTTGTAGTTCATGTGCACTCCCCCGGCCGTCTACATTGGACGGCCTTTTCATATATAGTGATTAGCTGAATATTTTCAACCCGACCGCACCACAAATGATGAGTAATAAAAACATGAGCCGCTTCCAATTCCCCGGTTCCTTGAAGACGAAAATCCCCATAAGTACTGTTCCCGCTGCACCGAGTCCAGTCCATACCGCGTAGGCAGTGCCCATCGGAATGTCCCGCATGGCAAGCCAGAGGAACAGGAAACCGAAACCGAATGCGACTGCAATCCAAAGAAGCCGGAGCAATGACTTTTTTTGATTGTACAGATTGATGGCCATGACACCGAAAATTTCGCCGAAACTGGCAATGACCAAATAGAGCCAAGCCATTACACATCACCCCCAGCTGCCGAATCTTCCTCAGAATCCGCCATCTTCAACCCAACGACTCCCAGGATAATCAGCCCGACACATGCCGCCTGGACCCAGGAAAAATCCGATTGGAAGTACACAGCGTCGATGAGGAAAATTGCGGCTGCCCCAGATCCGGTGAACACCGCATACACCGTGCCGGACGGCAGTTTCTCACAAGCTTTAATGATGAAATAAAAACTGAACACGATTGCGATAATCGTCAGGCTCCACTCCAAAACCGAATCGGAGTAACGGAGGCCGATCACCCAAACCAACTCGACAATCGCGGCAAATAACACATAAAGCCAAGCCAACTGCGTATCCCACCTTTTCAAAAATGGCAGTACCTGCTAACTGACTCCATCATAACGTATTCGGTTTGGCCTGTCCAAATATGTTTTCCGGCAAACCGGCAGCGGTTTTCGCCTGCCGGTTATGAGGTTCTTTGGATCATTTTCCTTCCATTGAAAAATACAGCCTGAATTTGACTGGCCTTCGTAATGTCTAGTCCCGGAACCCCGTCCGCCACTAGGAAATTGGCGTCCATTCCGGGTTCCAGCTTCCCGAACCGATTCCCTTTTCCAAGAATGTCAGCCGGATGGGCTGTGAGCATGGCGAGTATTTCATTTTCGTCTATTTGGCGCGATTGCAGAAGCACCATCGCCGGGTGTGCGACTCGCATTAGTTCTTCCGGCCCGCGGGGTGATTGATCTGTGTACGGAAGCCACGACACACCCGGATAAGGAGGAAGATACGCATCGGTCGAAATGGAGACACGGATCCCCTTCTCGACCAATTCAACGATTTCTTCCGGTGAATTGGGCGGCAAATGGGTGCCCCCGAGCGGCGTTGCCACGATAGCCACCCCTCGTTTTACTGCATCCTCTACTAATTCCTCCGTAATTCCATGCGCATGATGCAGGACATCGATTCCCGCTTTGAGCGCTCTGCGGATGCCTTCCTCCCCCGCTACATGCGCGCCGATCCGCTTGCCGAGCTTGTGATAAATGGAAGTGATTCGCTGCATTTCTTCCAAGGAATAGATGATCTCCCCCGCTCGCAGAACCTTATCCTGTGTAAAGTTTGCCGGTGTAGCATTGATGAAAATATTTTCACCGGGGAACTCACTTTCCATTGCAATTTTATTAATTAATTGCGGATGGACAAGGTCGGATTTTGAAATCGCTTTCGATTGCGTGATAGCACTAAAGTGGGCCAGTTCCGGAAAACCGATGGAAATGCTCGTTGTCGCAAAGGTAATATCGAGCGGAAGATCGGCAACGGCATTGCGATAGTCCTCCACAGAAAAATCACAAAGCGGGTGACCGCAAACCTGCTCGCCGAGTGCGGTAATGCCTGATTGCAGTGCTTTGAACAGGATTGCCCTGCCGGCGAGGAAATGGGTTTCGGGTGTAACCGGATACAACATTGTCGGAGCAAATTCAAGCAAATGAGTGTGGCAATCGACTAAGGAAGGCGTGATGACGGAATCATGATAGTCCAATAAAGGATCGTACGGAAATTGTTTAGCCAATTCGGCGGCTAGGCCGATTGCGGTGATTTTCCCGTTTTGGATCCGCATCGCTCCGTCCAGGACAGCTCCGAGAGGGCTGACGGTCACTAGTTTTTTCGCTGTGACGAGATAGGTTTGATTCATTCCATCATCCTAGCAGGAACGGCGTCAGGAAAGTGGCTAAAATCCAGGCGGTTGCCAGGCGGATAATCATTCCGACAATCGCTGCCGTTAATGCTTCTCTTTCATTCAGGCTGGAAATTTCGGACCAGGTAACCGGCACTTGGCCGAAGATGACCGATAACGGCAAGCCGGAATTGGCGAGGACGAAAGAGCCGACAATCAGTTTTGGATCAATCGCGGCAGTCAGATCGGCGAGTTGTGCAACAGCAAGCGTCGGTGCAGCCAAGATGGAGACGATACCTGTTGTGGGTTCGATGTTCAAGAAAGTCAGCGCGGTCGTCATGCCCGATTCGATAGCACCCCAGATGCCGAAAAACTTAAATGCCCCGATGAAGAAAAAGACTGCCGCAACCGCTGGGATAATCAGTAAGAAGAGCAGTTCCGCTCCCTCTTTCGCGGATGCGAAAATAGTATGAAGAAATCGGGTGTTCGGTGTGAATCGGGGAAGTTGCTGTAAATCCACTTTTTTCGTATCCCGGTAAATCGTTTTGGATAACAGAAAAGGGACAATGATGATCGGTAGGAAAATGGAGAGTAGGATGAGTGGAAACGCTTGAATGCCGAATGCGGATAAAGCGATGAGGCCTAATACCAATGTTGCGAATGATTGCGGCGATTGGACCATCGTTGCGATGGCGATTTTCTGCTCGGCCTTCGTCGCCTTCGCTTTGACGAGGATCGGGCCGGCGATCTTCCCGGCAGCATTGATATCGCCCAAGATATTATAAACACTGGGCACGATGACAGATGGGTTGATGTGAAACCATTTCATGACAGGGACGAAAATGCGGATCAATCCGTCCGTGAATCCGAGCCGCTCCAGCAATCGGCCGAAAATGACACTGATGATGATGGCGATCCCCACTTCGCTTATGAGGAAAACATCGACGACAATCGGCTTCACTTCTCCGATAATTGTATTGAAGAATTCGGAAAGCGAGTCCGGCACGGCGAGCAATATAACGCATGACGCGAACACGAGCAACAAGCCGATCATTTCGATTAACCGCCATTTCGCCCGGGACGGTTGCGGCTTCCTCGGCGACGCTTGTTCTTTTTTCATCGACCAACCTCCTTGCTTTGCTTTAGTTTATGTGCGATTTGGGGGATTGGTGTTAGGTTGGGAAAGGCGTGGGGAAACTGCAAGGACTTGGGGGAACTCTTATGGCAAACCGCCAAACTATAAGGACAAGTCCCCGAACTGTCATGGCACGGAAGTAAACTGTAAGGGCCCGGGAAAACTCTCATGGCAAACCGCCAAACTATAAGGACAAGTCCCGGAACTGTCATGGCACAGAAGTAAACTATGAGGGCCCCGCAATATCCTTAAAATCACAAAAAACAACTCCCAGAAGAGACCCATCTCTCCGGGAGCTGTTGATTTACACCATTTTCAATAAAGCCTCTTCCCCGCTCATCCCTTTATGGATGCCGAGACGTTCCGCTTCGATTGTGACCGATTCGAGTGGGGCTTTTAGCAATTGATCAATCGTTTTAACCCCGACGGCGCGGCCTGCGATGATTTGGCGGTCGATCAGCAGGGTGTTGAGCAGCTCCACGTCGAGTGCGCCACACATGATATACCCCACCTCGTTCGAAACAGTCAGCAACGTGGTTTTCGGTAGACGGACCGTTGTAGCGGTGAACGCATGGCCGTCCAGGATTATCGGTGTCAATGAAACCATTTCCTCTGCCTCCTCCCCTCCTATGTATATGAATTCCTCCTTATTTACGTGAAGAAATATTTCTGTTATTTTATTGAAAAAAATTCTTGAAAATGGTATTCTTCTTGATTTATTATAGAAAAATGTTAGAAAAAAAGGAGAGTGGCATGATGAGGAATTACACCAAGGACGACATTCGGCGATTTGTGAAGGATGAACATGTGAATTTTATCCGCCTGCAGTTCACCGACATTTTAGGCATGATTAAAAATGTGGAGATTCCCGTCAGCCAGCTTGAGAAGGCGCTCGACAATAAAATGATGTTCGACGGGTCGTCGATTGAAGGTTTTGTCCGGATCGAGGAGTCAGATATGTACCTCATCCCGGATTTAGATACATGGATGGTCTTTCCTTGGCCTTCCGGCAGTGGCAAGGTGGCGCGGCTCATTTGCGATGTGTCACAAGCGGACGGCACTCCGTTCCCCGGTGATCCGCGAGGCAACTTGAAACGCGTCATCGAGGAAATGAAGGAACTTGGGTTCACCGATTTCAATCTCGGACCCGAACCAGAGTTTTTCTTGTTTAAACTGGATGCGAACAAGCAGCCGACGATGGAATTGAACGATCATGGGGATTATTTTGATTTGGCCCCGATGGATCTCGGGGAAAATTGCCGTCGTGATATCGTTCTTGAGTTGGAGGAATTGGGCTTCGAAGTGGAGGCTTCCCATCACGAGGCAGCCCCCGGCCAACACGAAATTGATTTCAAATATGCAGATGTGTTGACGGCTTGCGATAATATTCAGACTTTCAAACTCGTCGTCAAGACGATGGCACGGAAACATGGTTTGCATGCAACGTTCATGCCGAAACCGTTGTATGGTGTCAGTGGATCGGGCATGCACTGCAATGTGTCTTTATTCAAAGACGGGGCAAATGTATTTTTTGATGAAAACGGCGAACGAAAGCTCAGCGACACGGCGTATCACTTCATGGCGGGTGTCCTCGACCATGTCAAAGGTTTCACCGCCATCACCAATCCGACGGTAAATTCCTATAAACGGCTCGTGCCGGGCTATGAAGCACCTTGCTACGTCGCGTGGTCGGCGCAAAACCGGAGTCCGCTCATCCGGATCCCGGCTTCCCGAGGCATGAGTACGCGGATCGAAGTCCGTTCCGTCGATTCCTCCGCGAATCCATATCTCGCCATGGCGGCCATCTTGAAAGCGGGCCTCGACGGCATCAAACGGCAACTCGAACCGCCAAAACCGGTCGATCGCAATATTTATGAAATGAAACCCGAGGAGCTGGCGGAACTCGGCATCGGCACATTGCCGACCGATCTGGACCACGCCCTCATCGCCCTTGGGGAAGATGCAGTCATCCAGGAAGCGCTCGGCTCCCATATTTGCGCAAACTTCATGAAAGCGAAGAAAGTGGAATGGGAGAGCTACCGGATCACGGTCCATCCTTGGGAATTGGAACGGTATATGAAGATATATTAACATAGTTTACAAGAGTCTATGCAGCCATCCACGTCCGTGTCAAACCGGCGCCGGATGGCTGTTCCAATTTTACACCTATTTGACCTTTCAATCTTTCTATGATTATAATAGGGCAATCCAATTTCATAAGATTCACCGCTAGGGGTGCTCGCAACGAGCTGAGAGAGGCATTCGCCTTAACCCTTATAACTTGAACCGGATCATGCCGGCGTAAGGAAGAGGTGTTGAGCAGTTACATTCTGCCGGTCTGTATCCGGTTGTGCTTTTGAATGTCATTCATCCACTTCTTCTTCAAGAGGTGGATTTTTTATTTGGAAAAAACGAAAGGGGAAATGAAACATGAAGTTCACAGATCGATTGCATGAGAAGACGTTGCCGATATGGAGGCAGAATCACGCGCATCCGTTTGTCCAGGGAATCGGAGATGGCACATTGGATCCGGATAAATTCCGGTTCTATATGGTGCAGGACTATTTGTATTTAATTGATTACGCAAAAGTTTTTGCGATCGGCGCCGTGAAGGCAAGCGATTTGCAGACGATGGGACGATTCGCTTCTTTGTTGGACGGCACGCTGAATACGGAGATGGAACTTCATCGTAACTATGCGAAACGGTTCGGCATTTCCGAGGATGAGCTGGAGTCCGCGCAGCCTTCCCCGATCGTGCTCGCGTACACCCACTATATGCTGCATGTCTGCCAGAACGGCACCGTGGCGGAAGTCGTCGCGGCACTGCTGCCTTGCGCTTGGAGCTATTGGGAAATCGGGAAAGAGCTGAATGCCATTCCGGGGGCGGCAGATCATCCGTTGTACGGAGATTGGATTCGCATGTACGCTTCCGAAGAATTCGGGGAATTGGCGTCCTGGTGCATCGAACTGATGGATCAGTATGCGGAAGGTAAGCCGGAGCATGAGCTGGAACGGCTTGAGGAGATTTTCTTGAACACGACCCGCTTTGAGTACATGTTCTGGGATATGGCGAATTCAAAACAGATGTGGCCCGGAACTGAAACCCGCCATGCTCAAGTTTGACGATGTTTCCTTCAGCTACGACGGTCAAGCGAATATTCTGGACCGCTTAAGCTTTCACGTGCAACCCGGTGAATTCATCTCGATTGTCGGGGTGAGCGGTTCGGGGAAAAGCACGCTGTTCCGGCTGGCAACGGGGCTTGCGGTCCCGTCAGCCGGCCGGATCGTTTTCAATGGAAAAGAAGACGAGCCGCTTCTCGGCAATATCGGCTATATGCCACAACAGGACTTGCTGTTGCCATGGCGCACTATCATAGAAAATGCCTCCCTTCCACTCGAACTGGCGGGAATGAAAAAACGGGCGGCCCGTGAATGGGTGTTGCCTTTATTGGACCAATTTGGTCTTGGGGGGACGGGTGACAAATACCCTGCTGAGCTTTCAGGCGGCATGAAACAGCGCGTCGCTTTTTTGCGTGCCGTTCTCTCCGGAAGTCCGCTCTTATTGCTCGATGAACCGTTTTCCGCGCTCGACGCAATCACCCGTCTGGCGATGCAGGAATGGCTGCTCCGGCAATGGGAAATGCAACAATCGACAATTCTGTTTATCACGCATGACGTGGAAGAAGCGCTTTTCCTGTCGGATCGGATTTTTATGCTCCAAAACCAGCCCGTCACTTCATTAGAGGAAATCGTCGTGCCATTGTCGAGGCCCCGGACGCGAAAAAATTTGCATGAGCCTGCCATTTTGGCGCTCAAGGAGCAATTACTGGAAAAGCTGAAAACCGAGGTGGCGCTATGAAAAACGCCTCTTCTGCCCTTATCGTCGTCATCCTGTTCAGCGTCTGGGAAGCGGGCGCCCGGCTGTTGGCTAAACCTTTCATCCTGCCGTCGCCGATGCAAATCGTCATCCGGTTATGGGAGCTGAAGGAAGTGCTGCTTCTTAAGCATTTACCGGTAACGTTTGCGGTCATTGTCATCGGGCTGTGCTTATCGATCGGCATGGGGACCGCGATGGCTGTCTGGATGCATGCCAAGCCAGCTGTGCAAAAAGCGGTCTATCCGTTGCTCATTGCTTCGCAGATGATTCCGGTCATCGCGCTGGCTCCCATCTTCGTCCTCTGGTTCGGCTATACGATTTGGAGTAAAGTGGCCGTTGCGGTGCTGATCACGTTTTTCCCGATTACCGTGAACACCTTCGATGGGTTGGCGGCTGGGCAAAAAGAAGTCCGGGAATTATTCCGGACGATGGGGGCTGTCCCCCGGGATATTTTTTGGAAATATTCCGTGCCGGCCGCTCTCCCCCATTTCTTTTCAGGCCTAAAGATAGCGGTGACGTTAAGTGTCATCGGGGCGGCCATCGGGGAATGGCTCGGAGCGCAAGCGGGACTCGGCTATTTCAGTCGGCGCATGATGACCCAGTTTGACGGAGCGGCTGTGTTTGCTCCGATTCTCGTGTTGACGGGCATTGGAATTATTTTATTCATAACTGTTTCATTCATTGAAAATCGTTTACTACAGTGGAGGTCTCGAAATTGAAAAAATGGATCGGGTTGTTCGCTAGCGCCATACTCATGCTATTGCTAGGTGCATGCAGCGAAACGAAAGAGGAAAATCAAAAGGTCAGCATCATGTTGGATTGGTATCCGAACGCGGTGCATAGCTTTCTCTATATCGCGCAAGACAAAGGGTATTTTGAAGCGGAAGGGATTGAGGTGGACATCCAATTCCCGGCTAATCCGTCTGACCCGATAAACTTGGCGGCTGCCGGCAAAGTGACGCTCGGCATCACGTACCAGCCAGATGTGCTCATTGCGAAGACGGAACAGTCCATTGGCATCAAATCGGTCGGGGCACTTGTCCGATCCCCGTTGAATCATATCGCTTTTCTCAAGGAGAGCGGCATCGCTAGCCCGAAGGATTTGGAAGGCAAGACGGTCGGGTATACGGGAATTCCGTTGAATGAAGCGATGCTCGATACGATGATGACGACGGATGGCGCCGAATTCGGCAAAGTGGAAATGGTCGACGTCGGCTTTGAGCTCAATTCTTCTTTGATTTCTGAGAAGACGGATGCGGTCATTGGCGCATATATTAATCACGAAGTGCCGCTACTGGAGCATGAGGGCTTTCCGACAGGGTATATCGATCCGACTGATTACGGCGTCCCATCTTTTTATGAACTCGTTGTCGTGACGAGCGATGAGACGTGGGAAAAGGAGCAGAACAACATCCGGGCGTTCTGGCGGGCAGCTGGCAAGGCATTTGCCGATATGGAAAACGATCCGGAAGAAGCATTGGCGACTTTATTGAAACATCAAGATGAAGCGAACTTCCCGCTTGTGGAAGAAGTGGAACGGGAATCCCTGTCCATCCTCCTCCCGAAAATGAAAGCACCGCAGACATTCGGAGAACAGGATGCGGAAACGTGGAAAGTGATGGCGGATTGGATGCTGGAGACGGGGCTGTTGACCAAGGACCCTAATCTGGATGGAATTTTTGAAGAAATGTAATCGTAAAGGGCCGCGGCTACTGAATGCTGCGACCCTTTTTTCTAGAGGACTTTCAAAATTCTTTATCCGTCCAGTTCCTTTTTTTCTTTCAAAAGCTTTTGGAATTCGCGTTCCAGCTCTGGAGAAGGCTCTATGCTTAAGCGGCTCAATACATCAGAAATTTTCGTTTCCAACAGCAACCGCCGATCCTGATCAGTGCCTTGCGTCGTGGTCGGCTTGTTTTGATATTGATGCCAATCGCCTTCGAATACTTCCATTTCTTGATCGCGGATGACGACAATCCTGTTAGCCACCTCCTCTATGAAGCGCCGATCATGGGAAGCGAAGATTACGCTGCCTGCATAGTCTTTCAGTAGGGATTCCAATGCTTCCACGGCTTCGGTATCCAAGAAATTCGTCGGTTCATCTAAAATCAATGTATTGCAATCACTTAAAAAGAGTTTAGCGAGTGCAACCTTCACCCGCTCCCCACCGCTCAATACGTGGACCGGCTTATGGACATCCTCTCCAAAAAAGTGCATTCTCGCAAGGACTGTCCTGATGAGCGTTTCATCTTGCTTCGAAGAGGACTGGACATTGTCGATGATCGTTTTTTCTACATCCAGAATGGTTAAATGTTGGCTGAAATAACCCCAATTCACGGAAGGTGAAAAGATCATACCGGGATCTTGCTGAACGAGCTTTCGGAGAAACATTGTTTTTCCACTGCCATTCGGGCCGACAATCGCCAATTTATCCCCGCCACGGACGTAAAAACCAGTTTTCTTCCAAAGAAGCCGATCTCCTATTTTCCCTTCTACATTCTCAATTCGAAGAATGATCCGATCTTTGAAGTTTTCTTCATTGACTACATCCATTTTCAGTGGAGCTGTTTCCTTCCTCTTCTCTACTATCTCCAGCTTTTCCAATCTTGTTTCAATCGCTTTTGCGGTTTTTTGCAACTTCTTTTGTTTTTTGGCAAAGTACGGTTTGGCGCCCGTAATCCTTGCTTCGGAGGAGCTCGTTTTTTTCGGTGCTTTCGTTGCTCGTTCCGCTTTCTTTTCTTTTAGTTTCAAGGCATCTACCAATTGTTTTTTCTTCTTTTCATATTTTTCATAGGCGGCCTGGTGTTGTTGCCGAGCGACCTTTTTCTGCTCCATATAGTCGCTATAGTTTCCAGTATATTCGGTTATGGTGCCATCTTGGATTTCCCAAATTTTTGTACAGAGAGCATCTAAAAAAGCGCGATCATGCGAGACGATGAGCAAGGCTCCTTGCCATTCACCGAACTTTTTTTCTAACCATTCAATATGATCGGTATCCAGATGGGTGGTAGGTTCATCAGCTAGAAGGAGTTCCGGATGCTCCAAAAGCACCTGCTGAATATATTCTTGCGTCACTTCCCCGCCGCTTTTCTTGGAATCCACCCGTTTCAGCTGGGGCAACAGGCTGCACCGGGCGTGGCGAAGGACCGTCCCCTCTTCAGGTGCATATCGTCCCGCTATTATTTGAAGCAAGGTCGTCTTCCCACTTCCGTTGCGCCCGACCAATCCAATGCGATCATTTTGGTGGACTTGCAAATGCTCTGCCTGTAATAATAAGCGGTCTTGGACATAATGCTTGATATGATGCGCTTCGATTAACAGCATAGAATCATCTCCTTTTTCTAGTAGGAGACAGCAAAAAGCCTCCTGTTCTGCATTCAGAATAGGAGGCATAGAGGGATAAGCGGACGCCAAAAGAGTCGACTCCCTTTGGTCCACAACACCCAATCCTATGGTATCCAATCCTATTCTGAAAGCAACAATGGAAGGCAGCTTGAAGAAGCAGAACACTTCTGCTCTACAAAACCTTGCATTGTTTCATTTCGAAAATAGGATTAGTTGTCCATGTAATTGGGTCACCCTTTCGTTCAATTCGTTATCGCTACTGTAAGCAATGCAGCGCGAAATGTCAATTCTTTTTCGTTCATTCCAACATGTCTTTGGATTGCTGTACCATCCATTTCATCTCTTTAATAATTTCTCGCGCCCTGATGATAGGAGGGCTGGTCACTGTCACAGGCTGTCTGTTCGTTATGATAATCTTTTTCCTGCGGACAGGACAAACAGCATGATCCCATCTTTCAAACCAAAAGAAAATGAGCGTAGCCATACTAAAGATGACAGGAAAGGTATATGTATAATTGATCGGCTCGATGGACAACACAAAAAACCGCTTCAACTCAGCAATCAGAAAGGGATCAGTTATCCCTACATTCGAACTTTTTTCATCTGGAAGATAAAAGGTAGCAACCGCGTTGACAATCACAAGTGAAAAAACACTTACATAACCCATGATCTCTTTCAGTGTTGAAAAAAGAGGCTTCGGTAAATAAATTCTGCGAAAAATAAAGGTGTAGAGGAAGATCATCAGGCCCATTGTGAGAATTGCAGGCGCCGTAAAAATGAATAACGTCCAAAAAATATCGGTAGTATAATTCCCATAATACGTAATATGTATAGCGATACAGCCGAGGAGGGCCATTATAAAAATACATAACATTACTCCGAAAAAGAATAATAGGAATCCGAAACAGTTTGGTCTCACTTTCGGGATTTCTTCAAATTCCACGCTCCTCTTCCTTTCTCCGCCTATCTATTTATGCCTCATTATACCTTTTACCCCACCATACGGAAAACAAAAGGGCGGAGACGCTCTTTTCGCTTTCCTCTGAATCTGGCATCTGGATTCACTACACTTTCTAAGCCTATAATCACCCATTTGGAAGTTCCGTAGTTTCTCAATTAAAAAAAGCATTCCCCCGACTCAACCATCCATCCCGGTTTGAGGGGGCAATGCTTTTGCTTTCCGCCGTTCCGCCATCAGAACGAGGGCGATGCTCGCTTCATACAGTAGTATCATCGGAATAAGAACGAGCAGCTGGCTGATAAAATCAGGCGGCGTGATAAGAGCAGACACAATAGCGAGTACAAGATAGGACCATCTCCGTACTTTTTTCATCGATTCAGCGCTTATGACCCCAATAGCCGATAGAAACAAAGTGGCAATCGGCAATTCAAATAACAAACCGATCGGCATCGTCGTCATCAACAAAAATCGCATATATTCCTGAGCCGACACCATAATATCGAAATTCACGGCACCAAGGGACAGCAAAAAAGAATAGCTGAGCGGATTGACGATGAAATAGCCGAATGCAATGCCTACAAGAAACAGCACTAGCATGACAGGTGAATATAAGCTAAGAAATCGGGATTCTTGTTCAGTTAAACCAGGTTGGACGAATTTCCATATAAAATGGCAGAGAAAAGGCAATGACAATCCGAGAGCGATGGCAGTTGAAATGGACATATAAAATTTCACGACTTCCAGCGGGCCTAAAATAATAAGAGGGTGGCCCCGGGTTACAAATGGAAGCCATAGATTGATAGTAGAAAACACCCCGACGAGGAAGAATAAAAAGATACTTGCGCCTTTGATCAGCTGTTTTTGTAAATCGGATAAATGGCCGACCAATGTTGCTTTTTCATGGGGCGCTTCCATAGGGTGTGGCGGCTCTGTTTCTGTTGGTACTGGCAAGACTTCCTCCTTCCCAGCACGGGGCGGCAGATCGAGCGGACTTTTGATTTTCCGGTTCTGTTCTTCATACGGATCCATTTTTTCGCACCCGCTTTCGGTACCTCATCGCCGTACCTGTCCTCGCGCTGGTGCGGTACGGCGATGATGGATTCTAGACTTTCTTCTTCGTTTCTATTTCCGCAGGCTCTTCATCTTCCATGATGTCCCTAGCGGATTTTTTGAATTCGGCCAATGTTTTTCCGACGGCCGACCCGACTTCCGGCAACTTGCGTGGTCCAAATAATATTAACACAATGACTAAGATGATTATTAACCCCGGTACGCCGATGCTTGCAATGCCTCCCATCCTACCCGTCCCCCTTCCAAATGTTTAGGCGAGTGATCCGCCCTTTTCGCTATACTGAATAACCCCATCCGCACAGCGATAGGCCAGCGCGCCGACAGTTCCGGTTGGATTATATCCCCCGTTATGCGCAAAGTTTCCGGCCCCGACAACGAATAAATTTTCCGCATTCCAATGTTGCAAATAATTATTTACGACACTTGTCGCCGGGTCGGCCCCCATGATAGTTCCGCCTGTATTATGGGTGGATTGATAAGGGACAATGTCATATTCCTTTAACTCTCCCCCGGGCATCACAATTTTAGCGCCCATTTCCTGGACAATCTCGGTCGCCCTTTCGGTAATGAACTTCGACAGATTGCGGTCTTGTTCGGTGAAATTATACGTCATTTGCAATAACGGCAGTCCATAGGCATCTTTATAAGTGGGATCCAATGCCAGGAAATTTTCACGGTGTGGAATGGAAGCCCCTTGGCCGCCTACGCCGAGCGCCCGTGAATAATAATGGATCGACGCTTTTTTAAATTCCGCCCCCCAGGAAGGCGTATCCGGTGGAACGGGATTGGATGCAATCGGCCGGGTTCCGGTTTGCGATGTTGACAACACCGCACCGTGGATAAAGTCCAGCTCGCTATGATCAAAATGGTCCCCATTAAAATCGTCGATGCACATACCGAGCGCGCCTGCCCCCATATAGACATTCATCTGTTCCTCATACAAGCCGCTTGCTCCAGCATATATTTGGTACGCATAATTTTTTCCAAGCGTCCCTTTCCCAGTCTCCGGATCGTACTGCTCGCCAATGCCAGAAACCATCAATAGTTTGGCATTGTTCAACACATAGCTTGTAAGGACAACGACTTCTGCCGGTTGAATGAACTCCTCGCCCGATAAACGGTCGATATACCGGACACCGGTCACTTTATCGCCTTGCTTCAACACTTCCACCACATTGGCATGGAAGCGAATTTCATAGTTTCCTGTCTTTTGCGCTGTCGGGATGACCGTGACTTCCGGTGAAGATTTGGCGCCGTATTCACAGCCGAATCGCTCGCAGAATCCACAATATTGGCAAGCTTCAATCCGGGAGCCATCCGGATTCACATAAGCTTCTGATAGATTTGCAGATGGTGTCATAAACGGTGAATAGCCTAACTTTTTAGCAGCGGTTTCAAATTTCTTTAGGATTGGTGTCTTTTTCATCGGTGGAGTGGGATAGGGCGATGACCGTTTGCTCGCGAATGGATTCGTCTCTTCTCCTGACAATCCCAATGTTTTTTCGAATTTGTCAAAATAGGGCTCCATCTCATCATAGGTAATGCCCCAATCTTGCAATAGATAGTCTGGAGATAGCTTGTTCTTCCCATATTTTTGCTCGGTCATCGTTTTGATTTCAAAATCGTATGGTAAGAAGCGATGCGTTTGGCCATTCCAATGGGTGCCTGCTCCCCCCAACCCTTCTCCCAACAAAAAGGAGCCTAACTGCCGCATCGGGAGCGCACGCATCGATCGGTTGTTGCGAAACGTAATCGTTTCTTTTGAAAGATCCTGCATCAGTTCATAACGAAAGGCATAGCGGTATTCATCGTGAACTAAGGAATAATCGGCGGTTCCGCGCTCGTTTCCCCGTTCCAGACCTACCACTTTCAAGCCGGCTTTGGCACATTCTGCGGCGACAATGCCGCCTGTCCAGCCAACCCCGACTGTCACAACATCCACTTTCTCCAATGTTTTCACCATGTAGGCGTCCCCTTTCAATGTTCCATACTGCTGATCGACTGCGGTTCCATTACGATATATTTTTCGCTCTCGATTTCCTGGATAAACGACATTTGATGTCCCGGAAAGCCTTTCATTCGCCAAGCTTCCATATTGGCATTGCCATTGTAGATTGGATCCGAGTAGGCCCCTTCCAATGTGGCGGATCGCAATAATCTGAAAAAGAATCCAGAGGTGACGCCCACCATTTCCACCTCATTCTTTTGAAAAGCCGTCAAGATGACATCCATCTGCTCTCCCTCTAACTCCGTAAATCGTTTTCCGAATTGGCGCCCAGCTTCGGCCTCCAATTTACTGACACCTTGCTTGAAAATCTCGCCTCGCGTTAAATGGCTTTGGTATCCTTGTGTCGGTTCCCCTGGATGAAAGGGCCCCTGCATATACTCCTTGGCATTGCTGCCGTAGTTGCCCGCAAGCTGATTGTCGATGAAATACGGAACGCCTAGCCCGATGGCTCCCGGACCCGTTTCATCCTCGGGGAAGATCCGTTCCACCGCTGCTGATAAAACGGCAAACTCCAGCGGATTGGAGAAGAACATTCGCCCACGCGTGCTCACCTCTTCATGAACGGGTACGATAGGATCTGGCATTTCGGGGGCAGGCGCTGCCGCTGGTGGGGGTGCCTCTTTCTTGGCACTGTATCCGACGAGCCCTCCAATGAGCCCTCCTCCTAGTAAAGCTCCTGTTGCGATTCCAGTTGTCTTTAAAAAATCCCTTCTTGAGTACGTCTTTTGGTTATCGATCGGTCGTCCTCCTCATTTCTGGTTTTCGGTACCAATTGGTTGTCCTACTCCACCTTATGAAAAGGAGAGGAAAAATATTAATAAATATTTCCAGATATGCTAGCTCTCCTCTTTACTGAAAAACGAAATAGCCAGTAAACGATTCTAGATCGTCAACTGGCTATCATTTCACTCATCACACTTCCTTCGTCCGACGGTACACTTTCCGACCGTCGTAGGAGTAGACGATCGGTTTTTCATTGACGATCGTTTCCAGATGGACGATCCGGCCCCAGAGTTGATGGAGATACGGGAGGACGTTTTCCAAATAAGGCAGGTCGAGTTCAGTCGCTTCGTACTGATGCTTCAAGTATAATTCGCCGTTGCGCAAATAGTCGCCATCCTCGACGACGATGTACGGGAAGCCGCCGTTGACGCGCATCGATACAAGGCGATCTCGGATTTCCTCGAAATCCTTCGTGCTGATTTTATATTCGGCGCCTTGCTTCTGGAAAATATACAGATCCTCCTGCTCGATCAATTCCTTCGTCAAGTAATTGCGAATGAACGAGCTGTCCGATTCCACTTCGCGGACGTCATACAGCATGCGCCGGCCGGAACCGGGTTGGATCCCGAATTTCCGCAATTCTTCCGAAGGGTTATCATACCGTTTTTCAATGTCCTCGAAAATTTTCAAGCCGAGGTAGTACGGGTTGATGGACGTCGGGGACGGCTGGATGACGCTGGCGTTCAGCTTCGCGAATTCCAATGTCTCCGACGGGGTCAAGTCCATCTCCCGCAGGATCCGCTGGTGCCAATAAGTCGCCCAGCCTTCATTCATGATTTTCGTCTCGAGCTGTGGCCAGAAATACAACATTTCCTCCCGCAGCATCGTCAGAATATCCCGCTGCCACTCATCGAGTTCCCGGCTATGTTCCAAGATGAAAAGCAGGATGTCTTTTTCCGGCTCCAACGGAATTTTCACCCGTTTGGATGTCCCCGGCTTCTTTTCCTTCTCTGTTCCATTCAAATTCCAAAGGTCGTCATACGGTGTTTTCCGTGGAGCCGACTCCTTCTCCAACTCTTCTTCCCGCGGCTCCCGCCTCATGAGCGTCGGATCGACATGCTCCTGGACGGCGAGCACCGCATCGAGGAAACGTTCCACCTTTTCCTTCCCATGAATCAATTCATAATCCGCAATCCGTTCCGCCGTTGCCGCCATGCTTTCGACCATATCCCGCCTCGTGTTGGAGAAACGGACGTTATTCTTGAAGAAATCACAGTGGGCGAGAACGTGGGCGACGATCATCTTATTTTGAATCAAACTGTTCGTATCGAGCAGAAAGGCGTAGCACGGATCGGAGTTGATGACGAGTTCATAGATTTTGCTAAGTCCGAGGTCGTATTGGAGTTTCATCTTATGGAATTGCTTTCCGAAGCTCCAATGGGTGAATCGGGTCGGCATGCCATATGCGCCAAATGTGTAAATGATTTCCGCCGGGCAGATCTCGTAGCGCATCGGATAGAAATCGAGGCCGAACCCCGTCGCGATTTCCGTGATTTCGTCAATAGCGCGGGACAGTTCCAAATGATCCGTCAATCCGTTCCCCCCTCCGCCGTTTTTTTGAAGAAACTTTTCAACGCGTGGTAGACATCCTGTTTTTCCTTCAATATATAATGGCGAAATTTCGGATGCTCAATCGTCTTGAACGCGGACATCATCGTTGAGTAGCGGCGATGTTCGTTCACTTCCCCATAGCCGAACATATTGCACATCTTCATCAGCTCATCAACGAGCTCCAAGCACAGCTTATTGTCATTGGACATATTCTCCCCGTCCGAGAAATGGAAAGGGTAAATATTATAGCGCGACGGATTGTATTTTTCTTCGATCAATTGCAGCGCCTTGAGGTAGGCAGAGGAACATTTCGTCCCGCCACTTTGCCCCTTCGTGAAGAATTGTTCCTCCGTCACGACGCTCGCTTCGATATGGTGAGCGATGAATTCGATTTCCACCGACTGGTATTGCGACCGCAAAAACTTCGTCATCCAATAGAAGAAACTCCGGGCGATGCTTTTCTCGAAGTTGCCCATCGAACCGCTCGTATCCATCATTGCAAGAACGACCGCTTTCGACTCGGGCTTTTGCACATCATCCCACGTCTTGAATCGCAGATCATCGTTATGGATCGGCGAGATAACCGCGCTGCCGAGCAACGCATTGCGCTTGATGGCAGAAAGAATAGTCCGCTTCTTATCGATATTGCCGATCAGCCCTTTTTTCCGGATATCGTTAAATTCGATTTTCTCCGTCGTGCTATCGGCCTGTTCCCGCTCTTCGAGATCCGGCAACGCCATTTCGTCGAATAAAAGCTGTTCCAGCTCGGCGATAGACACTTCGGCTTCGTAATAATCCTGACCTGGCTTATCCCCCGCTTCTTTCCCTTCGCCGGGACCCTCCCCCGCTTTTTTTGACCCATCCTTCGCAACGACATCGCCGACTTGGCTGTCGCCGCTCCCTTGCCCGACATGCTTCGATTTGTCATGGTTGTAACGGATCTTATATTCATCCAAGGAGCGGATCGGAATTTTAATGATATCGCTGCCATCCGACATGATGATGCTTTCTTCACTGATCAAATCCGGCAAGTTCTTCTGAATCGCTTCCTTCACTTTGTCCATATGCCGTTTTTGATCTTGAAAGCCTTTCCGATGGAGGGACCAGTTTTCCTGTGAGACGACAAAACGGTCATTGTGCTTTTCATCCATTTTATCCACACCCATCTATCATCCGATTGTATTTAGTATCATATCCTATGCACCGTAGAAACGTTTCTTGACGGCCTTTTTGCACTTGGTTATGAAAAAACAAGACTTCGGACAAACAGTCTTGTTTTTTCATCCATATGGAATAAAAGCCCTATATTACAGATAGCTGTTACTAATAATGAAATACTTATCTGTAATTTATCGATTCAACAAACTTCCCACATACCGAAGCAGCTCGTTGGCAGAGGTCGAGTTGTAGCCGTATTCGTCGATGAGCCGGGCGACGACTTCGTTGATCTTTTTCAATTGCGATTCGTCCGGCGTGGCGGTCGATGTCGTGATTTTGACGACGTCTTTCAGGTCGGCGAACAGCTTTTTCTGGATCGCTTCGCGCAGACGGTCATGTGAACGGTAATCAAACCGCTGACCTTTCCTTGCGTAGGCGGAGATCCGGATGAGGATTTCTTCCCGGAACGACTTTTTCGCGTTTTCGGAGACGCCAATCTGTTCCTCGATTGAGCGCATGAGCTTTTCGTCCGGGTTCATCTCTTCCCCTGTCAATGGATCGCGAATCTTGTTTTTATTGCAGAATGCTTCGACGTTATCAAGATAATTGTCCATGAGGGTCTTCGCAGATTCTTCATACGAATAGACAAACGCCTTCTGGACCTCCTTCTTCGCCATTTCGTCGTATTCCCGGCGGGCGATCCCGATATAGTTCAAGTAGTTCTCTCGGTCTTCCTTCGAAATGGAAGCATGCTGGTCCAGTCCATCCTTCAATGAACGGAGCACGTCGAGCGCATTGATGGACGGCACTTCCTTGCGGATGATGGCGGACGAGATCCGGTTGATGACATAGCGCGGATCGATGCCGGACATCCCTTCGTCCTGGTATTCTTTCTTCAATTCCTCGACATCGATGCGGTTGAACCCTTCCACGCTTTCGCCATCATATAACCGCATCTTCTTCAATATATCGATGCCTTGCTTCTTCGACACTTTCAATCTCGTCAGCACGGAGAAGATTGCCGCCACTCGCAGTGCATGAGGGGCAATATGGACATGGGACATATCGCTCTCCCGAATCATCTTTTCATAAATGCGCTCTTCCTGGCTTACTTTCAAATTGTACGGAATCGGAATAACGATGATCCGCGAGTGAAGCGCTTCGTTCTTTTTATTCGCAATGAAGGACCGGTACTCCGTCTCATTCGTATGGGCCACGATAAGCTCATCCGCACTGATCAAGGCGAAGCGGCCCGCTTTGAAATTCCCTTCCTGGGTCAAGGAAAGCAAATGCCAGAGGAACTTTTCATCGAGCTTCAACATTTCCTGGAACTCCATGATGCCACGGTTCGCCTTGTTCAGCTCGCCATCGAACCGATAGGCGCGCGGGTCTGACTCCGAACCATATTCCGCAATGGTCGAGAAGTCGATGCTACCCGTCAAGTCGGCGATGTCCTGCGATTTCGGATCGGATGGGGTGAAAGTCCCAATGCCGACACGCCGATCCTCCGAAAAGAGGATCCGCTCGATGAGGACATCCTCGATGCGTCCGTCATACTCCTGTTCCAACCGCATCGTATTGAGCGGAGACAAGCTGCCTTCGATCCTAATGCCATACTCCTCGTAAAAATCATCCCGCAACTCTGGGGGAATTAAATGCAGCGGATCTTCATGCATCGGGCAGCCTTTGATGGCATAGACCGCCCCTTCGTCCGTCTTCGAATATTGCTCCAGCCCTCGTTTCAATAACGTCACAATCGTCGATTTCCCGCCGCTGACCGGCCCCATAAGCAAAAGAATCCGTTTCCGTACATCCAACCGCTTGGCCGCCGGATGGAAATACTCTTCCACGAGACGGTCGACCGCCTCTTCCAGCCCGAAAATTTCCTTACTGAAAAAATGATGTTCCCGATGCCCTTCTTTTTCCGTGGTGCCCGCATTTTTAATCATATGATAGACACGCGAGTGAGCGGTTTGGGCCACATCTTTCCTTGCTTTGACGATATCCAAATATTCCGCGAACGTCCCTTCCCACTTCAAGCTATTTTCTTCTTCTCGATAACTTCTCAATCTGTGTAAGATGTCCAATATCTCCCCTCCAGTTAGGGTTTGATTTATACAGCGTATGCGCGGAGGGGGTTGGTGATACCGAAAAATATAAGATGAACATGCAAAGTCTGCTTTTCGCACCTGCTCTCATTCGAAAAATTGGATGATCTTATCGAGAAACGAGCGGATGGCCGGAGCCATGTATCGATTTTTCATATACGTCAAATACACGGGGCGATTCAATGGTGGAGAGGAGATCACATGATGGACGAGATGAGTTTCATGCCGGTCTGCCAAGTAATTTTCCGGGATGATCGACACCCCAAGGTTTTCATGTATGAGGCTCAACGCCGTTTCAAACCGCTCGACTTCGTATTTGATTTGCACATTGAGATTTTCAGAGGCAAACGCCGCTAACACATCCTTCCTAGTCTGAAACCCTTCACTGGTGATGATGAAAGGTTCATGCTGCAAATCATGCAGCCGGATTGATTTTTTGGTCGTCAGCGGATGGCTTTCATGAAGAACAAGAACGAGCGCTTCCTTATATAGCGGGTAGGTCAGAATATCCGATTCATCGATTAACTGGTTCGTGATGACGGCGTGGGTTTCATATTGACGCAAGGAACGTTTCACATCTTCCCCGCTCAGCTCCTCCGTCAGCAATAACTGCATATCGGGAAATTCGTCCTCATACTGACGGATCACTTTTGGGATCCAATGCTTGACCGATTCAATCATCCCGATGCGGAGTTCCCCATTTCCCGTAAGCCGCACTTCCTGCATTTCCTTTTCTACGATTTTCATTTCCAATAAAATCCGCAATGCCCTTTGATAGAGGATTTGCCCGGACTCCGTCAATTCGAGGTTCCTCGTACTTCGTTCTAAAATTCGAAAGCCGACCTCTTCTTCCAGATTTTTAATGGCATTACTAAGTGAAGGTTGGGCAATATGCAGCTTATGAGCTGCCTTTGAAAAGCTCATCTGCTCAACGACCGTAACAAAATAAGTCAATTGCCTAATGTCCATTTTGATTCCTGCTTTCCATTTATAGTTTCAGGCTATCGTTTGATAATAATTATATATTAGAATTTATAAATATGTCCCTATATAATATATCTTAAGAAACAAACTAGCCTCCCACAGATTGTTCGCTGCAACAAGTAAACGCTTTCTCCAGCGAGACGGGTAGTATTTCCAGAACAAGAACTTTATCAGGAGTTCATTTTGTATATTTTATTTTCCGCATTTTCAGAAAGGATGTTGATAGCAATGTTACGTAAAGTAGATCAAACTATTTGGTCGGGTCGTACAGATCATTTTATAAATCGGTCGAGTTTCCGCTACCATCAGATTATCGAGCTCGGAGATCTTCCACAAAAAGCCGTTTCGTCTTCCACTTGTGCACTGATCGGATTCGAATGTGAAGAAGGAGTCCGCCGGAACAAGGGACGGCTTGGCGCTGCTGCAGCTCCCGATGCGTTGCGGGGAGAACTCGCAAAATTGCCATGGCGGATGGATAAGGAGAAAAGAGTGATTGACCTTGGAAATCTCCAATGCCAGGGAAATCAATTGGAGGAAGCCCAACGTGACTTAGGGGATGTAGTAGCCGAAGTTCTCTCAACAGGCTCCGTTCCAATCATTCTCGGCGGTGGGCATGAAACGGCATATGGTCATTATTTAGGAGTCCGCAAATTTATTGGAAACACGGCAACGCTTGGGATCATCAACATCGACGCCCATTTCGATATGCGCTCCTATGACGAACAACCATCATCCGGGACGATGTTCAGACAGATTTTGGAACAGGACCCGAATAGCGATTATTTCGTATTGGGCATTCAACGGTTCGGCAATACACAGGAGCTGTTCGATAAAGCGGACGAGCTAGGTGCCACGTATGTGTATGAAGAAGAGTTAACGGGGCACTCCATGGAAGAGTCCGTACAAGCGATTGAAGCGTTCATGGCCAAGCATGATTATATTATGCTGACACTTTGCACGGACGTCTTGAATGCCGCTTTTGCACCCGGCGTCAGCGCCCCTTCCCCGTTCGGATTGGATCCTTCGATCGTCAGAACGATCATCCGCACCGTCACTTCCAAAGAAAATGCACTTTCATTTGATATTTCGGAAGTGAATCCATCGGTGGATGAAAACGGTCGCACGGTGAAATTGGGCGCCTATTTGGCAAATGAAGCCATTACCACTTTTTTAGGGGGGAGTAAAAAATGACAATCGAGCTGAATCAAGTCACGACCATCTTCCTCGCCATCGCCTTATTGGTGCTGGGCAGGTTGTTAGTAAGAAAAGTCGGGGTTTTGCAGAAATTCTGCATCCCGGCACCCGTCGTCGGCGGTTTGTTGTTCGCCATTCTAGCGACTATTTTAAAATCGCTCGGCCTGTTGGATTTCACATTGGATACATCGCTGCAAAGTTTGTTCATGTTGACCTTTTTCACGACGGTCGGGCTCGGTGCCAGTTTCAAACTGGTGAAACTGGGCGGGAAGCTGCTCATCATTTATTGGCTGGCTTGTGGATTTTTGGCCTTGGCTCAAAACGTCATCGGCGTCTCGATGGCTTCGCTCTTTGATATTCACCCGCTCATCGGAATGATGGCTGGAGCAGTATCGATGGAAGGCGGGCACGGGGCTGCAACCGCTTTCGGGCAAACCCTCGAAGAGCTTGGCATTGAGTCCGCCTTGTCCGTCGGGATTGCGGCCGCTACATTCGGGCTCGTCGCAGGGGGGCTCGTCGGCGGGCCGATCGTCCGTTTCCTCATTTCAAAATATGATTTGAAACCGACGGAAACCGAAGAAGTGGACGGCTTCTCGGTCGAGAAAGACGAACCGGAAATCGGGACGAACACGTTCTTCACGCAAATCTTGCTGATCACGCTTTGTATGGCACTCGGAACGTACTTGGGAGATTTATTCTCCACAACAACCGGATTTGTCCTGCCTGGCTATGTCGGGGCGATGTTCGTTGCGGTAATTGTTCGGAATGTCGTGGATAAAATGAATCCACGAGCCATCCATATGAAAAGCATCGGGCTCGTCGGCGATATTACATTAGGCATTTTCCTATCCATGGCGCTCATGAGCATCAAGCTATGGGAGGTTGCGGGACTCGCCCTTCCATTGATCATCATCGTCCTTGTCCAAGTGCTATTCATCGTCCTCTTCGGCATTTTTGTCCTATTCCGTCTCCTCGGGAAGAATTACGACGCAGCCGTCATGGTTGCGGGATTCACAGGACACGGATTAGGTGCCACACCAAATGCCATGGCAAACATGGCCGCGGTCACCGAGCGTTTCGGACCTTCGAAAAAAGCCTATCTCGTCGTGCCGATCGTCGGCGCATTCCTGATCGACGTCTTCGCCATGCCGATTATCATCACGACTATCAATTTGTTTCAATGAATAAAATCACCAACAAGCCAACGGAAAGTAGAACACTTTCCGTTGGCTTGTTAATTTGGACAATCTTTCGGTATTTAAGGAGCCGAATTGTTATGAAGAAAAAATTTAATAACAACCATAAACATCTATAGAAAATTTAAAATCCCAAAAAGTAAAATATCCTTTTCTATTTTTCAAGCTCTACTTTAATACAATTAACTATAAAAGCTAAGTGGAATGGAGCCGAATTGTCTGCGGTGATAAAGCATCGGTTCTTTTTCCTTTTTCTCAATGTCCAACACCTTCCCGATCATAATGGTGTGATCCCCCGCCTCAACCATTTTATAGGTCTCGCATTGCAGTACTGCAAACGTATTCTCAATAACCGGCAAACCGTGTTCAGACGTTTTCCAAACACAGTTTGCGAAGCGATCTGTATCTTTACTTGCAAAAGTTTTGCAAAGGTCTGGTTGATCCCCCGCTAATATATTTACAGCAAATTTTCCTGCTTCTTTAAACACATCTAGCGAAGAAACAGCGTGATCAATCGACCAGAGGATCAGTAACGGGTCTAACGAGACGGAAGCAAATGAATTTACCGTGAGCCCGACAGGAGTTCCTTGTCCATCCTTTGTCGTTACAACCGTAACACCTGTCGGATAGTTACCCATAACATCCCTAAACAGTGTCTGGTTGACCATCTCTTTTTGCATATTGTCATCTCCTTCTTCATTTGATTTGCTAGTAGCCACTCTATAAAATGCTTTCTCCTTCCAAGTGTCCACTAGCAGCAAATCTGTTATTTTTTCTTACTAGCCAGTTCGGCAGCTACGTCGACAATCATATCTTCCTGGCCCCCGACCACCTTGCGCTTTCCTAATTCAATCAATATATCACGACCGTCCACATTGAATTTCTCGGATGCGCGTTTGGCATGGAGCAAGAAGCTGGAGTAGACACCTGCATACCCCATCACCAAACTATCCCGTGTAATCTCTTGGGGCTGAGGCAAAATTGGCGCTACGATTTCTTCAGCAATATCCATCATTTTATAAATATCGATCCCCGTTTCAATATTCATCCGGTCAAGTACGGCTGTCAAGACTTCCGTCTGCGTATTCCCTGCGCCTGCGCCCAAGCAGCGGATACTACCATCGATCCGAGTCGCTCCTTCTTCAATAGCTACCAACGTGTTCGCCATCGCCAGGGACAAATTGTTATGTGCATGAAAACCGACATGAACTTGTAATTGATCTTTCAAAGCGCGAATTCGTTCTCTCACCTGGAACGGCAAAAGAGCTCCTGCTGAATCTACAACGTATACGGTGTCGGCTCCATAACTTTCCATCAACTTCGCCTGTTTGACCAATTCCTCAGCTGATGCCATATGGGACATCATGAGAAAGCCCACTGTCTCCAAGCCTAGTTCTTTTGCCAATGCAAAATGTTGTGGGGAAACATCCGCTTCTTTAACATGGGTGGCGATCCGGACCATTTTAGCTCCCAGTTTAGCAGCCTGTTTCAATTCAGCTTGCGTTCCAATTCCCGGCAATAATAAAACCGCGATCTTGGCTTGCTTACAAACGTCAACGGCGCCCTCGATCAATTCCATTTCATCCGTCAATGAACGGCCGTACTGCAAGGATGATCCGCCTAAGCCATCTCCATGGGAAACTTCTATATATGGAACATTCGCTTCATCCAAGGCTTTGGCTAAACTTCGCACCTGCTCTAACGTGAATTGATGGGCGATTGCATGGCTCCCGTCGCGCATCGCGACTTCCGTAATGTAAACCTCTCGATTTGCACTCATGATTGCACCCCCGCCTCCACTTTGAAATGATGTTTTGCAAACTCCTCAGCTACCTTCACGGCAGACGCTGTCATAATATCCAGATTTCCGGCATATGTAGGTAAGTAGTCTCCCGATCCTTCGACTTCCAGGAAAACAGTCACTTTATTTCCATCAAAGATTGGTTCCGTCCGCATCCGATAGCCGGGCACATAAGATTGAACATCCGCTACGATCTCCTTGATGGATTGGGTGATTTTCCCTTCGTCCATCGTTCCTTCGGCAACTTCCATATACACCGTATCACGCATCACAATCGGTGGATCAGCAGGATTAAGAATAATAATCGCTTTCCCTTGCTTGGCTCCTCCCACTTTCTCGATCGCCCGGGCGGTTGTTTGTGTAAATTCATCAATATTTGCTCGGGTTCCCGGACCTGCACTCAGACTTGCAATGGTCGCTACGATTTCCGCATACGTAACCGGTGCAATCCGGTTAACAGCATGCACAATTGGAATGGTTGCCTGGCCTCCGCAAGTAATCATATTAATATTCGGTTCATGCAAAAATTCTCGAAGATTGACTGGCGGCACCACAGGCGGACCAATGGCAGCAGGCGTCAGATCAAGCACCTGCTTTCCAATCTGTTTTAAAACTTTTGCATGATGAATATGCGCTTTTGCAGATGTCGCATCAATTACGATATCCGCCAAGTCAGATTGCTCGAGAAAGCCATCAATACAGTTATCGATGGTAAGTAACCCTCTCTCTTTTGCTTGTCTCAACCCATCAGATTCCGGGTCAATTCCAATCATGACCGTCGGCTCCAAGACTTCGGATCTTAATAACTTGAACATTAAATCCGTTCCAATATTTCCTGAGCCCAGTATGGCTGTCTTCACTTTTGTCATTTGGCTTCCCCCTCTTCTTTGCCCATATAGGCCGTATGGTCCCTGGCCTTCACTTTATGAAAAAGTAACACTCGCTTCTCCTAAATGATCGATTTCGATGCTGAACGTGTCCCGCGGCTGTGCCTCGACTGCGGCCGACAACGCACCGGATAAAATGACTTCGCCCGCCTTCAATACAATGCCGAATTCATGCAGTTTGTTGGCTAACCAGGCCACCGCGTACGCAGGATCTCCGAGAACCGCAGCGCCAACGCCTGTGTTTACAATGCTTCCATTTTTCTTCAATACCATCTTGACTTGCTTCAAATCGACGTCAGCTATACGTACGGGCTGCCCTCCCAGCACATACAAACCACTGGACGCATTATCTGCGATCGTATCCTCCAGCTTGATCTGCCAATTCTTCACTCGGCTATCCACAATTTCAATGGAGGGTAAAACGTAATCCGTAGCCTTCCAGACATCTTCTATTGTTATAGACGGGCCGACCAAGTCTTCCTTCAGGACAAAGGCAATCTCTCCTTCTACCTTTGGCTGCATGACCTTGGAGTAAGGAACCTCGCCCCCATTCTCCACGACCATGCTATCCAGGAGATGCCCATAGTCAGGTTGGTCAACGCCTAGTAGTTCCTGCATAGCCAAGGAAGTTAATCCAATCTTTTTTCCAGTTACGGTTTGACCGCTTTTCAGCTTCTTGTCAATATTGTGCAGCTGAACCTGATAGGCTTCGAAAATGCTGAGTTCTGGGTGAAGTTCTGTCAACGCTTGTACACCTCGTCCAGTCTGTTCGGCATCCCATAAATAATCTGCTAATTCTACAATGCTTTTGCTTGTCATCCTGCATGCCTCCTCTTTTAAAACGAGATTTATGATGGCTCATTCATACTATCTGTATTCCATCCTAATAATGTATCAGCTTCATTGAAAAGCTGGCGTATTCGGCTCGATGAGATGATTTCCCCCGATCCACATCGGACCGGCTCTAGCAAATGCACAGGAAATCGTTCTCCTAATAAATCGACATTGCCCGTTCGGTTAACGCCAAACCGAAAATCATCTCCAACCCAAATGCCTTTTGGGTTCAACGCCTGCAGTTCGTCATAAAATTCTTCGACCTCCCGTGAAGCGTAATGAGTGTCGAATGGTGCAACAATCACATGTTGCACACCTAAACGGCTAAATCTAGCTAACTTCTCAGATAAGGGGGTTAAAAGTTACACTTTCTGGAAATAAACCTTTGGTGGAGGATCGAATGTGTATAATACTAAAGGGACTTGTAGTTTCTCCGCTTGAAGACGAGCACTGAGAATTAATTGTTGGTGTCCTTTATGCACACCATCAAATGCGCCTATTGCAATAATGGAAGCCGGCAATTGTAACTTGTTGCAAGTGTGGATCTTCAATATGGATCACTCCCTTCTAGAAAACATGCTTGATGCAGTAAACACAGTGGGTGGAATGAAAGACCTCAGTTTCATTCCACTCACTGTCTATATGAAATTTCTATTTACTCAATCTTTTGCAACCGCAGCTAAAGAAGATAATTGGCTTAGCGCTTCTGTTGTTTGATCCATAGCATGATTGTTTTGATTTGGAACATATTCTGTTGGTCCCCAATATGTCAATCCAAGATCCATATCCTTTTCCGTCCATTCAAGCGGCTCCCAATCCGGATCGAAAATGAGATAGCTGTTGCTGAACAATTCCACCCGGTGACCACTTCCAGGATCCCGGACATAAGTGAAGAGCGCCTGGCTAATACCGTGTTTTCCAGGACCCGAATCCGGAACGATTCCATTCTCCCGAAGAATATCGCATGCTCGTAGCACATCTTGCGCGTTGTCCAACCAATAGGCCACGTGATGGAGCCTTGCAGGTGTGGCGGCGTTTGGCATGCCCATGACTGCAATATCATGGACTAGTGGAGTAACACTCATCCATCCGGCAAGTACTTGTTCGTTATTCACCCGGATATACTCCCGCATTTTAAAGCCCAATTGCTCTGATAGCCAATTATGCGAAACACTTGGATCGTGTGTAGTCCAAACGTTCACATGATCGATTCTGCGTGGGGAAATACCCCGATTCCACGCTTTATGTGTTTGGTTTTTCAAGACAGAACGTTCGCCCTCCGGAGCAAGCGGTTTTTGCACGTCGTAATATAATTCAAAGTTATGGCCTGTCGGCATCTGGAATCGAATAGCATCTCCCTGTCCCGCTTCATGGCCTTTCAATATTTTTTGAACTTCTGTGCCGGACTGTTTCAATAGATGCTCAAATTGCTCCACATCCTCTGGACGCTTCACTCGCCATCCGATATGGTCCATGTAAGCTCGGTCTCCAGCCTTCAAAACGAGGCTGTGATGTTCAAATTCTCCATACGCCCGCAGATAAACAGTATCACTTGACCGTTCCGTGATTTCTAGGCCAAGTACTTCATGAAAAAACCAAAGAGACTTCTCTAAATTAGGGGTGACGAGAGAAACGTGACCTAATTTCGCAATTTCAGGATTCATGTTGTATCCTTCCTTTCCATTAATATCAATTACGTTTCAGTGTAATATCAATTTAAATAAAATCTTTATTAGGTTCTAATCCGCACAAGGAGCGACCGTAAGTTTCCAATTGGGAAGTCGGCAAAATTGCACCATGAACATACATCGACCAGAAATCACGGAATACTCGTTGCAGCGGGTTGCCATCATAAATATACGATCCGCCACTAGAGCCAATTAAAATATTGATCGCTTCTTTGCAATATTCCACAGCAATTCCCATATCTCCATTGAGTTTAATACGCATGTCCGGATCCATATACTGTCCGCTTTTTGCGGTAGCATCGAGTTCATCCGCCACACGCTGGAAGTGCATCGCTGCCGAGTCGATTTTCAATGAAGCTTCAGATAACTGCAAATGCGTCACGGGCGCTTCGCTTTGTTTATCATAAAATGTATAACTGATTCTGCGGTTTGGAAGCCTTTCCATAAAAATGTCCAAGGCGGCTCTGGCAAGCCCCAACGCTGGAGCGGCTAACGACAGATTGAGTGCCGGGAAAAGCGCCGTATTATATAATGACTCATCCCGCAAATGGGCCGATTGGAAGTTCCCGTTTTTGGCTTCTGATAAGGAGACAGCACGATGGTCTGGGATGAATGTATCCCTGATCACAACGCCATGGCTCGATGTCCCTCTCATTCCAAGCGTACGCCAGTCGTCGCCAATTTCAATGTCTTTGAACGGCATAGTGATCAAACCATGATCTACGACGGCGCCCGCCTTATCGACGAGCGGCATCCCAAAGTAGCCCCATGTCGCATGGACACTGCCCGAGCAGAACATCCATCTCCCCTCGTCAATATGGTAGCCCCCCTCCACACGGCGGACTTGGATTTCCCGTGGTTCAAAGACACCTGCAAACACGACGTCCGTTCCCGGACCATATATTTCTTCATGCGCCTTTTCTGAAAATGATTCCGCTATCATTAATTCGCGGATATTACATAGGGAATAGACCCAACCAGTCGATCCGCAACCGCGGGAAATTTCAACGAGACAGTCCAAATACGTCCGCATATTCGCTTGATGGCCGCCGTATCGTCGGGGGCGAAGGATTTTAAAGAGCCCCTCCTCTTTTAGTGCAGTCATGATATCTTCCGGAACTCTCCGAAGTTCTTCTGTCTCACTCCCCCGGGCACGCAATGTAGGTACGAAGTTTTTCGCCTTCTCTACTAGATCTTCATGGGTTTGCAATACACCAATATCCGCTACGTTTTGCTTCATGGGACATGTCTCCTTTTCTACAATGATTTATAGTTCTTCCGCAAAGAAATCCGAGACTAGTTTTACAAATTCTTTTTTCCGTTCAACTTGCACCCAATGGCCACAACGGTCAAACACATGCAATTGCGCGTTTGGTAAATGTGTTAAAAACTGAAGACTTCCTTCGTACGGGACAAAACGATCGTCCCGCCCATGAAGAATTAAAAACGGTTGCTCCATTCTTCTGAGCGCAGCTGGAGGAATAGTCATATACGGAGGGCTTTTAAACATCGATTCATAAGATTTTCGGACCTCAGGACGCATGACTTCCTGGAACCGTTCCTCAGTAATCGCTGCAAGTTGGTCTCCTAGGATAGCTTCATCGTACACAAACCACTTAAATAAATTCTCAAGCGCAACAGGCGTTGGGTCTTTATAAAAGTTGGCCATTCTATAAAGCTCTGGTGTCGGTTCCGTGGATGCGCCTGCGCTGCCCATTAGAATCACGCGGTCGAATCGTTCCGGAATACTGATGAGCAAGTTCAGGGCAAGTGCCCCTCCCATGGAATTCCCGACTACATGTGCTTTTTCGATATTTAGCTGCTCCATTAAGGCCGCGATCTGATCCACTCTTTGACGCATCCATCCCAACATTTCAGTTGGCGGCTCTTCAGGATGATCCGTACTGCCAAAGCCTCGAAGGTCGGGAGCCACCACATGATACCGTTCGCTAAATTCAGGTAAGATATTTTTCCAATTGGACATTGCGGTAGCCCCGGGACCGCCTCCATGAAGAAATAGGACAGTCTCCTTGTTTTGCTCCCCTCCCTCATGAAATACCGTTTCATAATCTCCAGTTTGTATTCTCTTTGTTGAAATTTGTGACATAATTACCTTCCTTTCCATTGAGGTCTTTAAATAGCTCCAAGGAAAATCCGGACCACTCTCCCAGTTATGTATCCGCTTTCAATGAAGCCTTTCATACATTATGTCATTGAAAAAAGACAGTAACTAGAATCAAAATTGTATAGAATAATTGGACCATTTAGTAAAAACTTTGTAGTTCTAACTTTCAAAACTCTGTTTCTAGTAAAAAATGTCGCTTTTCTTGGATTAAAGGCTTTTTTGTATTAGCTGGACAACAAAAAAGAGGAACCTTCTCTTCGAACTACGAGAAGGTTCCTCATTATATAAAACCATTTTTCAACAAACCGATACTAGTTATCTTTTTCTAACTCGAAAATAACCTTTTCAATTATACCCGAAAACTCAAAATTGCCACTGTAGGCCGAACTGACCGGATTCAGTTTATCTTGGCCTATGTCCAAGCCCTCAAATGATAATTTAAGTGGATGGGTTTGTTCAAAACTTAAAGGAAAGACCCCTTAACTCCGAAGCTGTTATTTTACTCTAATTCTAATTGTCCGAGTGCGACCAAGGCTTCTAACAGCAGAAATAGCTGATGACTATCATCAGGATCACGTAAATCTTTTTTAAGGGCAGATTCTATTTTATTTATCCGGTATAATAATCCGCTCATTGATAACGAAAGATCTCTCATTGTCTGCTCTAACCTTCCCCCATTGGCTAAAAACAAATAAAGCGTTTTAATAAGTTTATCGTCTTGAATACTATCCCCATTATAAAAAGGACCCAACATATTGCTTGCTAACGATTTAATAGTTTCGACGTTAGATGAATTAATCAATACGCCTACAATTCCCAAATCCTGAAATGAAACTACTTTTTTCGTCACAGCCATCCTTTGTGCAACTAATGCTTCGTCATAATGTTTAGACGCTGACTCTATTTCTTTGCCCTTAGCACTGATACCGATTTTGAAACTGCAATTTTCAAAAGACTTTTTTAAAAAGCTTAAGAAATTATGTGAGAGTTCAACAATCCCACTTTCATTTTCGTTACTTATTAAACAAACGAGATTTCCCTCTCGTTGGCTAATCAAAATATGACGTTGTTGTCCCTGGAAATAGTTATGTGCCGTTTCTAATATTTGCTCATGCAGCAAAAACTCATCATTCATATTATCTACTTGTCTTTTGTCATATCCTAGTACGATGATATGAAAGGGCTGCGAAAGATCCATGTTCACATAGGTTCCACGTCTTAGGATTTCTTTTCGCAGTACATATTGTTTATTTAATAACTGCTCCAGGAAACTCCCTTTCATCCGTTCAAATGCTTCAAAGCTTGTCTTCTCATTTAAAAGAAATAAAGACACAGCATTAGCGACCCTTTCCAGTATGAGTGTATCATTCTCTTGATAGCTGTTTTTGCCTTCCATATAGATAAACGTACAGTAACCGACGATTTTTCCGCTTACAGTAATGGGAACCAGAAGACGCTCTTGAAGATCTGTGCTGATCACCGTGTTATATTCGAAAGTAGTTAGTTCCGTTCCTGTCTCCGTAAACAAAGTTTCAGCATTATTCTTTCCCTGTATCGATTCATTGAAATCCGTTTCTAAGTTTTGTATTTCTTCCTTTGTCAGGCCAGAATATACAAGTGTCCGAAAATTCAAATCACGAATCATACATGGGATTTCGGAAATTTCATAAACACTGTTTATAATGGACTGCAGATCCTTCCCTTTTATAATATCTTCCGTCAATCTTTTATGCACATCTGATACTTTCATTATATAATTGCGCTGTTCCAATAGTTGCTCATACGTATATTCCAATTCCTCTACAATTGGCGTTTGGTGATAATATTGCAATTCATCCTGAATATCTTCTTCCCAATACTCTTTTGATTTTACGATCCAATTGCATTTCTCGTCTCCCATGCCGACACAAGAGACTTCCTTAGCGATAACAGGATGGTTACAGATCGTTGATAAATATCCATTTAAATAACCAATATTCATGTGACAAACGGGCGTGTCGGAAACAGACAGATGTTTTATATGCTCTTCTGCCTCATAAGACCCAAGCCATATCCCTTCCCCTTTGACGGACTTAACGGATTGATCATGCCCTAATTCAAAATCCGCCTCGTATATAATGCTATTAATATATCCGTTCAGATGATGATAAACGGGACCTTGCTTTAGTAATGTATTAAGTGGAGCTTGAGATGCCAATTCTCTTTCAGCATCACTGATTCCCATTTCCCACCCATAGTGGAGAAGAAATCCTTTCGTTCGTTTCATTCCGATGTTTTTGATCTACTCCTTTCTTAAAATCCCGAATGCAGAAGGATCGACGTGTATCCTGCGATCCTTCTGCTGAACTTGAGGACTATCCGATTGCCCGGACACATTAAAAATCATAGTCAGAACACCCTTTCCATATTTCTCGAAACTTTCGACCAATGGAATACACTTTCATTCGTCACAATCACAATCAATTCCAATAAAGTTTGAAAGCGTTTACAAATAATTTTTTCTGTTTTTTTATCAAATTAAGGAGCTACTATCTTCCCAAATAATAAATTGGCTTGAATTCGATGTAAGTATATAGGTAACCTCTTGTATTTGTCAACTAATTCCGAAAAGTCTAAAATGAAGAAAAGAGGCTGTCATAAAAGTTGCTAATCGAGTAGGAGGGAGTGATTAACTCCCGACCTCTCACACCACCGTACATACGGTTCCGTATACGGCGGTTCAATAACTTAAGTATCGACGCTCATATAAGTGGTTCAGGTCTTTCAGACCCCACTTTTTGAGCGTTTCTGTTTTGATTGCCTTGTGGAGCGTTTCGCTTTTGGACACTCGCCAATATCCCTTTCGGGAATTTGCCACTTTCCAGGCTTCCTCGTGCCAGATGCCAAGCCTGCGTAGTTGACTGTATTTCGTCTTCGTCTTCTTCCAACGCTTCCATATCAATTGACGTAATCGATGGTTTAACCATTGTGCCATGGAACGGATAAATTGTTTCATCAATCCAATTCCATAGTAGTTGATCCAACCCACTGTCACTTGATTTAGTTCTTTGGCAATCTGTTCGAAGTGACCCGCGCGATTCCGTTTCGTGATGCCTTTTAGTTTGGCTTTGAACCGTTTCTTGGCAGATTGGTGTGGTCTACATCCGACTCCTTTAGCGGTGGAATGTAGACAAAAACCCAGGAATTTCAGTTTGACTGGAGAACCGACTTTACTCTTCTTTTGATTCACGGTTAGTTTCAAGTCTTCTTCGAGAAACTTGGAGACATTCCCCAGTACACGTTCCCCAGCCCGTCTACTTTTGACATAAATACAAAAGTCATCTGCGAATCGTACGAATTTGTGTCCCCTTCTCTCCAGTTCCCTGTCCAATTGGTTCAGGTAGACATTGCTAAGAAGTGGAGAAAGAACACCGCCCTGTGGAGCACCTTCTTCTGTCGGACTGATAAGCCCGCCTTCCAAGATGCCGCTCTTGAGGAATTTCCAAATCAGTTTCAGGACAATCTTATCGCTGATGAACTCTTTGAGGTATTCCATCAATTTCTGATGATGTATGGTGTCGAAGTAACTTTTCAGGTCACAATCAACCACAATTTTGTACCCTTGTTCGTAGTACGCGATGGTTTGCCTGATGGCTTGATGCTGGTTCCTCTTTGGACGGAATCCGAAACTCATATCGGAGAAGTACGGGTCAATTACCTTGCCAATCACTTGATAGATTGCTTGCTGAACCATTCGGTCACGAACACAAGGGATACCCAATTTCCGTTTTGACCCATCCGGTTTCGGAATTTCCACCCGTTTGACAGGCAATGGTTCGTACGAACCGTCTTTCAGTTTCCGAATCAGATGGTCGCGGTATTTGGCGACGTGACCAAAGAGTTCCTCTACTGTCATTCCGTCAACACCGGGCGCCCCTTTATTTGCCTTCACTTTCTTGCAGGCATTGAAGAGATTGTTGATATCCACCACTTTGTCAATCAAACTGATACCACCCCGTTGTTCCATTTTCGTAAAGACAGGGCTGCACGCTCCCGCATACCCTTCGGTTTCCAACCTATCTCTTTGCGGCCAGCCACCTGCCGATGTTTTCTGTGGTCTCTGCACTGTCCTTACCTCCATTTCATTTCAGGGTTGTTATTGTTCGGCCCTTCATCCTGTTGGACTACTATGGCCTCTGCTGACTTCTTACAGTTCAACCTGCCATCACTGACGGATTTGTTCCTGTGGAATATTCCATCCCTCTTGTCGGGAACCCCTGTAAGACCTCCCCGGGTAAGAGCTATAACCTTCCTCCCATGTAACCGCCGCATTTACTGTATGGAACTCGGGCAGTATTGGACTTCGTTTTGATTTGCAAACTCATCCATTCCAATTCAGCCTTATATGCGGTTTCTGTCCGTCGGTTCGGGAGTTTGCCGCCGGCTTCCTTCAGATTCCACCTCACGATGGACACCCTTGCCTTAAGCTAACAGTTCCTACTGCCAAGCCTGTAGTGGACTTTCACCACCAAGTTATAGCCCATGCCGGGCGCACAAATAAAGCAGGCGGAGAAAATGAGCCACTTTTCTCCGCCTGCTTTTTTCTGTTGTTCTGAAAGCTGCTGCAGATTGCCAGCACTTTCAATATATTAAGAGCCATGGCCACCACCGATTGCCCTTGTTATCTGATCACGCTTTCCATCTCGATTTTCCGTTGAGCATAGATGCCTGATTTGCCCTCACATTCGGGGGCTGTCTTCGTTCTTCTCGTTTCCAAACATGATTTTCCTTCAGAATAGAAGTCGACAATGCCGTTACACTACCCCATATACACTCCTTCACAGGTGTCCGGCGCGGGTTCATAAAAACAATGGTTTTTGAATTGCCCGGTAAACGGTTGGCCGTACCAGGTTGGCGGGCATGGTGCGTATGGGTTGAAATACCAAAGAGCATACTTCGCCGGGTGATCTCTCCAATAATCCAATGTCTGCCTGGCGAGCCGTCTCTCCGTTTCCCTCGCTCTTTGATAGAACGTATTACCTTTCTGAACCGCTTCGAACGAATAATTTCCCCCTTGGATTTGAAAAATGACATCTTCAATCGTCCGGAGATCACGGAAGTCCAAACAATTCGCTACGAGACGGTTCACGATGACATTTCCGACATATAACATCCCTTGCTTGCCTTCCCCTTCGGCTTCTGCCCGCATCATCCTTGCCATCAAATCCACATCTGCATTCCGGTAATTCGCTCTCGCCATTTTTATCACCCCAACCACATCATATGAAAAAAATGGGCGGGGGAGTCCTTATTCCGATAAATTAAAATTCTTTATTCCAAATCGGCGCAAAAAGTTTAACTCCTCTTCGATTCATCGGCAAGAGCTTCATATCGGCGATCAAATGACTCGCATATCCTGCCATGCCGGCCAAATACAAGCCTTCCAGCTGCAAATCCGTTTCTGCCATCCGCAAGATCAGCGCGAAAAAGCCAAGGCCCAATAAGGAATGTGTATAGGAGCGATGCGGGGTAAAGGAAGCGAGGACGACAAATAGCCCAAATAAAACAAGCCATGACCGGTCGAGCGCCACTCCTCCGAGAATGACGCCGACGCCCGTCAATGTCAGCATCCGCTTTTGGGTAATGACAGCTGATAATATCATCATTCCAATGCCAAGCCCGAGCTGTTTGAGCGATAGCGATTCCGTTCCCCGAAAGAATTGATAAAACGCGTAGCAAACGACGCCAATTCCCATGAGCAACAGCGGTGTTTTCACTTTTTTCTTCGACAACGTCACGGCATTGCTCGCCAACCCGTTCGTATCCAAATCGGGAATCACCCCTGCCACCCCGCCCACAGAAGCGCAGATGGCGAGCGTCAGCGAATCGGCATCGAGATAGAGCCCTGCGCCTGCCCCCGCTATTGCCCCGATTAGTACATGTGAAGTGCCTTTCATTTTACCAGTCCAATCTTATGTAATGAAACCTTTACTAGTGTACCAAACTGGTGCTCGGGTGAAATAGGACTCTTGTAGCTTTCTGCGAGGGACCGGAATATAAAGGGCGGTCGATGATTATGATGTGATAGCCGAGCATCAGTTTTAGGTTTCAACCTAAGTGCAATCGGGTAAAAGGAAAAGAGAGTATAGGATGAGGAGGTTGAAGAGTATATGACATTGAGCAAGGAACTTCAAGCCTTACAAGATTTCCATTGTGTTGACCGATGCGTGTTAAGTGTGTATTTGAATACGAACCCGGCGGATCCCGAACAAGCGAACGGGGCTTGGAAAATCCAGTTAAAAAACGGGTTGAAACGGATTCAGGAGTATTTGCAGGCTTCCAAAGACGCCGAGGAATTGAAAGCGTACAAGAAACTGCGAGCGAAAGTGGAGAAAGAGATCGAAAACAACCAAAACGACTTGCATAAAGGGGTCGTTATTTTTGCGTCATCAAATCCGGAGTTATGGTCGGTCCATTATGTCCAAGTGCCGGTAAAAACGAATTTCTACTGGGAAACACACCCTGAGACCGAACAATTGGAATACATGTTGAAAGCGTATCCAGAAGCGGGCATCGTCTTGCCAAGCTTCGGAGAAGTCCGCATTTTGGATACAGCAATGGGCTTCATTCATGATGAAAAAACGTATGAATTTGACTCCGGCTTGCAAGTGTGGCGGGAACAAAAAGGACTAAACCCTTCAGGAAACCGCGGAACCGGCGGCAGCCACGTCGATGATCTCGATCAGCGGCTAAAACAGAACTTGGAGCGGTTCTTCAAAGAAATGGGACCCGTCGTCGAGAAGTTGAAAAAAGACCGTGGCTGGAAGGAAGTCCATATCGCCGGCGAAGCGGAATGGGCCAATTCCTTTTCGAAAGTGTTGCGGGACAAACCGCAAAGCTGCCTTTATAAGAATTTGATCAATGTTGAGCCGACTAAAGTGCTTCATCAAGTGTTTGAACGGTAATCGCGGTTAGTATTCCGGACAGGGACGCAGAAATGCGACCTGTCCGGAATTTTGTTTATCGTTCATCTTACTGGGAATTCTGAAAAGAAAGACCTGAAAGGAGTTTCTCATCATGAAGCAAAATATCGGAACGGTCAATGCATTGATCCGCATTACGGGCGGCCTGACGTTGCTCGCCTGGTCCACCGCTAAGATGTCTTGGGAAAAGCCATCCGGCCAGCAATTAATTTGGTCCATGGTCGGCGCGATGAAAGTCGCGGAAGGGATGACGCGCTATTGCCCGATGACGGATATGCTTGGATTGGAGCAGAAGTGAAGCATGGGGACCCCGCCTATCCGAGTTACGGCTGGGCCGGGGTCCTTCCTGCTTTTTTGATTTCCTCTTCCAAGAAAACGAGGAATGCGTCTGCTTCTTCAGTCATCACTTTTGTCAGCACATATGTCGTGGAATGGGGCGGGATAATTTTATTCGGTTTGATTTCGGTCAGCCGATTCGTCCTTACTTCTTCTTTGACCATCGTATACGGTACATAGGAAATGCCGAGCCCTTGTTCAATGAATCGCTTGGTGATCTCTATTTGGTTGACTTTCATCGTCCGGACGTTTGGATAATGTCGTTTGATTTCCGGTAAGAGCCGGTCCCAATAGTCCGGATGGTTATGGGTGATGACTCGGTAGGTTGCCAACACTGTTTCTTCATCAACCGGCGTTCCGTTTCGTTCATCGGGTGGAGCCACCAATAGGACAGGTTCCTCATGCACAATCCGGCAATCGATATTGGATTGCACCGGGCGGATTCTTGTCAAACCAAGATCCGCCCGGCCTACACTAATTTCTTCCCCGATTTCGTAGGAGTTCAGCACATTGATGATCAACTCGATATCAGGATTTTCATCCATGAACCTCCGCATGATGGGCGGAAGGACGGATGAGGCGATTTGAGGTGCAGTGGCAATCATTAATTTACGCTTATACCCCTGCTTCCATGCTTCAAAGTCTTCTATTCCTTGTTCATAGGTGGTCACGATATTCGTGGCAATCGGTAGAAAACGGTGGCCGGCCGCTGTCAGGACAACGCTTTTTCCGATCCTCTCAAATAGAGGTTGATTCAGATGGACTTCCAATCGCTGAATATGTTTTGTGATGGCGGGCTGTGTGAGAAACAGTTCTTCCGATGCTTGTCGGAAGTTTTCATATTTGGCTGCGACACAAAAGGTTTTCAACCATTTCATTTCCATTTATAACTCTCCTTTTATAACAAATCGTTATTAATAAATGCTTTTTTAGTTAATATTCATTATTACACGATTCCAGTATAATTCAATTTGTGGAAACAGAAAGGGAGAGAAGGAAATGACAAAAACTCACGATTCATGGAATGCTCATTTATATGACGGAAAACATCGTTTCATCTCGAATTACGGCACCGATTTGATTGAAGTTTTGGCGCCACGGCAAGGCGAGAAAATACTGGACCTTGGATGCGGAACGGGCGATTTGGCCAATCGGTTACACGGTTTGGGGGTAGATGTAATTGGAGTGGATAAATCCGAAAACATGGTAACTCAAGCGAAAAAGAAGTACCCGGCCATT